>CAMHPA010000097.1 GCA_946186925.1 uncultured Bacteroidota bacterium | reverse complement strand
TTTACAAAAATCATGATCTGAAAATCAAATAGATAAAAACTAAAGCGCTATTTTTTAGATTTCAATCTTTTTACCACATCTTCTATTGGTATTAAAATCTTACTCCAATATGTAATCGCAGCATCATAACCACCTGACTCTTCTTTTTGAGCTTCATCAAAAATATATAATGTCCCCCCATTAGGAGAATAATTGCTATTGAATCTGTCTTTTTCTAGTTTAAAATAACTTGCTTTACTACTTTTGGTTTTTCCGCTACTACCTGTAATAAAACCAATCTTTTTGTCGGTAAAATCAAAATCCTTTCGAGATTTCTCAAAAATCAAATTGAAATATGCACTCTCATAATAATTTAACAATGAAGAATCATTAACACCCATTTTGTTTAAGTTATTCAATAATTCTATGGGAATTTCATCGAAATGTAGCACTTGTCGTTCTTTGATTCTTTGTTTCATACTACTACTTGAATCGTATTGATTAAAAGCCATACAAAAAGATAGTAACACTCCTAAAAAAACAACTATTATTTTCATATAATTTGAATTTTATGTGGTGTATAAGATTATTAAGCAGCGGTTGCATTCAGACGCGTCATATATGTTAACATAAAACAATTGTAGATAATTATTTCCGAAAAGCAAAAACTTCCCATACAAAAAAAGCCGTCCCAAGCGGAACGGCTTTCATTTATCGAATTGTGTTTCAGATTATTCTGCAACAACCTCGAACGGCAACTCGAACTCAACCTCTTTGTGGAGTTTGATTTTGGCAACATACTTGCCAAGTTCTTTAATGTTGTCGCCTTTAACGAGAATGCACTTGCGGTCAACCTCAACACCTTGCTTCTGAATAGCCTCGGCAAGCTGGATGTTGTTGACTGAACCGAAGATTTTACCATTTGAGCTGGCTTTAGTGCCAATGACAATGGTAAGAGCTTCAATCTTCTCACGCAGTGCGATTGCGTCGTTTTTGATTTTCTCCTCTTTGTGGGCGCGTTGCTTCTTGTTCTCAGCCAGAATCTTCTTGGCGGCGTTTGTAGCAACAATGGCCATACCCTGAGGAATCAGATAGTTACGTCCGTAGCCGTCTTTAACGGTAACGATGTCGTCTTTGTATCCTAAATTTGGAACGTTCTGTTTCAAAATAATTTCCATATCCTATCCTCCTATTATTTAAGCATATCAGTTACATATGGAAGCAAAGCCAGGTGACGGGCTCTTTTAACAGCGGTTGCCACCTTGCGCTGGTATTTCAGCGATGTTCCGGTGATGCGACGGGGAAGAATCTTGCCCTGCTCGTTAAGGAAACGTTTCAGGAACTCTGGATCCTTGTAGTCGATGTACTTGATTTTGTTCTTTTTGAAACGGCAGTATTTCTTCTTCTTGACATCTACTGTCATTGGGGTAAGATACCTGATTTCTGATTGATTCTGTGACATGGCTTATTCCTCCTTCTTAGCTTCAGATTTCAAACTTCTTTTCTTGTTTGCGTACTCAACGGCAAACTTGTCCATCTTGAGGGTGAGGAAACGCATGATGCGCTCGTCGCGGCGGTACTCGGTCTCGAGTTTGCCAATGATGTTGCCTTCGCCCTTGAACTCTACCAGATAGTAGAATCCTGTTGATTTCTTTTGAATTGGATAAGCCAATTTCCGGAGGCCCCAGTCCTCCTCGTAAACGATTTCACCTCCCATATCGGTGATAACGCCTTTGAATTTGTCAACCGCTTCCTTCATCTGTGGTGCAGACAAAACGGGATTTGCAATGAAAACGGTCTCGTAACTGTTTGACATAAAATTTAAATTTTTATTTGTTAAAAATCGAGGTGCAAAAGTACTGATTGATTTTGATTTTGCAAATGTTTGTTTTGCCGCTTTCGCGATTTTTTTCACCGATGCCTGCACCATATATATAACGATGTTTGTTGAATGGCGATTTATACGCGATTTTTTGTAATTTGCACCTCTGTTTGATGATTTTGGTTGTGTTGATAAATAATTGATAATGAAATATCTGAATAAAATAATTGTACTTTTTACCATCATTTTGGCCGCCAACACCGCTCTGGCTCAGCTCCGGCTCGACACTTTGGGGTGGAAATCGCCGCTTCATATTCCGATTTACCTTTCGGGAAACTTTGCCGAGTTGCGCAGCGGCCATTTTCACGCCGGGCTCGATATGAAAACGCAGGGCAAGGAGGGCTTCCGTGTGTATGCGGTGAAAGACGGTTACGTGTCGCGCATCAAGGTGTCGCCAACAGGCTATGGTTACTCGGTATATGTCACTCATCCAGACGGTTACACATCGCTTTACGCCCATTTGCGCGAGTTCAACATTCAGATTGGGCGCTATGTGCGCGATGCTCAGTACAGCCGCAAGAGTTTTGCAGTTGATTTGTTTCCGAAGGCCGACGAGATTCCCGTCAGCGTGGGCGATGTGCTTGGTCTGTCGGGAAATACGGGTTCGTCGGGTGGGCCGCACCTGCATTTTGAGATTCGCGACACACGCAATTCCTGTCCGCTCAACGGATTGTTTCTTGGCTTCGACATAAAAGACGACATTGCGCCTCGGATGTCGCTGTTCACAGTGTTTCCTGGCAACAGCAATTCGCAGGTCGGAGGGGAGTATGCCCGCAGCACCGTCAGAGTTCAGAAGGTTGGCAATGTGTACAAGCCGGTCGGTGCCGATACTATTCAAGTATCTGGTACTGTGGGACTTGGTATTAAGTGTGACGATTATCTGAACGGCGCCAACAACCGTTGTGGTGTTTACAAGTTCGATGTTTGGGACGGCGACGAGATAGTGCTCACAATGCGCATCGACGGTGTGCCGTTCTCGCAGACGAAATATGTGAGCAGCATTGCCGACTACGAGGCTCTGATGACCAGTAACACAGTGGCTTACAGACTGTTTGTCGAAAGTAACAACCGCATTGAGCTTTACCCGACAATGCAGAACCGCGGTCTGATAACAGTGCCGGCGGGCAAGGTGAAGAAGGTGAAAATTGATGCCTACGACGCTTATGGCAACAAATCGACATTCGAGACTTTTCTGCAAGGCGTGGCGCTTAATAAGTCGGCTCAAAAGCCTGAGGGACAGCTGCTTTCGTGGGAAGACCAGCACCGAATCGACACGGCGGGCATTGCCATCGATTTCGGCAAACGGACATTTTTCGACTCCATATATTTCAATTTGAAAATCGATACAAATATTGTAATTGGTTCATATTCGCCGACTTACACAATTTGCACACCAGCAATCCCGCTTGTTAAGGAGTTCAATGTGCGGGTTAAATGCTTGGGCGACAAGGTTCCAACGTCGAAACTGCTTCTGGTGTCGGTGAGTGGCGACAAGGTTGCGGGCATTGGCGGCAAGTACAAAAACGGATTTGTTGAGGCCGCTTTGTCAGGATTCGGAACGTATCGCATTCAGGCCGACAGCGTTCCGCCAACCATTAAATCTGTTGCAAAACAGCCGGTTAATGTGCTCAAATTCACCATCGACGACGATTTGGCCGGCATAAAATCGTATTCGGCCTCAATCAACGGCGAGTGGATTCTGCTGAAGTACGACCCGAAGACGAAATCAATCACCTACGAGGCCGATGAATACTTGAAACCCGCTGATTCTTACCAGTTTGAGCTGATGGTAACTGACAATTGCGGCAACGTGGCAAACTATTCGTATAAATTCCCCAAAACCAAATTCCAGTAATGCAAGACGTTGATATTAACTGCATTGGCGTGATGTCGGGCACTTCGCTCGACGGGGTTGACATTGTGGATTGCCATTTTATGTATTCTAATGGTGTTTGGGGGTATGATTTTTCGGATTGCAAAGTCTATCCTTATACGCCAGAAATGCTTGAGCGCCTGAAACATAGCCACGAACTGAATGGGCACGACTTGGCGCAGCTCGATGTCGATTATGGTCGTTTTCTTGGTGGGTTGCTAAAGAAGTTTGTTGGGGAGCACAATTGTCATCCTCGTTTTGTGGCAAGTCACGGCTACACGGTTTTTCACGAGCCGCAAAAAGGATTGACGCTGCAAATAGGCTCTGGTGCTCATATTGCAGCAGTTTCTGGAATCGACACTATTTGCGATTTCCGCACAAAAGATGTGGCTTTAGGTGGCAATGGCGCCCCTTTGGTTCCGATTGGCGACAAGCTTCTTTTCGGCAGCTACGATTATTGTCTGAATCTTGGCGGCTTTGCCAACATCTCATACGATAATGCTGATGGTCAACGCGTTGCGTTCGATATTTGTCCGCTCAACATTGTCGCCAACACGCTGACGCGCCGCATCGGGCTTGAATATGACAAAAATGGTGAACTTGGACGTAAGGGTATGGTTGATAAAGAGTTACTGCAAAAACTGAACGCTATACCATATTATAAACAGCAACCGCCAAAATCGCTCGGGCGCGAGTTTGTTGATGCTGAGATTTTGCCGTTGCTCGGTCAACGAACTGATATTGAGAATCTTTTAGCTACATATTACCATCACGCCGCCCATCAGATTTCGCAGGCAATGTCTGCCGAGGGCAAAAGCACTGTTCTGGTAACAGGTGGAGGCGCGTATAACGAATATTTTATTGAATGTCTGCAAAATAGCACTAAATGCAAGGTGGTGATTCCTGACAGCGCAGTGGTCGAGTGCAAGGAGGCAATTGTGTTTGCATTCCTTGGTGTGCTGCGTTATTTGGGAATGCCAAATTGCTTGAAAAGCGTCACAGGCGCTTCTTGCGACAACATCGGCGGTGCAATTTATCGAGTGAATAAATAACTACTAAACAATAAATTACAGAAATGAACACGAAACTTTTTTTCGCATTGGCAACATCGCTGGCAACGTGCCAGGCAATAGCTTGCACAAATTTCCTAGTTACGCCTGGCGCTTCGGCCGACGGCTCGTCGATGGTGAGTTATGCCGCTGACTCGCACGTGCTTTACGGCGAGCTATATCATTGGTCCGCAGCCACTTATCCCGCAGGTACTATGCTCGATGTATATGATTGGGACACAGGCAAGTATATGGGGCAGATTGAGCAGGCCGCCAAGACTTACAACGTAATCGGCAATATGAATGAAAATCAGGTGGTTATAGGCGAGACAACCTATGGCGGCCGCGAGGAACTTTGGGGCGACTCGACTGCCATTATGGACTACGGAAGCCTGATTTACATTACTTTACAGCGTGCCACTTCGGCTCGTGAGGCCATTAAGATTATGACTGAGTTGGTCGCTAAATACGGCTATGCAAGTGAGGGCGAGTCGTTCTCGATTGCCGACCCCAACGAGGTTTGGATTTTCGAGTTGATTGGCAAGGGAATGGACATTCAGAAAACAAAGAAAGGCTTGATTAACAAGAATAAAGGTGCAGTTTGGGTGGCTCGCCAAATCCCTGACGGATATGTCTGCGCTCACGCAAATCAGGCGCGAATCACCACTTTCCCGTGGAATGACGACCCGACTTCGATTTCGTCGGACCAAATGGACCGCATTTTCGACAAGAAAATCACCACCGTTTATGCCGCCGATGTGATGGATTTCGCGCGTGCGAAAGGCTATATCAACGACAAAGTTAATAAGTCAAATTTCAGTTTTTCAGACACATACGCACCTGTCGATTTTGTTGGCGCGCGTGCTTGTGAGATTCGCGTCTGGGCGTTCTTCAACGATGTGGCCGACGGAATGGCGCAATATTGGGATTATGCCAAAGGTGTTGATATAAAACACGATGAATCAACTGGTTACGCAAACAACAGGATGCCGCTTTGGGTTAAGCCAAAGGCAAAAGTGTCGTTGGCGCAGATGATGCACAATATGCGTAACCACTTGGAAGGCACAGAGTTGGATATGTCACAAGACATAGGTGCTGGGCCGTGGCACTGCCCGTACCGCTGGCGTCCGATGGATTTCGAGGTTGACGGCAAAAAATATGTGAACGAGCGCACCACAGCCACGCAGCAGACAGGTTTCTCGTTTGTAGCGCAGTGCCGCGGCTGGCTGCCGAACAAGATTGGCGGCCTGTTCTGGTTCGGTACCGACGACACTGGCAGCACCGTCTATTGCCCGATGTACGCAAGTATGACGGCTGTGCCGAACTGTTTTGCGGTGGGCAACGGCTCGATGATGGAATTTTCTGAAACGGCGGCTTTCTGGGCGTTCAATCAGGTGTCGAACTTCGCCTACACGCGCTACAACCTGATTCACCCTGAGGTTGAGGCCAAGCAGACGGCTTTCGAGAGCAAGTTTGAGACTTGCGTGAAGGCTGTTGACAAGGCTGCGCAAGCGTTATTTGCTGATAATCAGAATGTAGCGGTTGAGTATCTGACCGATTTCTCTGTCAATACCGCAGAGCAATTGGTGCGTGATTGGAAAGATTTTTATAAATATCTATTTGTCAAATATATGGATGGCAACGTGAAGACGCCGCGCGCAGTGCCTGCAGGCTACAAATATTACGCGCCGAAAGTGGAGCAGCCAGGCTACGACGAAAAATGGATGCGCTCGGTTGTGAACGACGCTGGCGACAAACTGCGTTTTCCTGACGAAACTAAATAATTGAAAATGAAACTGAAAAGAGTAGCATTTGTGCTTTTTGTGGTTTTCCTTGCGATTGTTGCGGCGCAAGATGCCTATGTGAGTCATTTGCGCAACCGCAAAGTCGAGCCGCGCAACTATACAGTTGTTCTGTCGCTTGATGGATTTCGCTTTGATTATCAAGATATTGCAAATACACCAACGCTCGATTCAATTGAGCGGGCAGGGGTGAGGGCGGCAGGTTTGCAGCCTGTTTTTCCGTCGCTCACGTTTACCAATCATTACACGATTGCGACGGGCTTATATGCTGAAAATCATGGAATTGTGGCGAATAAGTTTATGGTTCCGCAGACTAAACAATGCTATTCGAACGGCAAAGTGAAATCGGCGGTTGCCGACAAATTGTATGGCGGTGAACCGATATGGGTAACGGCTGAATCACAGCGAATTAAGTCGGCAGTGAATATGTGGGTTGGCTGCGACGCGCAAATAAAAGGCTACCGCCCGACAAAATGGAAATCGTACAGTGCAAGCGAACCGTATAAGGCGCGAATTGACTCTGTAATCAAGTGGCTGTCAGCTGATTATGACAAGCGTCCGCATTTGGCAATGTGCTATATTGAGGCTGCCGATACTATTGGCCACAAGTTCGGCCCCGATTCGCCTGAAATTGTTGAAGCAATCCAACAAGTTGACAGTTTGGTAGGTTACTTCTGCCAACAGTTGTCAACGTTAAGTTTTTGTGATTCAATAAATTTTATTATTCTCTCTGACCACGGAATGATTCAAGCCGATGCGCAAAACGTTGTCGATTTGAAAAAATATGTGCGCGACAGTTGGGTTGATACATTGATTTATTCACCTGCTATCTCGTTGGCTTATTGCAAGAAACATTGTGCTGATTCGGTTGTTTCGGCTTTGCAGGGCGTTGATGGCGTCAAGGCTTGCCTGCGTGCCGATTTGCCTGAGCGTTTCCATTGCTCGGCAAGTGCGCGAATGGGCGATGTGGTGATTCTTTCGGATAGCGGTAAAATGCAGATTTACAAGGGTAAACGCCCGCTGCCATTGGGCGCTCACGGCTACGACAATGCCAATCGGCTTATGAACGGCATTTTCTACGCCATTGGCCCCGATTTCAAGCAGGGTTTTGCCGCGCCACAACTCTATAACACAGATGTTTACGGACTTCTTTGTCGAATTTTGGAAATCGCGCCTGCGCACAACGACGGTCAGATTGAACGAATAGGGTGCGTGCTGAAGGGCGAGGAGTGAAGTAAGTTGGAATACCCCCCGAATTCGCAAAAAAAATTGCCTTTGTTTGTTGCATTGTGCAATATGCCTAATATTTTGGTAGGTGTAATTAATTTTTCTACCTTCGTGCGTTTAAAATTTTCAAGTCTTGAAATACACACATTTTATATCCGATTTGTACAATGTTGATGCTCAGGTGGCGCGTTTTGCCATTGCCGACAAGCCGACAGAGTACCACGTTATGTTTCAGGTTACACGCCGCAATATGCCTTTTGCTGAGCAACTTAACCATCTTCAAGGTGCGTTTAAAGAGTTTAACACCACTCGCATATCGGCGGCCAAACCGGTTTTTGTACGCTATTTTTTGAGCGATGCCCATAATCAGATTGAGTTGCTGCAGAAGTCGCTGAGCAACACGCCGTGCGCAGTCTCAATTGTTGAGCAGGCCCCGCTCAATGGTGCCAAAGTGGCAATGTGGTGCATTTTCCAAACCGACGTCGAAATTGAGTCGTCGTCTGATGCTTTCATTGTCAAACACAATGGCTATTCGCATATTTGGAACACCTATCTGCACAGTTCGCAAGGCACTTCTGAAGACCAGACCCGCAAGCTTTTCACCGATTATGTCGAGTTGTTGCGGAAACACAATGTGTCGCTGGCCGACAACTGCATGCGCACTTGGCTTTTTGTTCAAAACATCGATAACAATTATGGCGGTGTTGTCAAAGCCCGCCGCGAATTCTTTGAGACTGAAGGACTTAAGAGCGACACTCATTACATTGCAAGCACCGGTATCGGCGGACGTCACGCTGACCCGAAATGCTTGGTGGTGCTCGACGCTTATGCGCTCAAAGGGTTCAAGCCTGCGCAGATTCAATATCTGAAGGCCGAAAACAATCTGAACCGCACATCAGAATATGGTGTTACGTTCGAGCGCGGGACAGCCATTCATTACGGTGATCGCAAACATTTGATTATCAGTGGAACCGCAAGTATCAACAACAAAGGCGAAGTGGTTTATCAGGGCGATGTGAACCGCCAGGCTGACCGTATGCTTGAGAATGTTGAAGCCTTGCTTGCAGAAGGTGGCGCATCGGTGGCCAATCTGGCATCGGTGGTGATTTATCTTCGCGATTTTGCCGATTACTCAACCATAAAGGCTTGGGCCGATTACCGTCTGCCTGATGTCCCCAAAACGTTTGTCCAGGCACCTGTTTGCCGCCACGACTGGCTTATTGAAATGGAATGTACGGCCATTGTTGATGAAACTAATGCTGAATTTGCTGAATTCTAATTATTTATAACTGAATAATAAAATAGAGCCGTGTTGTCACGGCTTTTTTTGTGCCAATCATATCAATATTATTCCGCCTTTTTTGCACTTACCTTCAGCACGTTCCGTTTGCAGGGCACCGCCATCTCGCAGTTGGTGGTGTGGTTCAACGAGTTATCAGAAAAGTTCCGTGCCTACGAATCGGGAGAGTTGAAACTTGATTTGTAGGAGAGGAGCCCGCCTACAATTTTGCCTTGAAAAGGTCAAATTCACCGTCTTCGTTTTCGATTTTAACATACAGAGTGTTAGACGATTCTGAGTAACCAGCAACGCTGTTCTGGTCAAACTGGTAACGTGCGAGCAAATTGCCGTCCCAATCAAATTTGTATAACTCATAGGTACTATTTGCTTTTCCCACTTCCAATCTTGCGATGTTTCTGATATTACTCATACTGACAAAGACATAATTCTCCGTGCTTAACACAATCGAACCATAAAAACTATAAAAATCAGGCATCATTATTTGTTGAATACCTTCGATTCCAAATAATTTATATACAGGCTTTTCAACAGGGTCTGGACCTTTGATTATTTGAATGGTGTCGAAATTCAAATCCAGCAGTTTGAATTCGGGTTTTTGATTGTAGGCAATGAACATTCTGTCCCGCTCCAAATCTGTTGCTAACGTAGTGGAGTTGAAAGCCGAAACATTCCAAGCACCATTAGGTATTTCGTATGCGATGTTACCGTCGAGCCCGAATTTCAGTAGTTCGGGGGCATTTGCATTGACAGTATTTACACAATTCTCTAAATACCACTCATTGTAATAGACAATGGAAGTATCTGACAATAAGTCGAAATTCGGGTAAGGAGTGGTGATTTGTTTAGACAGACGAATTATTTGTGGCTTGTATGCTTGCTTATGTAGCCACAGTGAGTCCATATTGAACACTATAAAACTGTATGAATTTGGGTCATAACTAAAAAGCAGGTTCTTTCTTAAATTTTGAGTGGATAAATAATTTACTTCACCAGGTCCGTTGCCTTTTGTAATAAACCGCCCGATTATCTCTTTGGTATTCAAATCGATGGCTGTCAAAAAGTGAAGTTTGGGCATATTGTGTTTGATAATCAGCAGCGAGTCGTG
>CAMHPA010000096.1 GCA_946186925.1 uncultured Bacteroidota bacterium | reverse complement strand
ACGAAGTGCGCGCCATCGAGCCCATCACTCTGCCTGAGATGGACTCGATTAAGCTGATGAACCGCATCGACTCGAAATATCTGACCAACGAAGATGTGTTGCTGGCCATTCTGCGCGACGCACACGCCGAAGGCTATCGCGCGCTTGTGGTTGAAGGAAAGAAGGTAAGTCCTTATAACAGTATGTATTACGACACACCCGAGTTGCGAATGTTCCTCGACCACCACAACCGCCGGATGGTGCGGCAGAAAGTGCGCACGCGAGTATATGTGGCTTCAGGTCAGACGTTTCTGGAAATCAAGCACAAAAACAACAAGAAGCGAACCAAGAAGAAGCGCACCGAAATCGACAACAGCCTGTTCTTCGATTTCCGCGGCAACGCGGCCGCAGCCGATTTTCTGGCAAACAATTCGGCCTTCACCGTCAATGATATTGTGCCGCAGATGGAAACCATCTTCAACCGCATCACGCTGGTGAACGCCGCCAAAACCGAGCGCCTGACCATCGACACCAATCTGCGGTTTGTGAACCACACCACGGGGCTGAAGTCGTCGCTGAAGAACGCCGTCATCATTGAGTTGAAGCAGGACGGTCGCGCCGATTCGCAGATGAAGCGCATCTTGCTGAACCACAGAGTGAAACCGACACGGATGAGCAAATACTGCATCGGCACCACCATCACCAATCCGAACGTGAAATCGAACCGATTCAAAAAGAAAATACGACGAATTGAAAAAGTAATAAACTCAAAAATAGAATGTTATGATTAGAATTTTTGTTTTCCTGATGTCGCTCGCGCTGGCGTTCCCAACCGTGAGCACCTTTGCACAAGAAGCAACCGATGTTGCCGCTCTCGCCGACTTCGGCAACCCCGAGCCCGACGACGAACTGTTTGATGTGCAGACAATTACCGACGCAATGATGACCACGCAGCAGAAACTTGGCGAGCTGGGAATCCGCTTCCTGCTCAACCTTGTTGTGTGCTGGATTCTGGTGCAGTTCTTCTACTACCGTAAGAGCCGCCGCCGCGACTACTATTTCACTTTTATGATTTTCTCGTCGGCGATGCTAGCGCTGCTCTACGTGATGGGAAGCGTGTCGGTGGGCGTGGGAATGACTCTGGGCTTGTTCGCCATCTTCGGCGTCATCCGCTACCGGACCGAGACGGTGCCAATCCGCGAAATGACCTATCTGTTTATCATTATTGCACTTGCGGCTGTCAATGGCCTTGCGTCGCTCTATCAGGTTGTCGATGTGGCCACCAAACCGCACTACGCGCTTGAACTGGGAAATGTTGCCGTTCTGGCGATTGTCAACTTGCTGATTGTGATACTGATAGCCATTCTCGAAACAGCCGTATCGGCCAACCACACCACCACCAAACTGGTGCTCTACGACCGCATTGATATGATTGTGCCCGAGAAACGCGACGAGCTGATTGCCGACCTTGAGAAACGTATCGGTATCAAAATCAATAGCATAGAGATTGGCCACGTCGATTTTCTGAAAGACGCCGCCTTCATCAAAGTCACCTACGACCTTCAGGAAGGCGAGACTAACACCATTAACACGCTGACAAAGGCAAACAAGTATGCAGAATAAACAATAAACCTATTGAGTATGAAAAAGTTAATTATTATTTCGCTTGCCGCGATGATGGCTGTGCCGATGTCGGTTCGTGCCGAAGACGAAGTTGTTGACGACGGCACAGATTTCGGCGGACGCGTTTCGGCCGAAGTTGACAAGAAACTGATGAAAGGCCTGCACACTTTTGTAAATGGTGAAGCCCGCCTTAACGATAATTTCGGAAATTTCTACCGCTATCAAGGAACCGTCGGCGCAAGCTACAAGGTGAACGATTACCTGAAAACGGCGTTGAGTTACACGTTCATCGAGAATAAAAACTCGAAAGACGAGTGGAAAATTCGCAACCGCTTCACGTTCGATATTACCGGCTCGTACCGGTTCGGCGATTTCAAACTGTCGCTGCGCGAGCGCCTGCAACTCACTTGCAAGGATGTGAACAACAAATATCAGGATGTGGCCAAGGGACTGACGCTGCGCAGCCGCCTGATGGTGCAGTACAAAGCGCTCGACGCCCTGACGCCATATGCCTATGTTGATGTGCGCAACACGCTGAACGCACCGAAATGGAAGTACACCTTCGATGATGTTCGGGGAATCTATTCCGATTGCAGCTGGGAAGGTTATAAAGATGTGTATATCAACCGTGTGCGCTTGAGCTTGGGTGCTGAATGGGAACTGAGCAAGCAGCACTCATTCGATTTCTTCTGCCTGTACGATTTCTGCAACGAGAAAGACATCGACTCGAACAAAAAAGGCACGAAACTGCACCTTGTTGAAAAGCACAAAAGCCAAAACATCAGCTTGGGTTTAGGGTATAAATTCTCGTTCTAAAGGAATACTCATCAACTAACATAAAAAAGAGGCTGCCCATTGGGTAGCCTCTTTTGGTATAATCAGCTGAAAATCAAAATCAGAACGCTGTCGATTTCAGTTTCAGTCCCGCCTTCTCGTCAATGCCGAACATAATGTTCATATTCTGAACTGCCTGTCCCACAGCACCTTTCAGCAGGTTGTCAATCATTGATGTGATGACGGCCTTGTTGCCGAACTTGCTGATGTGGACGAGCGCCTTGTTGGTGTTCACAACCTGTTTCAGGTCGATGTCAGTGTCGCAGTAGTGAGTGAAGGCGGTGTCTTTGTAAAACTCTTTGTATAAAGCCGATAACTGTTCCGCGGTCGGGTTGGTGGCAGAGCCTTCGGCGCCTTCGAAGCGGACAACTTCAGTGCAGAAAATGCCGCGCGCAAAATCGCCGCGATAAGGAATGAAATCGATGGTAATCTCGTCCGCTTTGGGTTGTGCCACAAGCGTGTCGGCAAATGCAGGCGCGTTGGTCGGGCGCAACTCGTTCAGGCTTTGGCAAATCTCGTGAAGATGCTGATGCTCAAACACTTTGTAGATGCTCATATTGTTGTTGCGCCACGAGAAATGTGTGGTTGCCGACGGTTTCTGTCCAGCACCCGTCGAGCCCGTGATTGCGTTCACAGCCACGTCGTTCCTCAGCAGCCCCGCTTTGGCCAGCGGCAGCAAACCCAACTGAATGCAGGTTGCAAAGCAGCCTGGATTGGCCAAATGCTGACACGCCTTAATCTGCGCTTTGTGGATTTCGGGCAAACCGTAAACATAATCGTGAGTTGGTGCGGCAATGCGGAAATCCTGTGCCATATCAATGATTTTCACATTGTTAGGTATAGCGTGTTCTTTCAAGAAGGCCTCGCTCTTGCCGTGTCCGAAGCAGAAGAAAACCACGTCAACCTTGTCGAACGGCATTTCGGCTGTGAACCGCAGGTCGGTTTCGCCAATCAGACCTTCGTGCACGTCGCACACAAGGTTTCCCGCATTCGACTCGCTGTTGGCGAACACAATCTCGGCCTCGGGATGGTTTATCAGCAGTCTAATCAACTCGCCGCCTGTATATCCAGCAGCGCCCAAAATTCCTATCTTAATCATTTCTTTAGTTTTAAGTTATAAGTTTTTAGCCTTGTATCCTTCCCATTCTTCTCATAATTCTCAATTTTCCCCATTCATATATCCCATTCCATTTTGCGCTCGCCAATTTCTCCTCGCCGCCGCCATTTTTTCCCTTATTCCGCCATTTTCAAGAAAATCCTGCTGCAATTTCTCTAACAGTTTTCTTAATAAGTAGTCTTCTTGATGAAGAAGCACAAGTGCAATATTGGCAATGGTAATATCATTTCTGATTTCACAAACTCGGACATAATCTTCTGGTTTTAAATGCTCTGTACACCATTTGCGTGCATTTTGGCATTGCTCGCTGTTCACATTCCAAATTTGCATTCCGTGATTGCGCAAATAATCTTCATAATCCTCTTGCAATTCTTTGAAACTTGCTTTGGCAACATTCATAAGTTTTATACAACTTTCCATTGATGTTGTGCCCGCTTCATTGCCTTCTGCAATGTTTTGCTTGCCACTTCGTGCCGCTTGCTTCATTTGGTCAACAGTCCTATCGCCAATTTTAGGCAAATAATGCTCAATAAAAAAGCACGTTAGGTCATAAATGCACTCAGCCTTTTGAAAGACTACAAGGTTTTTGTAGTCCCCTTTTGAAAACAAAAACTGAGCGTTGTTGTCCATTGTAATCTATGAGAATGATGTGAATTATGTAAAATTACACAAATATACCAAAACCAACCCTACTCTCTCTCATTCGGATGCGCCAGGTAGTACGCTCTCAACGCTGTCGATGTCACCTTGATGAAGCCTTTTGCGTCATCTGATGTCCAGGCCTTGGCTGTCTCACCGTACTCGCCCAATTTGTTCTTAACCAAATCGTTAGGCGAATCAACACCGACAGTTTGGAAGCATAATGGACGCAGTTCGAGCGTTACCTCGCCCGTCACGTTGCGCTGACTGCTTGTCAGCATTGCCTCGATGTCGGGCATAACAGGCTCAAGATACTGACTCTCGTGCAGGAACATTCCGTACCAGTTCGACACTTGGTCCTTCCAGTACTGCTGCCACTTCGAGAGCGTGAATTTCTCAAGGAAACGGTGCGCGCCGATAATCAGCATTGGTGCTGCGGCTTCGAAACCAACGCGGCCTTTGATGCCAATGATGGTGTCGCCCACGTGGCAGTCGCGGCCGATGCCGTAAGCGGCGCCAATCTCTTCAACTGCCTGAATAGCAGCAATTTTATCAGTGTATTTCTTTCCGTTCACGCTGCACAATTCGCCCTTTTCAAAGCCAAGTTTCAGAATTTCAGGACCTTCTTTGGTTGGGTGTTTCAGATAGGCCGATTCGGGCAGACCTTGCTTTGAATCAAGTATTTCGCCGCCGCAGATTGACGTGCCCCAAATGCCCACATTGTACGAGTATTTGAGTTTTGTGAAATCGGCAAAAAATCCGTTTTTGTTCAGATAATCAACCTCTTCCTGACGGCTCAAGTTGCCGTCGCGCGTCAGCGTGATAATCTCAACGCCAGGACACATAACCAGGAAAGTCATATCGAAGCGGATTTGGTCGTTGCCAGCGCCCGTTGAGCCGTGGGCAATGGCCGAAGCGCCTATCTCTTTGGCGTAGCGCGCAATAGCGATGGCTTGGAAGATGCGTTCCGATGAAACCGAAATCGGGTAGCAGTTGTTGCGCAGCACGTTGCCATAGACCATATATTTCAGGCTCTTCTCGTAGTATTCCTTTGTAACGTCGAGAGTTACGTATTTTGTCGCGCCCAGTTTGTAGGCGTTTTCCTCGTTTGTTTTGAGTTGCTCGGCGCTGAAACCGCCCGTGTTGGCGCAAGCCGAGTGAACCTCGTAGCCCTTTTCCTTTGCCAGATACATAACGGTGTACGATGTGTCCAAACCGCCACTGAAGGCCACTACAACTTTCTTTTTCTGTTCCATATCTTTATAGTTATAAATTTTTGAGTTATAAGTTTTTAGTTTTGAGTAAGGTGTAAAGATTAATGTGTAAAGTTCGCATTTTTAAATTCTAATTCCTAACTCCTAATTAATCTTCGGGAAATCCGTCGGGGAAGCGGGCGTGGATGATGTCCTCTACGCCAGGGTCGTGCGACAGTTCCTCGTCGGCGTCGCGGACGCTGCGTGGGCGCTCAGGGTCGTAGAGCATTCCTGTGCAGACGCAGTAACGGCGGTCGGTGCGCTTCAGAATATCTTGGTTGATGCAACCCTCGCAGCCCTTCCAAAATGTCTCGTCGTCAGTGAGTTGCGCGAAAGTTACAGGCACATATCCGTGGTCGGTATTGAGTTTCATAACGGCGGCGCCCGATGTCAGACTGAAGATTTTTGCCTGCGGCCAGCGCATACGCGCAAGCGTGAACGTTACGTGCTTGATGCGGCGTGCAAGACCGTGTCCGCGGTACTCTTCGGGCACAATCAAGCCCGATGTGGTTACGTAGTGCTTGCCGCCCCACGTCTCAATGTAACTGAAACCAGCGAATTTGTCGCCGTCGAGCGCGATGACAGCCTTGCCCTCGCTCATTTTTTGTTTCACATAGCCAGGGTTGCGCTTAGCAATGCCCGTGCCACGCACTTTTGCGGCAGCCGCGATGGTTGCCAAAATCTCGTCAACATAAGAGTAGTGCTCCTTGTCGGCCACTAAAATTTTAATGTTGTCGTTGTACTGTTCCATTTTTATGCTTCTAAGTGTATTTTTATGCAAGACTACTGAATATTCTTGCGGCCGCAAAAGTACATCGTAGTTTGAATATTGCAAAGCTTTTTTTGAGGGAAAATCAGGTTTATATGGTAGCAATGAGCGCCTCCACCGATTAAAAAAGTATTTTTTACGTTTTTAACATCAGACAATTTGTTCCACATATCGCCGAAAAAACTAAATTGCCAACCTATTTCTGAAAAAGCAACTTAAAATATCTACAAGAATGAAACACAACACACTACGTAACAGCATTTTAGGACTTGCGGTCGCTTGCAGCGCATCGTTCTACACATCGTGCTCAAACCAAGCGCCAGCCATCGCCGACAAAGCTCCGGCAATGCCCGGCAACCCTTTTCTGCCGCTCTGGGAGCACATCCCCGACGGCGAACCCTATGTTTTTGAGGACCCCGACAATCCGGGACAGCAGCGCGTCTACATCTACGGCTCGCACGACAGCCGCCTGACCGACTACTGCGGCCGCGAGCTGGTGGTTTGGTCGGCATCGGTCGACGACCTTATGCACTGGCGATACGACGGCGAGATTTTCAGCGTGAACAAGAATGCCAACGGTGAGCTCCTGAGCCCCGACAGCATTGCCGACGTGCTTTTCGCACCCGATGTTACACTGGTAACCGCAGCCGACGGCACAAAGACCTACTACCTCTACCCCAACAACCAGGCCGGCGGCCGCAACGGAATGGTGTGCAAAAGCTCGCGCCCCGACGGACCGTTTGAGGTCTGCAACTGGAACAAACAAAACCCGAATGTGAACGACGGCGTTCTGGCATTCGACCCGGCTGTGTTTGTCGACGGCGATGGTAAGATTTACGGCTACTGGGGATTCAACCGCTCGTATGCCGCCGAGCTCGACCCCGCCACAATGGCAACCGTGAAACCGGGGACGAAGATTGTCGAAGATATGGTTTCGGGACGTATGCAGGAGGGCGTTTTCAGCTTCTTCGAGGCATCGTCAATTCGCAAGATAAAAGACAAATATGTGTTCATCTACAGCCGTTTCACCAAAGACGGCGAGTTTGGCCTGCCGGTGTCGAACTACACTCTGGCTTACGCTTACGGCGATAGTCCGCTTGGCCCCTGGACCTACGGCGGCACCATCATCGACGGTCGTGGCCGCGAGGTGAATGAGCAGGGCGACACCATTGCGTCGGCCACCATCGACGGCAACACCCACGGCAGCATCTGCGAGATTAACGGACAGTGGTACGTCTTCTATCATCGCCAGAGCGGTCTGAACGAGTACGCCCGCCAGGCAATGGTTGCGCCCATCAGCGTTGAGGTTGAGGAAGGCAAGGGCGGCAAGGTTGTCATCAGCGAAGGCGAGTACACATCAGAAGGTTTCGCGCTCAACGGCCTCGACCCCTTCGAGCGCCACTCGGCCGGCATAGCTTGCTGGTACACAGGTCCGAAACCCGCCGTACACACTTGGCCGAACAACACGTTCTACGGCTCGTATGTGGCCGCCACCTACGGCGACAGCGACAAGTTTGACGCGCCCTACGACATCCGCAACAACACCAACCCGGTGGTGAACAACACCGATGGCTCGATTGTGGGCTATAAGTACTTCAACTTCGAGGCCGACCGTCTGGCCAACAAAGGCAATCTGCTGCTCGTTTTGCGGCTTATTCCTGAAGGAATCGACGGCACCATCGAGATTATGCTCGACCGCCCCTGGACCTCGCAAGGCGGAAAGAAGATTGGTGAGACGAAGATTAATGGCAGCTGGGAGAAAGCTGACTGGGATGTGGCCATAGGCATATCAAACGATGCCGTAGCTAACTACCTCGCAGGCAAGCACGCCATCTACTTTGTTTTCAAATCCGACACCAAAGAGAAATCGCTCTGCACACTCAAGGACTTTGTTTTCACGTTCGACGATTGATTGCAGATAACACGCACAAAAAAGCCCGGCCGGTTGGTCGGGCTTTTGTTTTTATAATGCTCACTCCTATCCTATTTCAGCCGTCCGCCCACGGTTTCCCAGTTCACAATGCGCCACAAGCCGGCCACATAATCGGCGCGGCGGTTGCGATAGTCGATGTAGTAAGCGTGCTCCCACACATCGACGACAAAAAGCGGATTCATGCCGCTGCGCAACGGGCATCCGGCATTCGACTCCTTGGTAATCACCAGTTTGCCGCCCTTGTCCTGCGACAGCCAAACCCACCCCGAACCAAACAGCGATGTGGCGGCCTGCGCAAACTGCTGCTTGAACTCGTCGAAACTGCCGAACGAGGCGTTGATGAGCTCCGCCAGGCGGCCGCTTGGTGCGCCATCGTCGTGCGGACGGCTCAGTTGCATAAAGTAGAACACGTGGTTGAAAATCTGCCCGGCATTGTTGAAAATAGGACCGTCGGGGGCTTTCTTGATGATGTCCTCAACGCTCTTTCCCTCGAACTCGGTGCCCTGCACAAGCATCGATAGGGCGTTCACATAACCCTGAAGGTGCTTGAAATAGTGATACTCAACAGTTTCGCGGCTGATAACCGGCTCCAACCGAGTGTCAGCATACGGCAATTCTGGCATTTGAATCTTCATAACTCGTTGTTTTTTTGATTGAAACAAATGTAAAAAAAAATCGGGATTGATTATTAAAACATCCATGATTAACCACACTTTAATGTTTCCTGCAGTTTACATGGGGAGAATTAGGGCCACAAAATATTTTGCCGCTAGTAGAAGTTGTGAATTGCTTTCAAAATTGTAATTTTTCGGCGCGAAAATAGGATTTTTTGTTGGTGTCACTTGGCACAATATGTTGTGAATTGCTTTCAAAATTGTAATTTTTCGGCGCGGAAACAGGTAAAACAAGGTTCTATTAGGTGATAGCCGGTTGTGAATTGCTTTCAAAATTGTAATTTTTCGGCGCGGAAACAGGTATTTTGGGAATCTAATGGGATATAAACACGTTGTGAATTGCTTTCAAAATTGTAATTTTTCGGCGCGGAAACAGGACCCCGAGCCCGAAAACGTACCATCGGCTTGTTGTGAATTGCTTTCAAAATTGTAATTTTTCGGCGCGGAAACAGGATCTAACATTAGGGATTAATAGAGGGAATGGTTGTGAATTGCTTTCAAAATTGTAATTTTTCGGCGCGGAAACAGGATTATCTGCGAGGCACTGCGCTTAATGCGTGTTGTGAATTGCTTTCAAAATTGTAATTTTTCGGCGCGGAAACAGGGTTGCGAATGAAACAGCTATTCCGACAGGGTTGTGAATTGCTTTCAAAATTGTAATTTTTCGGCGCGGAAACAGGTATTATCGAGTACCTCCACAGTCGGTGTCTGTTGTGAATTGCTTTCAAAATTGTAATTTTTCGGCGCGGAAACAGGAGTGGATAAAAATTTAATGGTTGCAAGTGGGTTGTGAATTGCTTTCAAAATTGTAATTTTTCGGCGCGGAAACAGGGGTAAATGTGATAATTATCAACAAATAGAGTTGTGAATTGCTTTCAAAATTGTAATTTTTCGGCGCGGAAACAGGGTTCCCCACATTTACTATTGCTGATTTTATGTTGTGAATTGCTTTCAAAATTGTAATTTTTCGGCGCGGAAACAGGTATTAAGAATGCATATTATGCTGGGTTGGGTTGTGAATTGCTTTCAAAATTGTAATTTTTCGGCGCGGAAACAGGCTTAAAGGACAAGATTGGAGGAAGAAGCTAGTTGTGAATTGCTTTCAAAATTGTAATTTTTCGGCGCGGAAACAGGTATTTGCCTAAATGCAAAATTCTCAATGCGGTTGTGAATTGCTTTCAAAATTGTAATTTTTCGGCGCGGAAACAGGAGATGTTGGCCGATTACGAAAAAATCAAAAGTTGTGAATTGCTTTCAAAATTGTAATTTTTCGGCGCGGAAACAGGTGTTCAACAATCTTTATGCTGCTAATATACGTTGTGAATTGCTTTCAAAATTGTAATTTTTCGGCGCGGAAACAGGCTTGACGATACACTTCTCCGATTCTCGTACGTTGTGAATTGCTTTCAAAATTGT
>CAMHPA010000095.1 GCA_946186925.1 uncultured Bacteroidota bacterium | reverse complement strand
TAGAGCAACAGCCTTCTAAGCTGTGGGTCTTGGGTTCGAATCCCAACCGGATCACTCAATTTTATGGTTCTGCAAAAGGCTCGTTATGAGCCTTTTGTGTTTTTGGGGCAACAAAAAAAATATAGGTTCATCTCAAGCTGGCAATACGAATCGAACTGCCATCATTTTAAGAATGTAATACTTGCAATGATTGTGGCACTGTTTGGAGCAACACTGCAAGAATAAAACTGATTTGAGCGAAAGCATATTGCCTTGTAGAAACCCATGTACGCGTTTCTACAACAAACTGGCAACAGATGGTATTTATTTGTATTGCAAAAAAAATCCCCGCAGCAACCGCCACGGGGATTTTCATTTCTTCAATCAATTATTATTTCAGAGCGTCTAGTTCTGCTTTGATTTTCTCGGCATCTTCCGGACGGTCGAGTGCGGTGTAGATGTTCGACAGAATCTTCAGAGCGTTCTTGTTCTTGCTGTCGTATTTGTAAGCCTTCTCAATGAGCGGGAGGGCCTTCTCAAACTCAGCTTTCGATTTGTCGAGTTCGGCGTTGTAAGCGTCCGGGTCGGTCTGGCTCATACCGCTGTCGTTTGCGGCTTTCTTGATGTTGTTGCCCTCTTTGTAGAAAGCGTTGCCTTTCTGAACGTAGAGGTTTGCCATCAGTTTGTTCAAAGCCTTGTCGTTCGGATATTTTGCCAAGCCTTCCTCAAGGGTTTTCTCATACATATCGTTGTCTTTCTTTGCCTTGTAGGTCTCGGCAAGGTTCTGGTAAGGTTTGGCTTCCTTCACGTTAAGTTCGATGGCCTTTTTCAGATAGGTGATGGCCTCGTCGTGCAGGTTGGCCTTGTGGGCGCAGTAGCCGGCGTTGTAGATGGTTTCAGGGGCAATCTCTTTCGCCTTGCCCTGTTTTTCATACAGGTCGAAAGCCTTTTGGTAGTTTTCAAAGGCGCCTTTGTAGTCCTTCAACTGTACGGCTGAGTTGCCTTTGTTGATTAAATCCTCTGGTGCTTCTGTCTGTTGAGCATTCAAATTGAATGCTAATGCAATTAATGCAATTGAAAGTAAATGTTTCATTTTTTTGTTTTTTTAAGTTTAGTAGTTATAGTAGTTTAAGCAAATACAATTGTTTTATTGTTATACACAAGCGTCTTGCGCTGAATGTGCAGATTTATTGCCCGTGAAAGTACAATTTTTTCCAAATCGCGGCCTTTCAGCACAAGGTCGTCAACCGTGTCGCGGTGGGTGATGCGGGTAACGTCCTGCTCAATAATCGGTCCCTCGTCAAGGTCGGTTGTGACGTAGTGCGATGTGGCGCCGATAATCTTCACACCGCGCTTGTAGGCTGCGTGATAGGGTTTCGCGCCAGTGAAAGCGGGTAGGAAAGAATGGTGGATATTGATAATCTTGTTCGGATACTTGCTGATGAATTCTGGCGAGATTATCTGCATATATCGCGCCAGCACAACAAACGTAATGTTGTATTTTTCAAGCAGTTCCAACTCTTTGGCTTCCTGCGCTTCCTTGTTGTCTTTTGTGATGGGGAAGCAGTAGAATGGGATTCCGAACTGCTCAACCACCGTGCGCAAATCCTCGTGGTTGCTAATCACAACAGGAATCTCAACGTTCCATTCGCGGCCCTGGTAGCGCGCCAGAATATCGAACAGGCAGTGGTCCATCTTCGACACAAACAGCGCCATACGCGGCTTGTCTTCAGAAAAATAAACCTTGAACTGCATATTGTAGGCCGATGCAATCAGCGTCTGAAAATAGTCTTGAATCTTGTCTTTCGGAATAGCAAATTCGGCCAAATCCCACATAATGCGCATAAAGAACTGGCCTTCCTCGTGGTCAACGTGCTGGTCGAGAGCCAGAATGTTGCCTCGGTTGTTCTGTATAAATTCCGTAACTTTTGCCACAATGCCAATCTGGTCATCGCAGTGCATTAGAATTGTGGCAGTGTTAACTGTTTTATTCATTTACTTGTTTTTTCAAATCGACCAAAAATATAAAAATCGCCCAAATGCGAACATTTTTATTTATTGTTGACAAAAAAATGCCCACCAAAGGTTGGAAATCATTGATGGGCAATCAGGTACGCTAATGTTCTGATGTGTTACAACTCGTGAATCACCAGTCCCGAGCGCAATTTCGGCTCAAACCAAGTGGTTTTGGGCGGCATAATGTTGCCCGAATCGGCAATGTCGATGAGTTGTTTCATCGAGACAGGGTAGAGTGCGAAGGCGCATTTCATCTCGCCGTTGTCAACTCGGCGTTTCAGTTCGCCCAGGCCGCGAATGCCGCCCACAAACTCAACGCGGGTAGTGGTGCGCAGGTCTTTCACACCCAGAATCTCGTCCAAAACGTGGTTCGACAGAATGGTCACGTCGAGCACGCCAATCGGGTCGGAATCGTTGTAAGTGCCTGGCTTTGAGTTGAGTTTGTACCAGTTGCCGTCCATATACATACTGAACTCGTGCAACTGTGCGGGTTTGTAAATGTCAGCACCCATTTTGGTGACAGTGAAGCACTTATCGAGTTTCTGCATAAACTCAGCCTCGCTCAAGCCGTTCAGGTCTTTGCAAACGCGGTTGTAATCGATGATATTCAACTGATTATCAGGGAAATGAACTGCCATAAAGAAGTTGTATTCCTCTTTGCCAGTATGATTCGGATTCAGGCTTTTCTTCTCAAGTCCGATGCGGGCTGCAGCAGCCGTACGGTGGTGACCGTCAGCAACATAGCAGTATGGCACCTTGGTTGCGAAGAGTTCCTCAATCCGTTTGTTGGTTTCGGCAGAGTTAACTGGCCAGAAGGTGTGTCCGAATCCGTCCTCGGCAACAAAATCGTAGTCGGGTTTCTGATTTTTTACAATGTCGGCAACAATGGCATCTATCTCTGGCACAGCCTTGTACGAGAAGAATACTGGCTCAATGTTGGCGTTCAAGTAGCGAGTCAGAACCATACGGTCTTCCTCTTTGTCGGGGCGGGTGAGTTCGTGCTTCTTGATGATGCCCGTGTTGTAATCCTCACACGATGCGGCGCCCACAATGCCATACTGCGTGCGGCCGTTCATTGTTTGCGCGTAGATGTAGAACTTCGGCTCGGCATCTTGCACCAGCCAGCCTTTCTGCTTGAACATCTTATAGTTATCGATAGCCTTATTGTAAACGGTGGCCGAGTGGATGTCGGTGCCAGCGGGGCAGTCAATTTCGGCGCGTGTGACGTGCAGCAGGCTCTCGGGCTTGCCAGCGGCCATTTTTGCGGCCTCTTCGGTGTTCATCACATCGTAAGGCAGGCACGCCAGTTTCTCAATTATCGCTTTTGGCGGACGAACGCCTTTGAATGGTTTTACTGTTGCCATTTTCTATTGTTTATTTTATTGATTTACAATTGTGTTATTGTCCGAAACGTTTCTCGGTTCAGCGTGCGAATGTATAAAAATTTGAATAAAGTGTAATGTCGATTTCTCGCACAGATGACACTCGATTACACAGATTTCTTTATATTTGTCAATCACAAGCGATTTTTGAAAAACCAATTCATAAACTATAAAACTAAAATTATGAAAATCAAATCATTATTCATTGTTGTCTGTGCCGTAGTGTTGACATTCAACAGCGGAGCAACTGAAAAAAACCGAGTAAAACTGCCAGGAATAGTTGATGGCAAATTGTTTGCGGCTAATATTGAATCTATTTCGGTGATGAATATTCAAATGGATGATGACTGGGTGTTTTCCAATGATTTGGAAATCAACATTGCCAATAACTATATCTATTTCTTCGAGGGAGGGCAAACTCACCTGATAAGTTTTGACTCCAAAACAGGCGGGAAACTATCGTCGCGTACAATCAAAGGACGCGGCCCTGGCGAAATAAACGGTTTGAATTCAATGTTTTGCATTGGTGACACATTGTGTATTCAAGATACGTGGAATAGGTTTTTATGCTATGACCGAAATTGTAAATTTTTGAGCATACTGCACGAATTTGAGGCAAAAGGACTCAAACAACATATTCTTAGGCTGAATAACGGGAAGTACGCACAGATTTGGCTCACGAGGCTTGCTTCCGACACAGAACAATCTGCTATAATACTGACAGACAAATCGTTTAAAACCATATCCACACATTTCGAAACGCCCAAAGACAACGTATATATATATCCAGCGGATGGTAAGCCTTACATTGCCAATAACGATACCATACGTTTCTTTTTCCCTTGCGACAACCATCTTTACTCGCTTTGCGGCAATACCGAGCAATGCACAGAACTAGCGCTTCCGAATCCGTTAACGCCCCAAATAATCATCAAGATGATTAAAAGCACAGGCCAAATTGAAAAAATGTATGATTATGACGGATTTTTCGGTGGATTAGGCGAGTCGGGGCGTTTTTTGTTTTTCAAATATCAAATGGGAAAGAACAACTATATATCAATGTTCGACAAACACACCAACAGTGCAGTGTCGATTAAGAGCGATGATGACGATAATCTTGTTAACAATATCATAAGGCATTCGGTTGTTTCGATAACTGACGGAAAATTCATTTACGCACTCTGCAGAAATAGCGATTTGGCAAAATATTTGGAAGGCCATGATGCCAAACTCAATGCCTGCCTAAAGCAAACCCAAGCCGAATATCGAGCCTTTTTGGAGCGCAACGCTAATTACATTAAAGGGTTGGAACCAGAGGAACGTGAAGTGGCAAATGTGTTGCTGAAAATCAAGTTGAAGGATTAGCGAATGTTTTATTTTGACATTATTGCAATTATTTATAAAATTGTAACACAATAAGAAACCAAAAGAGAGGAGTTAGGCTATGGCAGAAGCACTGATGAAATTATATGAAACGATGCCAGCAACTGCGCAGAAGGAGTTGTATGACTTCGCGCTATTTCTGCTTTCTCAAAACAATGAGCAATCTTGTTCCGCTCCTCGAAAATCGATGTACGGAGTCTGGAAAAATGATACATTCCGTATGGCATCTGATTTCGATGAACCTATTGACGACTTTGCAGAATATATGTGATGCGGTATTTGTTAGATACACATACGATTCTGTGGTATCTTTTTGGAGACCAGCGGCTTTCAAAAAACACAAAGGAACTGATTGAAGCCAACAGCTGTTATTACAGTTATGTTTCGTTTTGGGAAATATCAATAAAGCAAAGCAAGAAAAAACTGGAGTTTACCCATACCATATATGAGATTGATGAAATGTGCCGCCGCGCAGGTTTCAGAAAATTGCCAGTTTCACTTGATGATTTTAACCAAATCCGTCACTTGCCGTTTCAAGAAAATGTAAAGCACAACGACCCTTTTGATAGATTGCTGATTTCACAGGCGATTGAGAACAATTTGGTCATTATAACTCACGATGACAAAATCCCATTGTATGATGTGGAAACCGCGTGGTAGAGAGTCGCGGTCTTTTTTAGCAAAAAAAATCCCAAGCCGAAACTTGGGATTTATTGTTTAATGGATTGAAATCCTATTTGTTCACCTGGAATTTCTTGTTACCAGTTGCGAAGAAATCGACAATCTGATTTGCAGCGGCCAAGCCAGCGTTGATGTTGGCCTCGGCGGTCTGTGCGCCCATCTTCTTCGGGGTAGCAAAGTAGCGGCCTTCGAATTTGGCTTTGAAATCGGCATCGGCATCAGGAGCAATGTCGGTGATGTATTTCAAATCCTGGCGCTCTTCCATCAGTTTGATGAGTTCAGCCTCGTTGATGACCTCTTTGCGGGCGGTGTTGATAACAATGCCGCCTTTCTTCATCTTGCTCACAAGAGCGTAGTTGATGCTCTGCTTTGTCTCAGGCGTTGCTGGAATGTGAAGCGATACAATGTCGCAGTTTTCGAACAGCGCATCCTGATTGTCAACGGCTTTAACGCCAGCGGCCTCAATCACTTCTTTCGGGCAGAAAGCGTCGTAGGCGTAAACGTCCATATCGAAGCCTTTAGCCACGCGGGCAACATTGCGGCCAACCTGACCGAAGGCCAGAATACCAAGTTTCTTGCCTTTCAGTTCGGTACCCGACTTGCCGTTGTAGAAGTTGCGGACTGCGAACACCAGCAGACCGAATACCAGTTCGGCTACGGCGTTTGAGTTCTGGCCAGGAGTGTTCATTACAACAATGCCGCGTTTTGTGGCAGCCTCAAGGTCAACGTTGTCGTAACCTGCGCCTGCGCGGACAACAATCTTCAGATTTTTTCCGGCGGCCATCACCTCGTCGGTAACCTTGTCGCTGCGGATGATTATTGCATCGGCATCAGCCACAGCGTCAAGCAGTTGCTGTTTGTCGGTGTAGTTCTCGAGCAGTTTGAATTTGTTGCCCGATTTCTCGACAATCTCTTTAATGCCGTCAACAGCCTGTTTTGCAAAAGGTTTCTCTGTTGCAACTAATATTGTTTTCATCTCTTACTTTTTAACTTGTTTTTCAAATTCGGCCATACAATTAACCAAAGCTTGGCAATCCTCTACTGTGCAAGCGTTGTAGCACGAAGCGCGGAATCCGCCAACCGAGCGGTGACCTTTGATGCCGACAATGTTGCATTTCTTTGCGAAATCCATAAAGGCATCCTGATACTGCTCGTTGCCCGGAGTCCAGACGAACGGAATGTTCATACGCGAACGCGAGTCTTTTTGTACAGGCGATGTGAACAGTGAGTTGCGCTCAATTTCAGCGTAAACAATGTTTGCGCGCTCGATGGCGAGTTTTTCCATAGCCTCAAGGCCGCCGACTGATTTAATCCATTTCAGAGTCTCGCGGATGGCGAAGATGTTGATGCACGGCGGTGTGTTGTACATTGAGCCGTTCTTCATATGGATGTCGTAGCGCAGCATCGATGGAATGGCGCGGTCGGCAACCACACGGTCGAGCATATCGTCGCGGATGATGACAACCGTACATCCTGCAGGGCCGACGTTCTTTTGTGCGCCAGCGTAGATTACAGCGTATTTGCTAACGTCAACCGGGCGGCTCAAAATGTCCGACGACATATCGGCGAACAATGGAACCGGCGAGTCGATGTCAGTCAGAATCTCTGTTCCGCGGATGGTGTTGTTGGTTGTAATATGCAGATAATCAACATCAGTCGGGATAGTGTAGGAGCCCGGTTTCGGGTAGTAGGTATGGTTTGCAGCCTCTGACGATGCGATAATCTCAACCTCACCGAACAGTTTTGCTTCTTTAATTGCTTTGGATGACCAGGTGCCGGTGTCAACGTATGCAGCCTTTGTTTTCAAGAAGTTGAAAGGCAGCATAGCGAATTGGGTACTTGCACCGCCACCAAGGAACAAAACGTGGTAGTTTGCCGGGATGTTCATAACCTCGTGGAACAAGGCGTCGGCCTCGTCGATTACAGCCTGAAAATCTTTTGAGCGGTGTGATACTTCCAAAATAGATTGTCCGCAATTGTCAAGTTCAAGAACGGCTTTGGCAGTGTTCTGCAAAGTCATGTCGGACAACTTACATGGTCCTGCGTTAAAGATGTGCTTTCTCATAATAAAATATGTAGATAATTGTTCTAAAAAACGCCGCAAAGGTAACCTTTTTATTCAATGGCGGCAGGGGGTGCGGCTTTTTTAGTGTTATACGTATTTGTTGTGGATTAACGTGGTTGTTTTGCCATATTTTCAGGTATGAAAACAAATGGAGCTACATGTGTTATTTGAAATGCTTACGCTCATATAAGCAAGTAAATCAACCATATTTGTTTATGTCCACAAGCTCGTTATGAACATTGGTGTGGCGTCGTCGGCAGGAGTGAATCCGCAGTTCTGGTAGAAACCAACCTCTTTGTTGTAGGCCACAACCACAATCCGCAGATAGTCGCTGTAGTGCTCTTTCATTCGCTCAACAAGTTGTTTGCCAACGCCTTTGCCCTGATATTCGGGACGCACAAGTAGGTAATGTACGTAGGCGTTCATTATGCCGTCGTCCATGGCGCAAATCATGCCAATCAGTTTGTCGCCGTCCCATGCCGAATAAACGGTCTTGAAGTTGCGCATGGCAACAACCAACTTGTCAGGGAAATGCCCCGACGACCATTCCACCGACAGGAATAAATCTTCGAGTTCGGAGACTGTAAATTCGTGAGTGTCTTTTAGTTGCATGATTATTGGGTGTTGGGCGCTAGTTATTTAGGATTTAGGATTTAGGAATTTTGATTTTTGATTCAGTTTAAACCAGTTAAACCCGTTAAACATTAAACTCAACCTTCTGAACAGCGAAGCGACTAAACCTTTCGATTCACCGATTTTCCGATTAACCAGTTCACCGATTAAACAAATTATCTCTCCACCTCATTGAAAAAACAACTCTCAGCGCCCGTGTGGCAGGCGGGGCCGCAAGGTTCGGCTTTCACAAGAATGGTGTCGAGGTCGCAATCGAGAAAAACCTGCTTCACCATCATAAAATGGCCCGAAGTCTCACCCTTGAGCCACAACTGCTTGCGGCTGCGAGAGTAGAAGGTGGCCTTGCCCGTTTTCAGCGTCAGGTCGTACGATTCGCGGTTCATATAGGCCAGCATCAGCACTTTGCCCGTGTTGGCGTCCTGAACAATTGCCGGCAGCAATCCGTTCGGGTCTTTGTCAAAATCTGGTGTCATTTGAGTTTAAAGTTTAAAGTTTAAAAGTTTAAAGTTTGTAGAGACGTGGCGTGCCGCGTCTGCTTTGTAGAGACGCGATTCATCGCGTCTGGTTTATTGTTGGAATGCGATTCATCGCGTCCGTTATATCAGTTCGTGTCCGGTTTTATTTTATCATTTTCGTTTTTTCCAATCATTTCCGCCAGTGTGTCTTTCAACTGTAACATATTGTCGAGCACCAGGTTGGCTCCGGCGGCCTCAAGGTCGGAGCGGCTCAAAATGCCGGTGTTGACGGCAATGGTGAACACTCCGGCGGCCCGTCCGGCTTTCACACCCAGCGGCGCATTCTCAACCACAACGGCCTCGCCGGGCTGCACGCCGAGTTTCCGCAGTCCCATCAGATACGGCTCGGGGTTTGGCTTGCCGTGTTTCACATCGCGGGCGGTAACCATCAGCTCGCGGCTGAACATCGGCCCGAAGATGCGCTCCACACGGTCGAGGGTGGAGCTTTCGCCGGAGCCGGTCACAATGGTGCGCGCAATGCCGCTGTCGGCCAGAAACCGCACCACATCGGTAATATTGTCGATGAGGCCGGGAGCGGGCATCTGGCGGAAAAACCCGCTCTTGATGCGGTATATTTCCTGCTGCTCGTCGGGGGTGCTGTGGCGGCCGAAAAACTTCACAAACTGCTCGTCGATGGTGTCGGCGCCGGTGCGGCCTTCGTTCAGATACACCTGATACTCAGTAAAATCGACACCCACTTCGGCGAAAGCCTTAACCCAAGCCTTTGCGTGCAGCGGCATACTGTTGAAGATGACGCCGTCCATATCGAACATTACAGCCTTGAGGTTCATAGCAAATCCTGATTCTATCGTCTGTAGTCTGTCGTCTTTCAAATCCTCACGCTTATCCCGTTCTCTTTCAGATATTTCTTCAGGTCGGCAATCTCAATTTCCTTGAAGTGGAAAATGCTTGCGGCAAGTGCGGCGTCGGCGCGGCCTTCGCGGAAAACATCGACAAAGTGCGCCATTGTGCCCGCACCACCCGACGCAATCACAGGAATATTAACCAATTGCGAGATTGTGCTCGTTATGTCGAGCGCAAAGCCGTTTTTGGTGCCGTCGTGGTTCATACTTGTGAGCAGAATCTCGCCAGCGCCACGGTTGTAAGCCTCTCGCGCCCAGTCGGTTGTGCGAATGGGGGTGGGGCGTGTTCCACCGTGGGTGTAGACGAACCACTCGCCGTTGTCGAACTTGGTGTCAATGGCCAGAACCACGCACTGCGACCCGAACTGCCCAGCCAAATCGCTGATTAGTTGCGGATTGCGCACTGCCGCCGAGTTGACGGTAATCTTGTCGGCGCCAGCGTTGAGCAGCGTGCCCACTTCGGCCACACTGCCGATTCCGCCGCCCACGGTGAACGGAATGTTCACGTTGCGGGCAATCTCGCGCACCAGTTCGGCAAACGTCTTGCGCTGCTCAAGAGTGGCCGAAATGTCGAGAAAGCAAAGTTCGTCGGCACCGTTGCGGGCATAGAGCGCGCCCAACTCAACAGGGTCGCCAGCGTCGCGCAACTCAAGGAAATTCACGCCTTTAACCGTGCGGCCGTTCTTCACGTCAAGGCAGGGGATTATTCGTTTGGTTAACATATAGTTACAAGTTACAAGTTGAAAGTTATAAGTTATTAAGTTTTAAGGCATTAGGCACTAGGCATTAGGCACTAGGCATTAGGCATTA
>CAMHPA010000094.1 GCA_946186925.1 uncultured Bacteroidota bacterium | reverse complement strand
TATAGGCCAGTTATTCCATATTGTTCGCATATTGAGATAACACGATTTTCTTTTCCTTTTCTTTCGCGTTTTTCTTTTTCTATTCGTTCTCGTTTTTCCTTATTAATCAAATCAAGCATTTCTTCTCTATCAAATCCTTTGAATAGACTGATATAGGTGATGAGCGGGTGCTTATATTTGTTCTTTTTTATGATTTTTTTACAAACTTCAAATAGTTGCTTGTTTTCTGTCTGAATATCAATAATCACGATATGCCTATTTTTTAATTTAGGATAATAGTCGTAGTCTTGAGAATCTTCAGATATGCTATTAAATATTTCGTCAACAGATTGAATGTTAAATAATTCCTTATAATGGTAATAAAAACTTTGTGCAGTCCAATCACTGTTGTTTGTGCATAAATAAACAGACAGTTGATATTCTTTGTTAAGTTGGCAAATGAAGTCCTTTATTTTGTCATAAACTGATGATTTATAACACATCTTGCATTTTTTGAACTGGTCAATGTCGTTTGTATTGTTTTGTTTGATATCTTGAAAGTCGGAATAATCCAAGTCGTTCTCTTTACAATATGACCCAGCAAAAAACTGCCATATTTTATATGTTCCGTCTAATTCATTACCATCTTCGTCAGTTTTGATAAAAGGTACGTTGTAATGATACCATCCAAAATTACGTAAAGTGTTTTTGAATATTTGATAGCATTTATCTGTATATGTCAGCTGTTCTTTTTCCCATAGGTTAAACTCTTTGGCTGTTTTAATGGCATTTTCATAATTCTTAATTTTATATTCATTGGATACAGTTACACTTTTTGAGATATTGGGATATAATGTTTCCCATTTTTCCAAACCGATAGGATAAGTCTCTTTAATCTTTCTGTATTGTATTTCGGTCTCTATTCTTCTACGTTCTTTTTCTTGTATTTCCCTTTCTTTATCATTCCAAAAGTCAGTTGATTGGTTAATAATATCTCTTAATACAGAATTAGATGCTTTGGATATGCTAATGAATCTGCTGCTGATATAATCACTATAAGCCAATGGGTATTTATTCTTTATTTCATTACATTTCTTATGTAAACGGTTGTTGTTTGCATTATGAATTATGATTGTCATCACAACTATAATCGTAATTGTTATAATAGTATAAATAAATCCCATTTTTCCTCGCGTTTATGGCGTCTGACTTATCGGGTTTCAGCAAATAGGCAATCGTGGGAAAGCAAAAAGCGTGGGTAGAATTTTACTCACGCTCCAGAGGCTATGGTAATTGCCTGTAATAGTTGATAAGTTACGTCCTCCCAAAACGCAGACGTACGCTGGCTTTTCACAACTATTACATTCGTTACTTTTTTGAATTTGCTAGATTCCTGAAGCAGTGCTGAATGGAAAAGCAAACGCTTTGATTAATAATGTGTTATTTTAAGTTTACTTCATTGTGTTTTATTCGGTTTAAATCATATTTCGACTACAAACTTACTAAAAAATGGCTATGCCGCTATTCGGCATATTGTGTAATTCATTTCAAAATAGTTGAAAATAGCCGTTTTACTCTCGAATACGAATAATTAAAGCAAAACATTGTAATTATTGCTTGTATACAGAATAAGGCCGAAGGCCTGACATAATATAGACGGGGGTGTTAACCCCCGTAAACTCATACGCAAACCATTAGAACCCCGAAGGGGTGAAACCTTTTTTTGTGTCGCCCCGTCAGGGCTTAATTTGTGTGTGGCATTTTTGCAGTGGTTTGCACCACTGCCTGTGTTATGTCGTCCTTTCAGGACTAATATACGTGTTGTTTATCCCAACACCAACTACTTATTATCCATAAACAACTTAATACTGCATTCGGCAACAGTTTGGCCGTCGACGGTTGAGCGGGCGCTCATAAGCAGTACGTTCATCACTTCCTGAACAATGGCGATTCGGGTTTCAATCATTGAGCCGACAGCGGGCAACGAGTTGATTGTCAGTTTTTTGATTTCGCCAATGAAGCCTAAAACCACCTTTTCGCCCGACTGCAGGGCGTTGTATCCTGCAAAGGCTGCCGCCGATTGTGCAATGTGCTCAATCAGGCCAGGTTCGGTCAGGTGGTTGTTTTTGCAGAAGATATTGTCGGCCAGAATTTTAAGCCCCGTTTCGGCATCGGTTTCGGTGGCGCCGAAAAAGTGGCTCACCATAACAATGGGCGGGCGTTGCGGAATAAGTTTCGCAATGTCATCACCTTGAAATAGAGCGGTTTTCATTGGCGGAATGATTGAAAAATCTGTTTGTTATAATGCACAAAAGCAGAAATACACGGAAACATTTCCGTGTTTTTCGTGCTTTCTGTGGTTAGATTTTGCGGCGCTTGGTTATGCCATCCGCTCGAAAACGAAGTCGTAGAGCAGTCCGAAAGTCTTGACGCTTGCCAGTTCGGTACCTTTGATTTTAACGCCGAATTCCTCCTCAATGAGCGCAACCATATCAACAAGGCTCAAACTGTCGAGATTGAGCGTCGATTTAATGTCGGCATCGGGGGTGATAACGCTTTGTTCAACTTCGAATTCATCAGCCAAAACTTGGTTGATTTTTGCGATAAGTTCTTGTTTTTCCATATTTTATATTTTTAGTTATAAGTTTTTCGAGTTTTAAGTTTAACAAGTTTAAAGTTTAGCGCTTTGCTGTTGATAATGTTTGGTTTATGAGTCATCTCAACAATCTCAACCTTCTAAACTTTTCTCAACATTCTTCTTTACTCTTTACACATTACTCATTTAATTCTTCAACGCGTTCAGCATATATTCGTACAACTGCGAGAAAACCTTCATATGCGCGTATTCGCCCGACGGGATTTTCACGCCAAACTCGTATTCAATTACCGCAATCATATCCACTGCATCCAAACTGTTCAGCATCAGTGTCTCTTTAATGTTTGCTTCAGGCTTAATCTTCGCCACGTCAACCTCAAATTCCTGAGCCAGAATATTGTTAAGTTTACTTATTAGTTCTGAACTTTCCATCGATTTTTATCAATTATTCACGCATTCAATCCTTCAATCCTTCAATCCTTCAATCAATGTTTCTAACAATCAGCGTTGCGTTAGTTCCGCCAAAGCCGAACGAGTTCGACAGGAACGTGTTGAATTTCTTTTCGATACGTTTGTCAGGAATCAGCAGTTTTGCCGAATCCTCATCGGGATTTTCGAAGTTGATGTTGGCGGCAATGAAGTCGTTTTTCATCATCAGCATCGAGTAGATGACCTCGCTTGCGCCAGCCATCCACATTTCGTGGCCAGTCTGCGATTTGGTCGAAGTTACCTCAATGCGGCGGTCGCCGAAGACGTTGTAGATGGCCTTAGCCTCTTGTGCGTCGCCAACGGGCGTCGATGTGGCGTGGGCGTTGATGTAGCCGATTTCGTCGATGTTGATTCCCGCTAGGCGGATAGCCATTTCGAGCGAAGCCGTCGGGCCAGCCACGTTGGGTGTCGAAATGTGGTCGCCGTTCGACGAGAAGCCGTAACTCAGCACCTCTGCCAGAATTGGTGCGCCGCGCTTCACAGCGTGCTCATATTCCTCGATAATCACCGTTGCCGCACCGCCGCCAGGAACCAGTCCGTCGCGGTCGCGGTCGAATGGGCGCGAAGCCCGTGTGGGGTCGCTCTCGCGGACAGAGAAGGCGCTGATGCCGTCGAAACTGCCGATAGAGAAGGGGTTGACCTCTTGTGCGCCGCCGCAGACAACCATATCCTGCAGGCCGTTGCTGATGAGCAGTGCGCCCAAACCGATTGCGTGCGAGCCGCTTGCGCAAGCGCCCGACACCGTCAGGTTGATGCCGCGCAGTTTGAAGATGCACGACAGGTTCATTGTTACCGTCGAGTTCATTGATTGGAAAATGGCGCCCGAGCCCACCAGCGTGGTGTCTTTTTTGGCGCGCATTGTGTCAACGGCCTTAACCACAGGGTCGGCGCTGCTGTCGTTGCCATACATAAGGCCAACTACGTGACTGTCAAGATAATCTTGGTCGATTTTCGCGTTTTTCAGCGCTTCGGCCGTGGCCACGTATGCGTACATTGCCTGCTCGGGCATATAGACGCGTTGGTTGCGGCTCAAAACGCCCTTCAGGTCGGGTTTCTCAAGATAGGCGGTCAGCGCCGAGCGGAAGCCCATTTCCTTGCGCACGGGGTCGAAGACGATGCCCGATTTACCATTGTATAGCGATTCGCGCACCTCGTCAAGGTTCTTGCCGATGCACGAGTAAATTCCCATTCCAGTTATAACAACTCTTTTCTTCATAATTCTATGCTGTTTGAACGGCTTGTCTCATTGAAGCCAATTTCGTTTTGTATTTGTCTATTGTATTGATAATCTGATAAAAATACTTTGCGTTTGACGATTGTTTGTCGGCTTTCAGGTCGATAGTGGTGTTGAGCAGTCCGCGCACGCTGTCGCACATACGCTCAAACTCGTCGAGCACCTCGAACAGATTCTGTTGGTTCAGCCGATAGTAATGACGACGGCCGCCCTCGACTGTTACAACCGCCACTCTGCCTTCGGCCACCAGACGTCGCAGCACCACGCTTGCCGAGCCCTTGCTGATTTGCAGTCGGCTTGTAATCTCGTCGAACGACAACTCCTCGCAGTCCGAAACCGACAACAGCCCGATAATCCGCCCCGCAATGGGTTGGAAACCAATCGAACCGAAGTACGAGCCAAATTTGTCTATCAACTGGTCTTGTTTTTGTCTGTTTTCGTTGTCCTGCATCTGCCGACGTTTGAAAATTGAGCCACAAAAATAGTATTTTTTGATTTGTTTAATCGCGATTGAACAAAAATCGTATGGCAGAATAACAATGCGGTTTGTTAGATTGCTGATTGGTAATTTGTTGTAACTTTTTTCCCGATGTTGAAAAAAAACAAAGCCACAAACGATAACCTGCACGGCAATTGTGCGTAGATACTACATTATTATTACTTATTAATATGAACATCAAACATCACATTTTAGGCGCTGCCGCGATGATACTCTCGGTTGCCGCCGCCAACGCTCAGGACTCTATTGCTCCTGTCGATTCCAATTTCTACATTTTCCTTTGCTTCGGTCAGTCGAATATGGAGGGCCAGGGCACGATAACCGCTGCCGACCGCAATGTCGATGAGCGTTTTCAAGCAATGCGCACCACCAATTGCGACGGTGAGCTATACTCGTGGCGCAAGGCCGTTCCGCCGCTTGCAAGGTGCGGAGTAGGACTGGGGCCTGTCGATTATTTCGGGCGTCTGCTTCTTGATTCCATCACACCGCACAATCCCAACATCCGTATTGGCGTGGTTGATGTTGCTGTGGCTGGTTGCGACATTAAGCTTTTCGAGACAGTCAACGATGCCGACCTTAACTATGCGAAAACTGCTGCCGATTGGATGAAGCCAATGATTGCCAGTTATGGAGGGCGTCCGTATGAGCGTTTGGTGAATGCGGCTCGTGAGGCTCAAAAGAGCGGCGTCATTAAAGGAATTCTGCTGCACCAGGGTGAGACAAATAACGGGCAACAGACGTGGCCCGGACGTGTGGCGGCCATCTACGACAGCCTTATCAGCCAATTGAATCTGAATCCCGATGAGGTGCCGTTGCTTGTTGGCGAGGTGGTCACATCGGAAGTTGGCGGAGCGTGCGGCTCGCACAACGCCGTGGTTGCCAAAGTGCCTAATGTTGTGAAAAATGCCTACGTGGTTTCGGCAAAAAACTTGGCAGGAAGGGCAGACAATCTGCATTTTACAGAAAACTCATATCGTGTTCTCGGCAAACGTTACGCAAAACAATGGTTGCGCAGCGCCGGCTACGAGATTAATGAGCTGCCCGATTCCATTGTTGAAAAAGAGACTACCGTTTGCGACAAGTACACCCTAAACGGAAAGACTTATAGCAGAAGTCAGAAGGTGGAAATAGTGGATGTGCTTGAAAATGATCGAAATAAAGTCACAGTTATCAATCTGACTGTCAACAAGAGCTCAAAAACAAAACTCGACCCGGTAACGGCTGAAACAGAGTACACATGGCCTGTCGATGGCAAGACATACACCGAAAGTCGGACTCTTAAATTTACTGGTAAAGCCGCCAATGGCTGCGATAGCATTGTCACTTGCAAGTTGACCATTACGGCGGCAACCGAAATTGGAGAAAATGCTGCTGGTGAGCAAGTTACAATTTATCCCAACCCGGCAACCGATGTTCTCAACATCAGCGTTCCGGCTTGCGCTACCGGTCTTGGCAGGATTGCAATCTACACATCGGCTGGCGTCGAGGTTATTTCAACCGCTTTTGTTTCGGAGCTCGAATCGTTCGATGTTTCCAATTGGAGCAATGGCGTTTATATGGTTTGGGTTACCGATGCCGAAGGAAATGTGTGGAAGGGTAAGTTTGTGAAAACCAGCAAATAAACAAGTTGGTGCTTGCTTAAAAAGACAGAAAGGCTGCTTTGACTCGGGCGGCCTTTCTTGATGATTTAAATGTGTTAGTCGTATTTTGATTGTTATAAGGCAATTAAACATCGTTTAATGAGTATAAATACGCATTGCAAATTAAAGTTTATTTTTGCGCTAAATTTTTGAATGATGGTTATAAGAAAATATGTAGTCGCAGTATTGCTGATTTTATGTGTGATACAATCCACTTTGGCAGCAAATCAAAAAAAATACAACGAGTTGTTTGCTAAATATGAGGAGTGCTACGATAATAATGACTATCGTGGTTCGGTAAAGTATCTTGAGGAGGCGCTTGGTTATATACATGCCGATTCAATTACTTGTTTTTCAGATACATATAATGGTCTATCGTATGCTTATTGGGATATGGGGCAGTATGATAAGGCCGTTGATTATGGCAAACGGGCTTTGGAATGCGATTTTCAGATTGGTGACTCCGGAAACATCTCGCGCTCGTTCAATCTGTTGGCGATACTGTTTACCCACCAAAAGCTTTTTGCTGAAGCCGAGCACTATATGCACGAGGCCATAAGCTATGTGCCGTATGACGACACACAGATGAAGGCCGGAAGGTATGCGGTTTTGGGCGAGATTCTGGCGGCAAACGATAAATGTGACGAGGCCATCATCAACATCCGCAAGGCATATATACTTGATTCACTCGACAATCGGACAGAAAAAATGCCTGTGCGCCTATCGCAACTTGGCACGGCCTATATGCAGCGCGACGAGCATGTTAAAGCAGAAAGCTTTCTGGCGCGGGCAACTGACGGACTTCGGGCTATTGGCAATGATTACAGTCTGTGTATCAATCTGGCGGCACAAACACAAAACTATATTGCCTTGGGACGCAAGGCTGATGCGGAAAAAACCGCAGTCGAATGTCTGGCCTTGAGTACGCAGTTGAACCGGCGCAAAAGCAAGATTGAGGCCTTGCGGTATCTTGCCACACTGCGGAATAGCACCGAGCTATACAAGCAGGCTTGGATTCTCAACGATTCGTTATATAACGAGCAGATCAGCCAGCAGATAGCCGATTTCGAAGTACAGTACGCCACAGCCGAAAAAGAGCGAGAAAACGCACTGCTGCAACTGACTGTCAATCGACAGCGTTACGCACTGGTGGTGTTTGTGATTGTATTTCTGGCACTTATGGTTGGCACAGTTCTGGTGCATTTTGTGCGCCGTATGCGCCGCGACATTGAGCACACTGAGAAGGTGGCGCGTGAGCTGTTTGTACAACAGTCGCTTGTGAGCACGTCTGCCGATAAGCAGGACAATGTTGGCAAAATAGAGGAAAACATAAGCGATACTCACCAAGAAGAGCCAATAAAGTATGACGAAACGGCTTCGCATCAATCAGATATTCAAGAGTCCGAGCCACAGAAAATTGCTGAAGAGAGGCAGGATGGAGGCATCCAACTATCGCCGCGTGAGATTGAGATTGTGCGCGCCTGCTGCCAGGGTAAGCTGAGCAAAGAGATTGCCGATGAGTTCGGCATCAGCAAAAAGACTGTTGATAACCACAAATCGGCCATCTACCAGAAACTGGGCATCTGCAACAACACTGAGCTTATTCTCTATGCTGTGAAGCATGGTATTGTGAAGGTGTGATGTTTTTTTCGGAGTTTCAGATTCATGTTCAGCAATCTGACAGCTTTTTTTCTAAATATAAATACCTAGGTATAGTTACGTATTTTTCCTTTACTTTTTATGGTTGATTGTCAGGGTGTTATTCCCGTATAGGTATAAATACCTATTGACAAAAACACTGTCACAAACGTATTTTCGCAGTGTTTTTAATCGCGCAACCAATGAAACACGAAAAACTCACCGAACGTGAATTGCAGATTGCCAAGGAATGCTGCAAGGGAAAATCATCGAGAAGCATTGCCGATGTGTTGGGCATCAGCAAGCGGACTGTTGATTCGCACAAGAGCAACATCTATCACAAGCTTGGCATCAGCAACAATATTGAGCTAATTCATTTTATGTATAATCTAAAGTAAATTTCTATGAAGAGAAGACTGATTCTATTGATGGCCACCATTGCCCTGGTTGGCGCAAAAACCCAGGCCCAGACAGCCGTTGCCACTGCTGGAGGCGAGGCAGGAACGGTTAGTTTCACCGTTGGGCAGGCATTTGTCGATCCGGTCGCATCAGATGCTGGAAGCATCACCCCCGGAGTGCAGCAGGCTTATGAGATTACCATTGTCGATGGTATCGAAAACACGTTTGTAACGCTTGAGGCCGCCGTTTATCCGAACCCTACAGCCGACTGGCTAACGCTGAGCGTGGATAATTATGATAGCGCACCCCTACGCTACACGCTCACCGACAACAACGGCCGCACAATTGAGACCGCTGACGTTGTTGACCAACAAACGCAAATCGACATGAGCAGCCTCACGCCAGCCGTCTATTTCTTGCGAGTTGACAATGGCGAGAGGGTGGTGAAAACGTTTAAGATTGTGAAGAATTGAGATTTAGGCACTAGAAGTTAGGAATTAGAAGTTAGGAGTTTAGATTTTAGAAATTACGATTCACCGATTAAACAATTCACCGATTCACCGATTAAATAGTAAAACAATCTAATTATGAATATTTTAAATTTTAAAAACATGAGAAAATTTACGACAATTGTTGCATCGCTGCTATTTGCAGTGGCAACCTTCGCCCAAGCCCCGCAGGGCTTCAGTTATCAGGCAGTTGTGCGTGACGCGCAGAACGCCATAGTTGCTAACCAGGCAGTCGATGTCACGCTTACCATTACGGCAGAGGTTGACGGCGTTGCCCTTCAAACCTACACCGAGAAGCACTCGGTGACAACCAACGCCAACGGTCTTTTCACTCTGGTTGTCGGCCAAGGCAATAGCGAGCAGAAGCTGTCTGACATCAAATGGAACCTGCCGAACGCCATTTACAACATGCGCACCGAAACAGCCTATGGCACTGCCACCACACAGCTTTTGAGCGTGCCTTTTGCCATGTATGCCGAGCAGGCCGGCGAGCTCGATTACCAGAAGTTGCTTGAGACATTGAGCAGCAGCGATGTGCAGAAACTTCTCGGCTATGTTAAAGCTGAAGATTTGGATGGCATTGTTAAAAACAACCTGATTAACAATTACATTACAAAGGAGTATTTTGAAAATTACATTATCAGTGGCGGCAATCCTGACTCTATCGATTTCACTGTTTATGCAAAGAATGCCGATGTTGAGGCCACCTATGCCAAGAAAACCGACCTCAACCAATACGCCACAATGCGCAATATGAAGGACACTGTTGACTTCTACTCCGTTCCAAAAACCAGCTTCTACAATTATGTACGCTACATGAGCGACTCGCTGGGTTATATCCGCGATGCTTACGCCAAGAAAGATGACGTCAGGAACTTCACCACAATGAGCAAAGTTAAGGACACGGTTGACTTCTACTACCTTCCCAAAACCAGCTTCTACAATTATGTACACCATATGAGCGACTCGCTGGACTATATCCGCGAAGCTTACGCACAGAAAACCGATGTTGCCAAGACCTACGTGACCAAAGAGGCCTTCGACAACTACGTTTTGAGCGGCGGCCAGGCCGAATCGGTTGACCTCACCGTTTACGCCAAAAGCGCCGACGTTGAGAAAACTTACGCCAAGAAGGCCGACATTCCAAGTTTGAGCGGCTATGCACTCAAGTCTGATATTCCGACAATGCCCACCGTTCCCACCAAAGTGTCTGAATTGCAGAACGATGCCAACTACCTGACTGAGCACCAAGATATTAGTGGCAAGCAAGATGTTATCGCCGACCTTGCCGATATCCGCAGCGGCGCAGCCCTTGGCGCAACTGCTTTGCAGAGCCATCAGGATATTAGCGGCAAGCAAGATGTTATCGCCGACCTTGAGACAATCCGCAGCGGCG
>CAMHPA010000093.1 GCA_946186925.1 uncultured Bacteroidota bacterium | reverse complement strand
AAGCAGCCCGCCGCACCGGTTTCGTAGTAACCGGCCGCTCGGCCACCAAAGAAGGTGAGGAGCAGGATTACTTTGCCATCAACGCTGATGGCACCAAAGTCTTTGTTGACGATGACGCATCGAAGGCAGCACGCCGTACAGGCTTCGTTGTAACCGGCCGCTCGGCGACCAAAGACGGTGAGAGCACAAACTTTCTCACCATCAACGACGAGGGAACAAAAGTCTTTGTTGATGACGATGAAAGTAAGGCCGCCCGCCGCAGCGGATTTGTGGTAACTGGCCGCTCGGCTACCAAGGACGGCAACACCAACAACTATTTTACGATCAACGATGAGGGAACGAAAGTGTTTGTCGACACAGCATCGAGCAAGGCTGCTCGCCGCAGTGGATTTGTGGTAACCGGCCGCTCAGCAACAAAGGATGGCGAGAACACCGATTTCCTGGCCATCGGCAACGACGGTACGAAAGTCTTTGTTGATGACGATGAAAGTAAGGCCGCCCGCCGCACGGGATTTGTTGTAACCGGACGCTCAGCGACTAAAGACGGAGCGACTAACGACTTGCTGTCGGTAAACGACGAGGGCACCAAAGTCTTTGTTGACAACGATGCGGACAAGGCAGCCCGCCGCACAGGATTTGTTGTAACCGGCCGTTCGGCCACTAAGGATGGCGAAAGCACAGACTTCATGTCAATTAACGATGAGGGAACAAAAGTTTTTATCGACGATGAGCTTGAGAGCGACAAGGCCGCTCGCCGCACAGGTTTCGTAGTAACTGGCCGCTCAGCCACCAAAGATGAAAACACCAACTACCTGAAAGTGGCAACCGACGGTACGCAGGTGCGTTTTGATAACAACGCGAAAGCCGCTCGCCGTACTGGTTTTGTTGTAACTGGGCGCTCGGCTACCAAGAATGGTGTGTCTGATTCTGATGTACTTGAGGTAACAGCCGACAGCACCCGCGTTTATGTTAACGGTGGCGGCAGTAAGAGCGGCTTTGGCGTGGAAGGCAAAGCCGGCGCAGGCAGCAAGAGCGGCTTTGCTGTTAGTGAGAAAAATGCTAGCGGCAATGCCGGATATATGAATGTTACGGCTGAGAACTTCTTTGCAGGCTACAATGCCGGGAAAAACGTTACACCAAACGACAAAGATGGCAAAAGCAACACATTTTTGGGCAACAATGCAGGTTTTTCCAATACCATTGGCAGAAATAATGTGGTTTTAGGCGATAGTGCCGGTTATAGCAACGAAGGCGGTATAAATAATGTTTTCATAGGTAAAAATGCCGGATACGAAACGAAAGGAAAAGAAAGTGTCCAAATAAATGGCCAATCCACGAAAAGTTATGGATGTGACAATGTGTTTTTAGGAACTAATGCCGGCTATAAGAGCAATGGTAACAAAAATGTGCTTATTGGTAATAAGGCTGGCTATAATAGTGGCGATGCAAGTTGTAATGTGTTTATAGGTGATAATGTAGGAGTTGGTGTTCAAGAAGGTGATAACAATGTACTATTGGGATTTGGTGCTGGTGCAAATGCCAAACATATTGGTAGTACAGTGGCAATTGGTCGCCAAGCGGCTGCTGGAATTTTGACAGAAAACGCAAATATTTCAAGTGGAGTATTTATAGGTCATCAAGCAGGAGTATATCATGCCACCGGTGACAATAATGTGTTTATTGGAACTTGGGCCGGTGGTTTCATTGAAGAGGGCTCAAGCAATGTGGTTTTAGGAACCAACGCTGCGGGGGGGGCAAAAAATATGACACGCACCATCGCTGTAGGAGAGGATGCTGGCAAAGGAAATGAAAATTCTACTTCAACTGATGATATTTTCATTGGCTATAATGCGGGTTATAGCAACACCACCGGCAAAAACAATGTGTTCTTGGGCAATAATTCTGGCTACTCAAATGCCACTGGCGATAACAACGTGTTTATGGGTTATAAGGCAGGTTACATGAATACAGGTGGTGGCCATAATGTATTTTTGGGCTATGAGGCTGGTTATACAACAAATGGTAGAATTGAGTTGGAAGCGATACCTATTTCTCAGGGTGGAGGTTACAACTTAGTGCAAGAGGGTTGTTACAATGTTTTTTTGGGCGAAAAAGCAGGATATAGCAATACCACGGCTTCGTACAATGTCTTTTTGGGCTATAATGCAGGATATAACAATACTACAGCCTCAAACAATGTCATTTTGGGTAGTAATGCCGGGTACAATAATACTACTGGTGAAGATAACGTCTTTATTGGCGACTATAGTGGACATGAAATGACCGATGGCCATAGCAATTTGATTTTAGGTAGAGATGCAGGTTCTGGTTTAACATCGGAGTATGGCAATATCCTTCTTGGGGTTCAATCTGGTTGTGTTCCAGAAGACTATACTGACAAAACAGCCAATAACAATATATATATTGGACATGCTTCGGGTGGATATAAAGGAAGCGGCAACTTGATTTTGGGTAACGTGGTTAAGGTTGCTAAAACTCATTCTAACATAAATGGTATACCAATCTACCAGGGACCAACTGGTGGTTTGGCGGGGCCGCTGGTGCTTCCGAGCGTAATAAATGATTTAAAGGACAAGGCGGATGAGGGAAATACATTTGCCATCGTTCATGGCGATAGCGTGCTTTTGATGGGAGATTTCGACGATTTGTCACTCACAACAGGTAAAGATTTGTATGTCAATGGCGACTTGCTTCCTGAGAGAAAGTATCGTAGGTCTACTGCAGCCCTCAATCTTGGAAGTTCATCTAAAAAATGGACGAACATTTATGCTAACACCATTAATGTAACCGATATTATCCCAGTAAAAGGAAACGGAGGAACAAATCAAATAGCAACAGCAAATTTGGGAACATCTTCTGCAAAATGGAATAATCTTTATGTGACAAATGTTAATGGTTCAACATATAGTGCAACCTCCGACCGCCGTTATAAAACAGAAATCAAGCCACTTGAACGGGCATTGGACAAGGTGATTATGCTTAATGGTGTGACCTACAAATGGCGTGTGAGTGAGTTCCCCGAGCAGAATTTCGACAACCGTACGCACATTGGCGTTATTGCGCAGGAGGTGGAGGAGGTGCTCCCCGAGCTTGTCAGCACCGACGAAAATGGCTACAAGAGTGTTCAATATGGCAATTTGACACCAGTTCTCATCGAGGCCATCAAGGAACTGAAAGCCGAGAAAGACGATTTGCAAAAGCAGGTTGATGAACTGAAGGTGCAGATGAATGCTATTTTGGAGCAGATGAGAAAATAGAGCAAACCGTTTCATAACGAGCAAAGGCTGGGTGCAATATGTATTCCCAGCCTTTGTTTGTATTGTGTGGTGTTATACACCCAATAGCTTTGCTGCGTTATCGTAGAGAATCATTCGCTCTTCTTCTGTGGTGAGGCCGATGCGGTGGAACAGAGCAAGCTCAGAGCCGCATTCCCACATCGGGTAGTCGGTGCCCCAAAGCACTCGGTCAGCACCGTAAGCACGGATAATCTGCGCGGCTTCGTCGGGCGTCAGCCACGACAGGCTTGAGGAGCAATCAACATAAAAATTCGGCATTCCGGCAAGTGTGGCTGCGGCTTCTTTCCAGACCGACCAGCCGCCAAAGTGCGCCCCAATAACCGTTAGAGTAGGGAAGGCTTCGAGAAATTTTTTTGTTTGTTCCGGATTCGAGTAGTTGTAGCGATGGTCGCCGCAATGAATAAGCACCGGCACGCCACCCTTGCTGATGACTTTGCCGAGTTCGAAAGCTTGTTCGCCGTCCAGAGCGAATTTCTGAAAATCGGGGTGCAGTTTTACACCTTTCAACCCAAGTTCCAGAAGGTGGTTGAAATCTCCTTCAATATCAGTGCTTTCGGGGTGCAGAGTACCAAACCCGGTGAACAAGCCGGGGTGCGCCTTGACTTCTTTACTGATAAACTCGTTGATAGACCGCACCTGTTTCGGCGTAGTGGCCACAGAATGAACTAGATAATGGACTACACCATTTTTCTCACCATCGCGAATTAGCCCTTCGGTTGTCCCGTCAAGCGACATTCGCAGTTTGTAGAAATCCTTTATACCGCTGACGGCTCGGGCGGCAATGTTTGCCGGATATATGTGGCAATGAGCGTTTATTGCTTTTTGCATTTTGCTGTATTATAATGTTTTGTGTCGACAATAACGTTACGGCACTGCTTTGTTTTTCGGTCGGCAAATGTGGGGAAAACTGATGCAAATCTCAACTTTCTAAGCCACTTTTTCGTAAGTTTGCCGATATGAAACGGATACTAATTGCAGTCAGCGATGATTTGAACACCGACCAACGGGTGCTGCGGATAGCCGGCTCGCTCAAGGCGATGGGCTTTGATGTGTTCCTGCTCGGGCGGACAACTCCGGCCAGCCGGACGCTCAATATCGATTTCCGCGCAAAGCGATTTAATTTGCTGGCCAACAAAGGAATACTATTTTATCTATTTCTAAATTGGCGTCTTTTCTGGTATCTGATATTTCACAAGTTCGATGTTGCTTTGGCCAACGATTTGGACACGCTTGCGGGTGTGTCGCTTGCAGCGCGGCTGAAGCGTCGGCCGGTGGTTTACGACAGTCACGAGTATTTTACCGAACTGCCCGAGCTGATTGGCCGTCCCGCAAAACGCAAAATCTGGCTCAAAGCTGAGCAAATGTTTGTGCCACACGTGTTTGCGGCTTATACGGTTTGTGATTCGCTTGCCGCGATATATTCCGAAAAATATGGCAAAACGTTCGCCGTAGTGCGGAATCTTCCTTATAGAAAGGCAGATAAACTGAAAGCAGAAAAACGTAATATTGTGATGTACCAAGGCGCACTAAACATTGGTCGCGGCATTGAACTGATGATTGAGGCAATGCGCTATTTGCCTGATTATGAGCTTTGGATAGCGGGCGCAGGTGATGTTGAAACCGAATTGCGCCAACGGGCCGAAGCTTCAGAGTGCGGACAGCGCGTTAAGTTTTTAGGCCGTTTAGCGCCAGGGGAGTTGAGTATGGTCACTAGTCAGGCGCGTGTGGGGCTTTCGATAGAAGAGGATTTGGGACTGAACTACCACTATGCCTTGCCTAACAAACTTTTCGACTACATTCAAGCCCGAGTGCCGGTTGTGGTGGCCGATTTGCCTGAGATGCGCAAAGTGGTTGAAGATTATGGCGTTGGTGAGGTCTTGACAGAGCGGACAGCTGAATGTCTGGCGCAGAAAATTGCCTCGGTGGCAGCAAACGTCACAACCTACGAACCTCGTTTGCTGCAAGCCGCCGAACAACTTTGCTGGGAGAACGAGACCGCCAGTTTGAAAGTAATTTACCATCCATTGCTATGAAAATTGTTTCCGATATATCGTCTCCGCGCTTGCATTATGTGCTTGACTACGTGTTTAATATGCGTTTGGGCATTAGCTACGAACTTTGTTCGCCCGATACAGACTCGGCTGGCATCTGGTACACCACGCAACCGCAGCCGGATCGTTTCAGTGTGCCTTGTAGCGGCTTGCTGTCCGAAACCGATGTCTGGCAGTTCACGCCCGATTTGACATTCGACAACGGCCAGCCAATAATTTTTGCTGACCATTCGGGTTGCACGTTCAAGTTCGATGTTTTTGCGGCAATTTTCTGGATGTTAAGCCGATACGAGGAATATCTGCCATTTCTGCCTGACAGCCACGGGCGGTTTTCGCCATCGGAATCGTTCCTTGGACGCAACGGTTTGCTCGAAACACCAGTTGTTGATCAATGGATAATGCTAATACGCAATGAATTGCATCAGCGGTTCCCCGATTTGTCGCTGAAAAAGGAGAGTTTTGAATTCCGCCCGACAATCGACATCGACAGTCCGTGGAGTTATCTGCATAAAGGCCCGATTCGCAACGCTGGAGGCTTATTTCGCGATGCCGCCCGGTGCAATTTGTCTTTGGTTGCCGAGCGCATATTGGTGTTGCTGCGCCTTCGCCGCGACCCATTTTTTACATTCGACTATATTGATGAAATTCATCAAGGTTTGCCGCTGAAATACTTCGTTTTAGTTGGTCGTCACGGCAAGTTCGACAAGTCGGTAAATCCGCAGAACCGCGCTTTCCGCCGTTTTGTGCGGCAGTTGTGCGCCAAAGTCGATGTGGGGCTGCATCCGTCGTATGCGGCGTCGCTAGATGTAAATCGTATTGCGTTTGAAAAGGCTGATTTTGAGCAGATTTCCGGAACAAAATGCAATGAGTCGCGGCAGCATTTCCTACGGATTGTTTTGCCGCAATACTATCAGATGCTTGAACGTGTTGGCATCGCGACAGACTATTCCTTCGGTTTTGCGGCCAATATCGGGTTTCGTGCAGGAACGAGCCGTCCGTTCAAATTCTACGATTTGCAAAATGAGAAAGCAACTGAACTTACTCTGCAACCGCTTGTGATGATGGACGTTACACTGCGCAACTATATGGAGTTGTCACCGCATCAGGCCGCAGAACGAATTGGATCGTTAATCGAAGCAATCCGACAGACAAACGGTATGTTTACAACGCTTTGGCATAATCAGCATTTCGGCCAACCCGAGTGGCAGGAGTGGAACCAGATGTATGTTGATATGCTTGGCTCACTGCGGTAGGTCGCAATATTTACCAAACAATCATTTTAACTGCTGATATAAACAAAAACGGCTGACACTTTCGTGCCAGCCGTTTTGTTTATGCTCTGTTTCTATCAGAATTTCAGAACCTTGAGCGTCTTCTCGCCAACTTTCACGAAGTAGGTGCCTTCGGGCTCGTTGGTCAGATTGAATCGGGTTGTTCCGGTGTTCATTTCGGTTGCAACCAGCTTGCCTACAGCATTGTATACGTAGATGTATTCAACATCGCTGTCTGTTTCAACTACGAACATACCGTTTGTTGGGTTCGGGTACACTTCGAATATTGCTGCCGACTCGTTGATGGCAACATCGTCGTCTTGTTTGAGAATGGTCAACTTGCCGTGATGGTAGTCAAACTCATAGTTGTCAGATTGTCCGCCCAGCAGAATGATGTCGAATGTTCCTGCTTCGTCGGCATTTGATACTTGAGCTTTTGCCCAAGGAATCCTAATCAAGTCGTTTTTACTTTCACCAAATACAAATCCTTGGTATGAGATTTCATAAGATTCAGGAACATCATCGAATTGTTCGATGGTTACATCTTCAACAGTAACTTCCAAGATGGCTTTGTTGACAAGCAAACTATTCGTGTCGCGAACTATGCTCACCATTGAATCTGAAGGATAGAAGGTGGCATATAGATAGTAGTAGCCAGGAGTCAGTGTGTCGCCAATAGCCAGACTGCGAGTTGTATATGTTGTATCTGGTTTGACGATATTTACCTCGTTAATAACCGAATCTCCAAGAGCATAGTCAATGACAGTGGTGTCACCTTTGAAGTATTCAACCTTTGTTGCCGAATATTCGAATCTGCCATCAAAATCGGCTGTTGCGCTCAAATATCTTGAGTCGATGAGTTCACCGTAAGTAAGTGATTTTGGAACACTCCAAGTGATGACTGGTATTACAATTGTATCATTGTGCGGCAGAGTATCGCTGTTCGGCAGAGTATCATTGTTCGGCAGAGTATCGATGTTCGGCAATGTGTCAATTGGTGTCAGAGTGTCGGCTTTAGCCAGAATTGTCAGCAGACCATTAATGCAATTGAAGTCGTAATTGATGGCTAAGCCACTCGAAACCTCAATGGCGAACGTGCCAACGGTGTCAGTTGAAACGTTGCAGTTGGCTGTGGGCTCTATAGTCAGACTGGTTTCGTCATCGTTATTAACAAATCCGTTGTATATGATTTCAAATTTAGGCATTGTGTCGCCTTGCATGATAGTGTCGTTATCAACGGTTGCGGTCAGTTCTGCTTTTAAAATGGTGACAATTCTTGCGATTGTGGTGTCTCTGCCTTCAGCTGGAGTCAGCGTTGCGCGAATTTGATATGCACCGGCATTCAAAATGGTTTCGGCTGGCATCGAATAGCTGATTTGGCCTTCAACACGTGCATTCGCGTTGTATAACTCGCCAACAGGTGTTCCGTAAACAATCACTTCTGGATTCCAGACAATCGCGGCAGTCGAGTCTTCAACAGGAATTGTGTCGTTTGCTGCGGTTACATTGATATAAACAGTGTCGCTTGCGCTGTTGTAGTTGTCAATGTCGGTTGGCAGGAACATTACAGTGAGTTCATGCTCGCCTTCGCTCAGAATGACATCACTGCCTGGCGTGTAGAAGAATTGACCATCAACATTTGCTTCAGCGTTCAGCTGGGCGTCTGACAACGGTGTTCCGTAGGTGATATCTTCAGGTGTATTCCAGGTAATTTCCGGCGTGCCTTTTGTTACGTTGATTTGAACTTCGGCTGTTGCCGTGTTGTAGTTGTCGGTATCGGTAGGAGTGAAGATTGCGGAAAGCGTTTGTGCTCCGACGCTCAAAATTGAATCGGCTGCCGGATTGTATGCAAACACACCATCGACGTTGGCTTCGGCATTGAGCTGGTCGGCTGATAATGCTGTCCCGTATGCTATTTCAGACACAGCAGGTGTCCATGTTATGGTTGGGTTCGCTTTTCCAACCACGATGCTTATTGTTTTGCTTGTTGATTCGAAATTAGCAGCATCATCGCCAGTCGGAGTGAATGTTACGGTGGCGATTATATCGTCAGCTGTTGCGTTCAAATCAGCAGGAAGCGGAAGAACGTAAACGAAGTCGCCCGTTACAGGTGTGCTGTCAAACAATGCTATTGCATTCTTTAGTGTATTCTCAATTTCTTCTTCAGTTGCACCAAAGGAAACAACTTGTTGATTCTCCCAGATGATTTCAGGCTCAGCTTTTTCCACATTAATTTTCACCGTAGCCGAAGCTGATGAGTAGTTCTTGGTGTCGGTTGGGGTGAAGGTGGCGGTCAGCGTCTGTTCACTGCCAGCGTTAAGTTTTTCGCCGGCGGCTGGACTGTATGTGAATACACCGGCAACATCGGCAGTGGCGTTCAGCTGTGTTTCAGACAATTCTGCTCCATAGACAATGTCGTCCGGGTTGTTCCACGTGATGGCCGGCGTTGCCTGACTGACATTGATCATCACCGAGGCCGAAGCAGGGGTGTAGTTCTTAGTGTTAGCCGGAACAAAGGTGGCGGTCAATGTATGATCGCTGCCAGCTTCAAGTATAGTACCGGCGGCTGGGCTGTATGTGAACTCTCCATCAACGTCGGATTCAGCGTTCAATTGTGTTTCAGACAATTCAGTACCGAAGACAATGTCGGTTGGATTGTTCCAAGTGATGACTGGCTCTGCTTGGCTGACATTGATTTTAACCCAAGTAGAAGCAATAGAGTAGTTCTTGGTATCGGTTGGGGTGAATGTTACCGTCAAAGTCTGGTTACTTCCGGCGTTGAGTTTCGTGCCGGCAGCTGGATTGTAAGAGAACTTGCCATCAGCATCAGTGCTGGCGTTTAGTTGAGTTTCTGACAATTCGGTTCCGTAAACAATGTCAGTCGGATTGCTCCATGCGATAACAGGCTCGGCCTGGGCAACGTTGATATTCACTGAAGCTGTGGCTGTAGTGTAGTTCTTGGTGTCGGTAGGAGCAAAGGATACGTTTAATGTCTGGTTGTCGCCAGCCTCAAGTTTTGTGCCTTCTGCCGGGCTGTAGGTGTACGAGCCGCTGACATTGGCTTGAGCGTTCAGTTGGCTGCCTGACAATTCCGTTCCATAAGTAATGTCAGCCGGTGTGTTCCAAGTAATGGTAGGAGTGGCTTGAGCGACATTGATATTCACTGAAGCTGTAGCTGTAGTGTAGTTCTTGGTGTCGGTCGGAACGAAGGTTACGCCCAAAGTTTGATTGTCGCCAGCCTCAAGTTTTGTGCCTTCTGCCGGGCTGTAAGTGTATGAGCCGCTGACTTCTACACCATTGAACTCAGCCACAGCGTTCAGTTGGCTGCCTGACAATTCTGTTCCATAAGTGATGTCAGCCGGTGTGTTCCAAGTAACGGTAGGCTCGGCTTGAGCCACATTGATAGTCACTGAAGCTGTGGCAGTAGTGTAGTTCTTAGTGTCGGTCGGAACGAAGGATACGCCCAAAGTCTGATTGTCGCCAGCCTCAAGTTTTGTGCCTTCTGCCGGGCTGTAAGTGTATGAGCCGCTGACTTCTACACCATTGAACTCAGCCACTGCATTCAGTTGTGTTCCTGACAATTCTGCTCCGTAAGTAATGTCAACCGGCGTGTTCCAAGTAATGGTAGGCTCGGCTTGGCTGACAACGATAGTTGCTGTTGTTGTTGTCGCATAGTTTGTGCTATTAAAAGTGAGAGAAACAGTATTATCTCCAGCAACAAGACCTCCAGAAGGATAGCTGTAAGAGAATGTGCCATCATTAATGTTATTTCCGTTAGCATCTTTTGCAACAGCCATTTCGATTTTGCTTTCATAGTCGGTGTCACCATAGGTGATGTTAACGTCACTTAAATTCCAATCAATAGTGGGAGCAATTTTGTTTATAGTAATATCAACTGATATAACCTTCTCATTATAATAAGTTTTCTCATAATCAGTCGGCTTATATGTGGCGGTAAGTGTGTGT
>CAMHPA010000092.1 GCA_946186925.1 uncultured Bacteroidota bacterium | reverse complement strand
AGAGGATTAGGCGAAGACGTAGAACAACTGTACTTTGAATCTATTCCAACTCCTTCAACTGAGTTGGATGAAGGTACAAGGGATATGAAATTATATCCCTTTGTCATCAGTGGAGGAAGGAATACGGAACATTATTATTTCAAACACATCAGCGAAAGGACTGAATATAAATTCATAATCAAGCCTGAGTATTTTGGTGACGAGTCTAATTATACTAATGTTTTTCCAAAGAGAATAACGAAGATATTAGACAGAAATAATGATGCAAAAATCTTCTGTGTTTTTGATTGGGATACCATACGTGGAAATAAAAAGAATCTTGAGAAGCACGAAGCTTTTGTCAACCAATTTAAAACTGAGATTGATTCGGGAACTGTTGTTGTTTGCCCAAGTATGCCTAGTATTGAGTATTGGTTCTTGATGCATTTCGAAAACCGAACCCAATTGATCAAAACCTGTGGAAAGACAATGCAAAAGCTATTGGAGCCTTATATGTTGCCTTATTTCCCCAACTCTAATGGAAAGCGCTTGCTTAACATATTAAAAAGCGAGGAATTTGTGAAAGCCCCTGATTGGGTGGTAAAGTTGTGTGAAAACGACAAGTTGGATGATGCTATCAAACGAGCCGAAAAAAACATAACAGATGCGGATGCAAATGGAGATTTAAAGCAACATTCCTATTCCTATTTGTATAAAGTTTTCAAAAAAGACTGAAATGCCATACTTCAACGAAATCCAATTGGAACAGACAAACAAATACCAATGCAAATGCAATGACCACTGATATCCAATTCATACTATATCAATTGCCCGACGAGGAGGGCAAGGTGCAGGTGGTTATCAAAGATGAGACCATTTGGGCTACGCAAAAGGCTATGGCCCAATTGTTTGGCGTGGGCGTGCCTGCCATCAGCAAGCACCTGAAGAATATTTTTGAAGAGAAGGAGTTGGACGAGCAAGTGGTTGTTTCCAAAATGGAAATAACCACTCAACACGGCGCCATAGAAGGAAAGATGCAACGAAATGAAACTGCATTCTATTCCCTCGATGCGGTCATTGCTGTCGGCTACCGAGTTTCGTCTGCAAGAGCCACCAAGTTCCGCATCTGGGCAACCAAAGTATTGAACGAGTTCATTCGCAAGGGCTTTGTGTTGGATGACAATCGTCTGAAACAAGGCGAAAATGTGTTCGGAAAAGATTATTTCCGTGAGTTGTTAGAAAGGGTTCGCTCCATCCGTGCCAGCGAACGACGTATCTGGCAACAAATCACAGATATCTATGCGGAATGCAGCATCGACTACGACCGAAACGCCCCCACCACCCACGATTTCTACGCTATGATTCAGAATCGTTTCCACTACGCCATCACAGGGCAAACGGCGGCAGAAATCATCTACACAAAAGCCGATCACAAGAAAGCCAATATGGGACTGACAACCTGGAAAAACGCACCAGATGGTAGAATACTAAAATCGGATGTGTCAGTTGCAAAGAATTACTTGTCGGAACAGGAAATCAGAAAGTTGGAACGTGCTGTAACAGGTTTCTTTGATTATATAGAAGATCTTATTGAGAATGAAAATACATTCGATATGTCTCAATTCTCGGATAGCGTGAATGCCTTTCTTACTTTCAGAAACTACAAGATATTGAAAGGGAAAGGAAGTGTGTCAAAAGCGGAAGCTGATGCAAAAGCTGAGGGTGAATACGATATTTTTAACAAAACTCAACCCATTATTTCCGACTTCGACAAGGAAATCAAACGATTGAAAGGTGAATAGCCTACGCCATACTTCAACGAAAGCCAATTGGAACAGTCCATCATCGCCCTGCTGCAGGAGCAAGGTTATGAATATGTGAAGGGGGAGGACTTTGTGCGCAATCTGGATGAGGTGGTGCTGCGCGACGACCTTGCCCCGTACCTTTTATAAGCAATGCTGCGGAACCTTTTCTCTCATTTTTCCAGGCATTCTGTTGTATAGTTTCCGTTTGAATACCACTGCCATAACTCATTGAAATTTGGCGCATATATAACTATTTGCAGTTTCCGCAAAATGTTGCGGTTTATTTCACATCTTCACCTTTGTTTTATATTCTTATGTACATTTAACAATAAACGCGTTACCAATCTTCCCCAAGAACATAACTGGTATTCTTGCTGCCTTCCGAACCTTTTACCAAGATACCTTTGTCAATCAAATCGTTGATATCACGAAGAGCTGTGGCTTGCGAGGTTTTGCATAGTTTGGCCCATTTGTCGGTTGTGAGTTTGCCTTCGAATCCGTCCCACAATTTGTTCACAACCTTAACCTGGCGCTCGTTCATAGCCACATTGCGGTGCTCTTGCCAAAACAACGATTTTTTTACCACGCGGCTGACAACAACTTCGCTGTGTTCCATTGCACCTTTTAAGGTTTGAAGAAACCATTCAAGCCACAATGTAATATCAACATTGCCCACTGTGGTGTTTTCCAACGCTTCATAGTATTTGCTCTTACTCTTAAGAATAGCGGCTGACATACTGTAGTAGCGATGTGGCATACCATCGGCACGGGCGAGCAGCATATCGGTGATTGTCCTGGTTAGTCGGCCATTTCCGTCGTCGAATGGATGGATGGCGACAAACCACAGATGCGCAACAGCCGCTTTCAGAACAGGGTCGGAAGTCTTTTCATTGTTAATCCAATCCAGAAAACGCGCCATCTCTTTTGGCACATCGGCTGATGCCGGGGCTTCGTAATGAACCTTCTCTTTGCCGAGCGTGCCAGAAACCACTTGCATTGGCTCTTCGCCAACTCGCCATCCCGCCACTGTTATGGGGGTAATGCCGCTTCGCCCAGTTGGGAACAATGCTGCGTGCCAATTAAAAAGGCGCTGTTCGGTTAGTTCATCAGAATAGTTGCTGACAGCATCAATCATTACCTGCACAACACCATCAGTGTAATGGTCTGGCTCAGGTAGTCCTTCCGTTGAAATGCCAAGATGCCTGGCAACCGAAGACCGTACTCTATCGGCATTCAGCAAAACACCTTCAATCTCATTGGAACGGATAACATCTTCAGTCATCACGTCGAGTGATGTTTTTGTCTGAACTTCGAATCCTAAGCCATCCATCATCCCTGTAATGCGCCCTTCCTGAAGACGCACTTCGGAAAGAAGGTTCATTATTTTGTCGGTTTCCCAACGAAAATTAGGCCAGTCGGGATATTGCCAGATGTAATGCGGTATCATAACTCACTTATTTTCTTGCAAAAATAAGCAAATGAAGCGAATCTTACCAACATTCCATTCAAAATTTGCAGCGAATGTCGTGCGATTCGCATCCTATCACTCGTGATAGTCATCATCCTTCCATTCAAACCTGATGGTTTCGGGCACCATATATTTGCCGATTTTGTAATCGATGTTCGCCTTGTGCGCCTGGCTTAGCTGAAAGCGCCGATGGATGCGGTACATCTTGCCGTCCTTGATGAAGTGCGCTCCCGTTTGATGAAATCGGAAAGCGATGCCTTTCGAAATGCACTGCTGGCGCACGTTGAGAATCCAGTCGTAGTTGCAGGGGCGCGCGTCAACACCCGACTCGCCGCTGACGGCCACTTCCTCAATCTGCGGGGTGAGGTAGGGCGTAAGGTCAACATTGGTGAGCATTGGCGCCACCATAATGCTCTTATGCTTGATGGGGGCCGACAGAAAAATCGGTAGTCGGTAATCGGCCATTTCCTGGTCCTCGACGGTGCAGCCCACAAGCACATTGTCGTAGCCGTCGCCCCAGTCGTCGGGGATGCACTCCATAAAGCGGTCGATGCGTTTGGTGAAGAAATAGAACCAGAGGTCGCTGCGCTCTTTCATCATCTTCCAGCACTCGGGGCGCCACGCGTCGGCGTCTTTCAGCAGAAAATCGGAGGTGAAGCAGGTGAAAACCATCTTGCCGCTTTCAATCTTCCAGCTCTTGTCGCGCTTCCGCTTTACTGGAAGGTTGAAGTTGGCGGTTTTCCGACATTCCTGGGTCGATATTTCGCTGCCGTACATCTCGTCTTGTCGGTACACGTAGCAGTGCTTGCACCCCGAGCTAATCTTGGTGCAGCCGTGCCACGGATTCCAGTCGGCGTATATTTCCCAGTTTTCTGCCATTCGCGTTTTTTTTACATATGTTATTACGGTTCAGACGGTTGCTCGTTGGGTCAGATTAAACACGCAGTTGTCATAGCACTTTTTTCACCGCCTTCAAGGCACAATTCCGCCGTTCATCGCCGTTGCCGCGAATCTCAACATACGGCAAACCAAACGTTTCCAGTTCGTTACGATATATGGTCGATAGTTTATCGCGCATCGGGCTGCTGAATTAAATGAACGGTGCAAAATACACTGGCAGACAAGTCGTCGGGCCGTCTTTCTGATAATCTTTGGCATAGAGCAAAAGCCGTTGGCCGATTCGTGATGAGAACTTGCTGCAAAACTCGTCGAGCGACCGATGAGTCTTGTAACCAGACGATTTCACTTCAATGGGGACTAACTTGTTGCCCCGCGATAAAAGGAAATCCACTTCATAATTGTGGTTGTTTCCGTCGGGGAAGGTGTAGTAAAACAACTCATTACCCGATGTGCGAAGCATTTGTGCCACAAGGTTTTCGTAGACATAACCAAGATTGGCGTCCAACTTGTCTGACAACAGTTTTGTGTAAATTGTGTTTTCGGTTTGCCGCTTGTCCCAAAACGCCAAAGTGATAAACAGCCCTGTGTCGGTAAGAAATGCCTTGTAGCGTTCCGGGTCTTTTGTCAGACCCATTCCAACGTGTGGGTCGGTTGTGTGATAGGCAAGATTGACAACCATACTGTCGGCCATATCGGCCATAATTGTGTCCGCGCTGTTTGCTGGGCGTCCGTCAGTTGCGCTCTCAACCTTGAACGACGATGCGTGCCGCGACAGTTGCGCAGGTATGTCCCTGAAAAAAAGCGATGCCGTCCCCGAAGGGTCAATCTTTCGGAAATCATCGTCATAAAGTTCAAGGATTTTTCGCTTCGTGTCGTCAACTTGCTGTAAATTATTTGTTTGGATATACGTGTCGATTGCTTGGGGCATTCCGCCAACAAGCATATACAATCGCAAGTCGCGCATCCATTTGCGGTGGACGGCATCGCCCATCGGGCGCTTCATTGCATATGCTTCGCGAAGAAAATCGGCCGAGACATTGTCGCCTGTCGCCCACTTAAACTCTTCAAAATCCATCGGATAGAGCGTTAGCCGATGCTCTTCGCTTGGTATGACAATATTCTGCACGTTCTTTTTAAGAGTCAGCAGTGAGCCTGTTTCGATATAGTGGTAGCGGCCATCTTTGACAAGATGCTTAATTGCTTGTCGCGCAAGCGGTTGCCTCTGAACTTCATCAAAAATTATTACAGAGCGGTGCTCGTGCAGTTTGACTTGGAAAATGTTCTGCAGACGGAAGAAGAAATAGTTCAAGTCGAGCATATTCTCAAACAGCTCGTCAATTTCGCGTGAAGCGATAGAGAAATCTATTAGGATATGTGTATCATACTCATTTTTAGCAAATTCTTCCGCCAAAGTCGATTTCCCTACACGTCGGGCACCTTTTATAAGCAGAGCATAATGGTCGGCCAAATCAGCCTTCCATCGCAGCATTTCGTCATATAATTTCCGTTTGAAAACCATTTATTTTGTAATTGCTTTGTTTTCAATACAAAGGTATACGGAACAAAACTTTCCGCAAAATTTTTTAAGCTGAATTATGTGCTTTCCGCAAATTTTTTGCAGGCAAAATATGCGCTTTCCGCAAAATGTTGTGGGTTTTGAGCAAAATAATTGTAGTTCACGCGATAAAAATCCGCACAAAACTGTTCAATCAATTGTCCCCAAAAACTTAACCCTCGATAACCCTACTCACCGCCTTCAAGGCACAATTCCGCCGTTCATCGCCGTTGCCGTTCACTTCGGCATACGGCAAACCAAACGTTTCCAGTTCGTTACGATAGATGGCCGATAGTTTCTCGCGCATCGGGCCGCCGTTCTCACGCACGGGGTCGGGCACCCAGGGAATGTCGGGCAGGCAAAGCAGATGCAGCGTGGCGGGGTGCGAACGTATGGCTTCAGGAATCCAGTTGGGGCAGCGGCCGTAAACCACATCGAACCATACTTTGGTGATAATCAGGTCGGTATCGAACAAAACGACAGAGTGACCTGCGGTAATGGCGCGCTCAAATTCGGCAATCTGCAGGCGGGCAATCTCAACCACATCATCGTAAGAGTAGGGGCGGCCCAACTGCTCAACGTAGCCGCGCGCCAGTTCGGGAACCCACGGAATATCAAGTGTTTGGGCTAAAAATCGGCACAGGTCGGTTTTGCCCGTCGATTCGGCACCAGTGGCCACAATTATCTTTGTATCAATTCTTTCCGCCATTTCAGATAGCCCACAACGGCCATTGTTGTATATATTATATATAGGAATGCGGTGAGCGGCATCGAGCGCGTGAAGTAGAGCGCCACCGATACGGCGTCGGCCACGATGAACACGAGCCACTGCTCAATCATTTTTCGGGTGAGCATCCAGGTGGCAGTGATGGCCAGCGCGGTTGTGAACGAGTCGCCAATGGGCACGGGCGAGTCGGTGAGCAGAGTCAGAATCGCGTAAAGCGCACCCCAGATGGCGGCGGTGACGATGCCCAACACGAGCCATTGCCTTGCTGTGGTGCGGCTCACGGCCAGTTCGCGGCCTTCGCGGTTCTTGTGGGCAAGCCACGCCATAAAGCCGTAGATGCTGATAATCAGGTAGTAAGTCTGCAGCCCCATATCGGCGTAGAACTTGTTGGCAAAGTACACGGCAATGTAGATTGCCGACGACAGCGCGCCCAGCGGCCACAGCCAGATGCTCTGACGGATGGACAGAACAAGATAGACGATGGTGGACACCACGCCGAACAGTTCGAGCCAATTGCTTGTAATCCAGTTAATCACGTTGCGCTATTTGCTTGGCTGAAGTTTCGTGTTATACAGCTTGTCGTCTTTTATAACCTTCACGGCCTCTTTAAAGATGGGGTCGATGCGGTTGATAATCTGATAGTACTCACCCGAATCGTAGAGGTCGCGGGCAATGGCGGCTTTCAGGTTCACGCGCATATGCTCTTTGCTGCGTTCAAAGTCTTTCTCGTCGAACGGCAGTTTCTCCTTCTCGGCAAAGTCGGTCAGCTGTTTCAGGAACTCATCGGTGACGGTGAATTTCTCGTCGAACAGCTTGAAGTCCTTGTCGGTTTTGGTCGGTTTGTATTTCTTCTCAAGCTCAGCGCGATTGTTATCGATATAGTTGAGAACGAATCGGTTGAAGATTCCGTGGCGCACCATCTTAACGTAGTATTTCGATGTGTAGGTGGTGTCGATTGACACAAACACGTCGGGCATAATGCCGCCGCCGCCGTACACCACGCGGTTGTTCACTTTGGTGAAGTATTTCTCGCCTGTGGGCAGATGGATTGAGTCGGCGCTGTAGAGTTCGCCGTCGTTGTAGCGTTTGTCGAACTCCTTGTTGTACTCATCAACGCCGCCTTCATACGAACGTTGTATGCAGCGGCCTGTCGGGGTGTAGTAGCGGGCCACGGTGAGTCGCATCATTGAGCCGTCGGGTAGGGGGAACTGGTTTTGTACCAGGCCCTTGCCGAAGGTGCGTCGGCCCACAAGTACGGCGCGGTCCCAGTCTTGCAGGGCGCCCGACACAATCTCGCTTGCCGATGCCGAGTTCTCGTTCACCATCACCACAACCTTGCCAAAATCCTTCTCGCTGTGTCCCGATTCGGTATAGTAGTTCTGGCGCGGCATTTTGGTGCCTTGCGTGAACACCACCATCTTGCCGCTCTGCAGGAACTGGCTTGCAAGGTCGAAACCGGTGTTCAGATAGCCGCCGCCGTTGTCGGTCAGGTCCACAATCAGGTGTTTCAGCCCCTGCTTGCGCAATTTGCCGACGGCCGTGTTGAACTCACTTGTGGTGGTGGCCGCAAACTTGTTGATTTTGATGTATCCGATGCCGGCTTTGGTATCAACCATATAGGCGGCATCAACGCTGTAGATTGGAATTTTGTCGCGTGTTATCTTGAAGTCAATCAAATCTTTGCTTCCGTGGCGCAGCACTCTCACGCCAACCACGGTGCCCTTTTTGCCGCGCAGTTTCTTCTGCACCATCTGGTTGGTGAGGCCCACGCCGGCAATGTTGGCTGTATCCACATATATAATACGGTCGCCGGCCATCAGGCCCACGCGCTCCGACGGTCCGCCGGGAATCACGGCCACAATCATCAGCGTGTCGTTCAGAATGCTGAATTGGATGCCGATGCCCTCGAAATTGCCTTCAAGCGGCTCGTTCATCGCCTTCACATCGTCCTGCGTGATGTAAACCGAGTGCGGGTCGAGTTCCTTAAGCATTGCAATAATGCCGGTTTCAACCAGTTTCTGCATATTGGCGGTATCAACGTAAAGGTTGTCGATGAGGTCGAGAACTCGAGTCATCTTAAATGCCTGCTCGCGGTTGCCTCGTTGCGCTTGTGCGCTCATTGTCAGCATAATAGCTGCTATTGCTATCAATATTTTTCGCATACCTGTTTTTATTATAACGAGCCCAAAGGTAACAAAACGGCGGTATATTATGCCTCGAGCGTGCCGTAATGGAACTTTTTTTTGTTTTTTGTTTGCACGAAAGCAATTTATCACTAAAATTGCATCGTTTTCAAAAGGCGCGGATAGTTCTATCCAAACGAAATCAATTCATTATTTTTTGAATTCCTTTTCGAACAATCACTAAAATTTTGTAATCACATTTATTACAATCACTTATCTTATGAATTACGATAATTTATCGTTGAACGACAAACTTCTTCCTGAGTTGCGAGTTATAGCTAAAGGTTTGGGAATGAAGCGAGTTGAACTTTTGAAGAAGAAAGAGTTAATTGCTAAAATTCTTGAGGTGCAGAGCGCACAGGAAGTCAAAAGCGATGAGCCGTCGGCGGCAAACACTGACCGTCAGCCGCGCAAGCGCACTCGTCTTGGCGGACGCGCCGAGCGCGTGATGGGCGTGTCGCTCAATGCAGACAATGAGGCTAAATCGGAACAATATGAGAAGCCTACCGACAAGCAGGAGGCACCGAAACGGATAATAACAGTTCCGTCATATGCCGATCGCAACCGGCTCGATGATGAGCCTGCTTCGTCCACTGCGAGCCAGGCTTCCGCTGGAAATCAACATGGCGAAAAATCTTGGGGGCGTTTCCAGCGTCAGGATCGCGACAATCGCCAGTTCGGGCACAAGCCGACAACGACAAGTCAACCGGCTGCTGCTGACGGTGAGCATCAAGCTGCCGATGCGGCGCAGCATCGCGAGTCGCAGCCGAACGATTTCCAACAGCGTCACCAGCATCGCCAGCCAAATATCCAGCGCGATAATCAAGGCCAGAACCAGCCTCAAAATAATAACAATCCTCAGCCGAAAGAGGACGATAAGAAATACGAGTTTGACCAACTCATCAGCGCCACAGGCGTGCTGGAACTGATGCAGGACGGCTACGGATTCCTGCGCTCGTCGGACTACAACTATCTGAACTCGCCCGACGACGTTTATGTGAGCCAGTCGCAGATTAAACTGTTCGGTTTGAAGACGGGCGACACAGTGACAGGCACCATCCGTCCGCCGAAAGAGGGAGAGAAGTACTTCCCGCTTATCAAGGTTGAAACCATCAACGGCTGCACACCCGACAGCATCCGCGACCGTGTGCCGTTCGACTTCCTGACACCGCTCTTCCCTGAAGAGAAGTTCGACCTTACAAGCCATCCGCAATGCTCAATCTCGACTCGCGTTGTCGATATGTTCTCGCCGATAGGCAAGGGACAGCGCGGTTTGATTGTGGCTCAGCCTAAGACTGGTAAAACCGTATTGCTCAAAGAGATAGCAAATGCAATCGCATACAATCACCCAGAGGTTTACCTTATCGTTCTGCTCATCGACGAGCGCCCTGAGGAGGTTACCGATATGGCTCGCAGCGTGAACGGCGAGGTTATCGCATCAACATTCGACGAACCAGCCGAAAAACACGTGAAAGTAGCGTCAATCGTGCTTGAGAAGGCCAAACGCCTTGTTGAGTGCGGTCACGATGTGGTTATTTTGCTCGACTCAATCACCCGTCTGGCGCGTGCCTACAACACCGTTTCGCCCGCATCGGGCAAGGTGCTTTCGGGTGGTGTTGATGCCAACGCGCTGCACAAGCCGAAACGCTTCTTTGGTGCGGCCCGCAACATTGAGAACGGCGGCTCGCTCACCATCCTGGCAACAGCCCTGACAGAGACTGGCTCAAAGATGGACGAGGTTATCTTCGAGGAGTTCAAGCGCATCTATCCTGCTGTCGACATCAACCTGAGCAGCACTCGCCGCGACGACCTGCTCGTGGACAAGGACACGCTCAGCCGTATGTGGGTTCTGCGCAACCACTTGTCGGATATGAACTCGGTTGAGGCTATGCAGTTCCTTCGCGACCGCCTGGCCAGAACACGTAACAACGAGGAGTTTTTCATCTCGATGAATTCATAACGAAACAACATTTGAACAGAGCCGCATTATC
>CAMHPA010000091.1 GCA_946186925.1 uncultured Bacteroidota bacterium | reverse complement strand
TAAAAATTTTCGATCTAAAGTAACCTTTTTCTTTTAATCAAATCAAAGAATGTGAAAAAAATATTGTATAAAAAATGCATTTGTTATTAATGCCAACATTGTTAGTGTGTTAACGAAAAGTTAAACCCCGAAAAAAATAAAACAAATTCGTTTCAGACTCGTTTCTTTGTCATGTTTTTCAGATGTCGGAAGCGGCATCGGTGAATTTTTTGATACAGTTTTTAAAAATATTTAAGATATGAAAAAGATTTTGACTTTTCTGGCTGCGTCAGTTTTAGGCGGAGCCGTTTCTGTTGCCATTTACAACAATATGCAGCAGAAAGATGTTAAGTATGTTCAGAGCGATTCAACCTTGCAAGGTGCGCGCCCGATGCAGGTAAGCTATTCGGGAATGGTCGATTTCACGGCGGCGGCCAGCGCAACTGTCGATGCGGTGGTGCACGTCAAAATCCGCAGCCAGTATAATGTTGTCGAGAACCCAATCTACAACTTCCTGTTCGGCCGACCCAACTACCAGCAGCAGGAGATGCCGGTTGTGGCGTCGGGTAGCGGTGTGATTATTTCGCGCGACGGCTACATCGTAACCAACAATCACGTTGTTGAAGGTGCTGACGCTCTTGAAGTTACGCTCGACGACAACCGTACCTTTACAGCAAAGGTCATCGGCGCCGACCCGACAACCGACATTGCTCTTATTAAGATTGACGGCGACAATTTCCCGTTCATTCCGTGGGGCAATTCCGACAATTTGAAAGTGGGCGAGTGGGTGCTGGCCATCGGCAATCCGTTTAATCTGGCTTCAACCGTGACGGCCGGAATTGTCAGTGCAAAAGCTCGTAACATTAACATTATCAACAAGAACACGGCTATAGAAGCCTTTATTCAGACTGATGCCGCGGTGAATCCAGGCAACAGCGGTGGTGCTCTTGTGAACACAGCCGGAGAATTGGTTGGTGTAATAACCGCCATTGCCAGCCCGACGGGTTCGTTCTCAGGCTATTCGTTTGCCGTGCCGGAGCGCATCGCACGTAAAATCGTTTCCGACCTGATGGAATATGGCACCGTTCAGCGTGCGTTTATCGGCATCAGCATCAACGAAGTGACATCAGAAATGGCGCAAAAGAATGGTGTGACAAGTCTGAAGGGCGTTTATGTCAGCTCTGTGGCCGATGGTGGCGCTGCGGCTGAAGCGGGAATCAAGGCTGGCGATGTCATTCTGAAGGTGAACGATGTGGAAGTGAACAAAGTGTCGGAGCTTCAGGAGCAGATTGGTCGCTATCGTCCGGGACAGCAAATCAGCGTGACAGTGCTTCACGGCGAAAAAACGCGCACAATGAATCTGACACTGCGTAACATCGACGGCGGCACATCGCTGCAAACGCAAGGTGAGTCAGTAGAAGTTCTTGGTGCCAGTGTGCGCACCGTTAATCCGCAGACAGCCAGCAGTTTGCGCATCCGCGGAGGCGTTGAGATAACAGCGCTTGCCGACGGTAAATTCAAGCAGGCCGGTATCAAAGAGGGTTTCATCATCACTTCGGTAAATCGCCGTCCGATGCGCTCTGCCGACGAGTTGAAGGCTATTCTGTCGAACTCGAAGGGCGGAATCTACATCGAGGGCGTTTATCCGAACGGAAAATCGGCTTACTATGCATTTGGTATATAAATGATTAACTGAATGATTTTAAGTTTTATAGAGTGATTGGTTAATGGCTACGGCGGCGGTTGGCGATTGTGTTAACCGCCGCCGTTGATTTGAGGGCTATATAGCATTTCGGTGTTATTTCTTATGAATTATTTTTTATAGAAGTGATAAATATTTGGTAATAAGAATAATCAATGACAAGTTGCAGGCGTGCTGCAAAACAATGCCGAAAAAAATAAAAGTATTTGTAACAAAAGCAATAGTCATTCGTAAAAATCGTTGTTTTCGTAAAGATATTTGCGGAATTCCAGTTAAGAATTTGATATAATAAATCAGTATAAATGAGACAATTAAAGATTACAAAGTCCATTACCAATCGTGAGAGCGCGTCGTTGGACAAGTATTTACAGGAGATTGGTAAGGAGGACTTGATTACGGTTGAAGAAGAGGTAGAATTAGCGCAACGAATCAGAAAAGGCGACCGTCTGGCGCTTGAGAAGCTGACAAAAGCCAATTTGCGTTTTGTGGTTTCAGTTGCAAAACAGTATCAGAATCAAGGTCTTAGCTTGCCCGATTTGATTAACGAGGGCAACTTGGGTTTGATTAAGGCCGCCGAGAAATTCGATGAGACACGTGGTTTCAAATTTATATCGTACGCAGTGTGGTGGATTCGCCAGTCGATTCTGCAGGCTCTGGCTGAGCAGTCGCGTATTGTGCGTCTGCCGCTGAACCAGGTGGGTTCGCTGAACAAGATTAACAAGGCTTATTCGCGGTTTGAACAGGAGAACGAGCGCGTTCCTTCGCCTGAAGAGCTTGCCGCAATGATGGACCTTCCAAAAGAAAAAATTATTGACACTCTGCGTGTTTCGGGCCGTCACGTTTCGGTTGACGCACCGTTTGTTGAAGGCGAAGACAACAGCCTGCTCGATGTGCTCGAGAACAAAGACAGTCCAATCGCCGACGATATGCTTATGAACGAGTCGCTGAGCCGCGAGATTGAGCGCTCTTTGGCCACTCTGACCGAGCGCGAGCGCGACATCATCCGTCTGTTCTTCGGCATCGGTTGCCAGGAGATGACGCTCGAAGAGATTGGCGAGAAGTTCGGTCTTACCCGTGAGCGCGTACGCCAAATCAAAGAGAAGGCCATTCGCCGCTTGCGTCACACATCGCGCAGCAAACTGCTGAAGACTTATTTGGGTTAATAGATAATGTTTAAAATGGAAAAAGTGAGTCTCGAAGGGGACTCACTTTTTTTGTGGGCAAGCGCAAAAAAAACGCCGCAATTAATGCGACGTTTATGTTGTTTATAAATCCGTCAAATCAGCGGAATATTATTATCACCGCAGGTCTTGCGCATATCGTCTGGCCAGATGCTGGCTTGGATTTCGCCAATGTGCGCCTTGCGCAGGAAGAACATACAGAGCCGCGACTGACCAATGCCGCCACCGATTGAGAGCGGGAGCGAGCCTTCGAGCAGACGCTTGTGGAAGTAGAGTTCCTTGCGCTGTTCCTGACCTGTGATTTCAAGCTGGTGCAGCAGGGCCTGCTTATCAACACGAATACCCATCGACGACAGTTCAAGAGCGTGCCCCAGCACATCGTCCCAAACCAGAATATCGCCGTTCAGGCCAAAATGACCGTCGCCGGTAGGAGTGGTCCAGTCGTCGTAGTCGGGGGCGCGGCCGTCGTGCTTCTCGCCGTTGCTCATCACGCCGCCAATGCCCATAATGAACACCGCGCCATACTCTTTGGCAATGGCGTCTTCGCGCTCTTTCGGGGTCTTGTCGGGGTACATTTTCGCCAGGTCGTCGGCATAAATGAAGTGGATGCGCTGCGGAAGCTGCGGTTTGATGTCGGGAAACATCTCATACACAAGATATTCGGTGCGGCGCATTGCGTAGAAGATGCGTTTCACCGTTGTTTTCAGAAAATCGATGGTGCGGTCATCCTTACCGATGCACAGTTCCCAGTCCCATTGGTCAACGTAGAGCGAGTGGGTGTTGTCCAGCTCTTCGTCGGCGCGGATGGCGTTCATATCGGTATAGATGCCGAATCCGCTTTCTATCTCGTAATCAGCCAGAATCATACGCTTCCATTTTGCAAGCGAGTGGACGATTTCGGCCTTTTGTTCCTGCATATCTTTGATGGGGAAGGTTACGGGGCGCTCAACGCCGTTCAGGTCGTCGTTCAGGCCGGTGCCTTTGAGCACAAAAAGCGGTGCCGTCACGCGCCGCAGCCGCAGCTCGGCTGACAGGTTCGACTGAAAGAAATCTTTTATGCGTTGTATGCCCAGCTCTGTCTGAGTCAGGTTCAGAATTGGCTTGTAACCTTTTGGTAAAATAAGTTTGCTCATTTTCCGGTTTTTATTTGTGGCGCCAAAGGTATCAACAAAAATTAAAAAACAATAGATTTTCCGATTAATTTCACAGTATTATTTAAATTTTGATTATAAAATGCAATTTTTTAGTGTCTAAATTTTAAAAACCGTAACATAATACTTTATAATCCAAATGGTCTTTGCTGATAATGTTTTGATAGTCAGCCTATTGAACCAGTTTCATTATTATTCCGCATCAGCATAAAAAAAGCACCACAATTCTGTGATGCCTTATAAAATCCGAGAAAAACCGTTCAAATTCCTAATTCGTAACTCGTAATTCCTAATTCGTAATTCAAAATTTATTTCGCGCACCGCTTTGTAAACGAAAACTTATTCTCTTCGTGGTGTATCAGCCTGACAATGTTCTTTCTATGGGTGATGATGAGCAGCACGCCAACAGCCACCGCAAACACCATTAGCGACACAATGCGAATCTGCAGCACACCGATAATCATAATGGGGAAGGTGAGTCCGCCGAGCATTGAGCCGAGCGACACATATTTGCTGATAATCAGCACAACAACAAACACCCCGAAGCAAGCCAGCGCCGCCAGCGGACTGAGCGCAATGGCAATGCCCAGCAGCGTGGCCACGCCTTTGCCGCCTTTGAAATGCGCGTAGAGCGGGAATATGTGCCCCAGAACGGCGCAGACACCAAGCAGCAGTTGCAGGTTGACAAACGGCTCTGTGCCGCACTCATATCCCGAAAAATGAACCAGACACACTGCCAGCAAGCCTTTCAGCATATCGATGGCAAAGACAATCAGCCCAGGGCGGGTTCCCAAAACCCTGATGGTGTTGGTTGTTCCCGCGTTGCCGCTTCCGTGCTCACGCACGTCGATTCCGTAGATGCCCTTGCCAAGCCACACGGCCGTCGGAATTGAGCCTATCAGATAGGCCGCCAGGCATAATATTCCGCACAAAATATATTCGTTCATTTTAATGTTTAAAGTTTAGCGCTTCGCTGTTTAGAAAGTTTAGTTTAAAGTTTAAGTGTTTAGTTTAAAGTTGAAACGCTGCGCTGTTTAACAGGTTTAAAGTTTAGTAGGTTTAGCGCTTCGTTGCTAGAATTTTTCAACTTTCTAAACCATCTCAACCCACTCAACTTCAAACTTTACACTTTACTCATTCCCCTTTACAGAATAATCCATAAACAAAAACCCCGCCAAACGGCAGGGTTCTTGAATAAATATTTTTGTAATATGAATTACAATTTCGGACCAGCGGCAACCAGAGCCTTGCCAGCTTCGTTGGTTGTGTACTTCTCGAAGTTCTTGATGAAGCGGCCAGCCAAATCCTTTGCCTTCGCTTCCCATTCCGATGCGTTAGCGTATGTGTCGCGTGGGTCGAGGATAGCAGGATTAACTTTCGGCAGAGCGGTCGGAACTTCAAAGTCGAAGAACGGAATCTTCTTGGTCTCGGCCTTCAGAATTGAACCGTCGAGGATGGCGTCGATGATACCACGGGTGTCAGGAATCGAGATACGTTTGCCAGTACCGTTCCAGCCAGTGTTAACCAAGTAAGCCTTGGCGCCCGATTTCTTCATTTTCTTAACCAACTCTTCAGCGTATTTTGTCGGGTGCAACTCGAGGAATGCCTGACCGAAGCAAGCCGAGAATGTCGGAGTCGGCTCGGTGATACCACGCTCAGTACCAGCCAGTTTTGCGGTGAAGCCGCTCAGGAAGTAGTATTGAGTCTGCTCAGGAGTCAGGATTGAAACAGGAGGCAGAACGCCGAATGCGTCAGCCGAAAGGAAGATGACGTTCTTAGCAGCAGGACCTGCGCTCTTGCCAGCAACTTTCTTAACGATGTTCTTGATGTGGTCGATTGGGTAAGAAACGCGGGTGTTCTCAGTTACGCTCTTGTCAGCGAAATCGATTTTGCCGTTCTTGTCAACAGTAACGTTCTCAAGAAGAGCGTCGCGTTTGATAGCGCCGTAGATGTCAGGCTCGTTCTCTTTTGAAAGGTTGATAACCTTAGCGTAGCAGCCGCCTTCGAGGTTGAACACGCCTTCGTCGTCCCAGCCGTGCTCGTCGTCACCGATAAGCAGACGTTTCGGGTCAGTTGAAAGAGTGGTCTTGCCAGTTCCTGACAAACCGAAGAAGATAGCGGTGTTCTTGCCTTCCATATCGGTGTTGGCAGAGCAGTGCATTGAAGCGATGCCCTTCAAAGGCAGGTAGTAGTTCTGCATTGAGAACATACCCTTCTTCATTTCACCACCGTACCAGGTGTTGATGATAACTTGCTCGCGGCTCTTAGTGTTGAAAGCAACGCAAGTCTCAGAGTTCAGGCCGAGTTCTTTGAAGTTGTCAACTTTAGCCTTCGATGCGTTGTAGATAACGAAGTTAGGCTCGAAATTCTTCAACTCTTCTGCAGTCGGGCGGATGAACATATTCTCAACAAAGTGAGCCTGCCAGGCAACTTCAACAATGAAGCGGACAGCAAGACGGGTTGCTTCGTTGGCGCCGCAGAAAGCGTCGACAACATAAAGTTTTTTATTTGAAAGTTCTTTCTTTGCGATTTCCTTAACCTTGTTCCAAACGTCTTCGCTCATTGGGTGGTTGTCGTTCTTGTAAGCGTCCGATGTCCACCAAACGTTGTTGTGGCTCTCGTCGTTGTCAACAATGTATTTGTCCTTCGGCGAGCGGCCAGTGAAGATACCAGTCATAACGTTAACTGCGCCAAGTTCAGTTTCCTGACCTTTTTCGTAACCTTCAAGAGCAGGATTGATTTCTGCCTTGTAGAGTTCGTCGAAAGAAGGGTTGTGTGCGATTACAGTTGAGCCTGTAATGCCGTACTTCGTTAAATCTAAATTACTCATAATTAATATTTTAAAAAGTTATAACTATATTTTGCCTTTTTGCCGCAAATATAAGCCGAAATAAACAAAAAGCGAACCGAACTCTTCAAATAAATTCTTTTAAGTGATTTTCGTAGAAAATATTTTTCTGGCGATAAGAAGTGGTTGGAAATGAAAGTTTTAGGCAGGGCAGAGTTGAGAACGCGCGGCGCACCATATATTATTATGGTAATACTCACGACCGCGGATGGAACCGCATAATCGTATCGCGCAGATACTCGCGGTCGAGGTGGGTGTAGAGTTCGGTGGTGGTGATTGACTCGTGGCCGAGCATTTCCTGGATGGCGCGCAGGTCGGCGCCGCCTTCGAGCAGTTGCGTGGCAAACGAGTGGCGGAACGTGTGCGGGCTGATGGTCTTTTTCAGGCCGATTTTGGCGGCAAGGTCTTTGATGATGGTGAAAATCATTACGCGTGTCATTTTTTTGCCACGGCGGTTCAGGAACAGAATGTTCTCGTCTTTGCGATTGATATCCAACGTGTTGCGGTAATTGTGGATGTAGAGCGTGATGGCGTCTTTCACGCAGCGCCCCACAGGAACCAAACGCTCTTTGCTGCCCTTGCCTTTGATTTTTACGTAACTCTCGTCGAAATGCAAGTCGGTTATTCGCAGATTGATAAGTTCCGAAACACGCATTCCGCAGCCGTAGAGCGTCTCAAGAATGGCGCGGTTGCGGTAGCCCGTTTCGCTGTCAAGGTCCACGGCTTCAATCAACTGGTCAATCTCTTCGGGTGAGAGCACGGTCGGCAACTTGCGGCTAAGTTTCGGTGTCTCAATCAGTTCCGACGGGTCGGAGTCGATGATGTCGTGAATCAGCAGGTATTTGAAAAACGATTTGATGCCCGACAGAATCCGAGCCTGCGAGTGCGCGCTCATACCGTCGTCGGCGTCGAGTTCGTCAATGAAGGCGCGGATTTCGATTGGCTTGACGTCGACTGGCGACGGCGCTTTCGAGAAGTTGATAAACCGCTGAATATCCGCCATATAGGCTTCGATGGTGTTTGCCGAAAGCGATTTTTCCAACTTCAGAAAGTTCTTGTAACTCGTCAGGTAGTCAGCCCAAATCATATCCGATTGATAATTAGTGAATAAACATATTTTCGTTATCCGAATAACAAAAATACTCTAAATTTGGTATGTTTGTCGGCATTGAACGTAATTTTTAAACATAACAATATGAATCTTTTAGAGCAAATCAAAGAGAACGCCAAACGGCAGAAGCAGACAATTGTTCTGCCCGAAGGCTACGAGGAACGCACCATTAAGGCCGCCGACGCAGTTATCGAACAGGGCATTGCCGACATTATTCTGATTGGCAACAAGGCCGAACTGGAGAAGAAAGCCGCCGATTTCGGGTTGAAGAATATCGCGAAAGCGCAGATTGTTGACCCTGAGGACCACCCGCGCAAGCAGGAATTTATTGACAAACTTGTCGAACTGCGCAAAAACAAAGGTATGACGCCCGAAGAGGCCGCCCGTCTGCTCAAGAATCCGCTCTATCTGGGCGCGATGATGGTGAAGGTGGGTATGGCCAAAGGCGAGGTTGCTGGTGCCGACAACGCTACTGGCGATGTGCTTCGTCCTGCTTTTCAGATAGTTAAGACAAAACCTGGCATTTCGTGCGTTTCGGGCGCGTTTGTTATGGTGCTGAAAGACAAGACGTATGGCGACAACGGCATTATGGTGTTTGCCGACTGCGCCGTGCTTCCCGTGCCCACAGCGCAGGAACTGGCACAGATTGCCGTTGAGGCTGGCAAAACCGCCAAAGCCATTGCTGGAATCAAGGAGCCGAAGGTGGCTATCCTGAGTTTCTCGACCAAAGGCAGCGCAAAGCACGAGGTTGTTGACAAGGTGATTGAGGCTACCAAAATCGCCAAAGAGATGGCGCCCGAACTGGATATCGACGGCGAACTGCAGGCCGACGCCGCAATTGTTCCGGGCGTGGCCGCAAAGAAGGCCCCGGGCAGCGACATTGCCGGCAAGGCCAACGTGCTGGTGTTCCCGTCGCTCGAAACGGGCAATATCTGCTACAAACTTGTTCAGCGTTTGGGCAACGCCGAGGCTTACGGCCCGATTCTGCAAGGTATGGCCGCACCAATCAACGACCTTTCACGCGGCTGCTCTGTTGAGGATGTGGTCAACGTAATTGCAATAACCTGCAATCAGGCAATCGCTTTAAATCAATAAGTTATGAACGTATTAGTATTGAATTGCGGCAGTTCGTCGCTCAAATATCAACTCATTGATATGAACACCCGCAGTGTCCTGGCAAAGGGCATTTGCGAGAAAATCGGAATCGAAGGCTCGTCGCTCACGCACAAGCCGACAGGGAAGGAGCAACTGGTTGTAAATCAGCCGATGCCCGACCACAAGGCGGCCGTCAAACTGGTGATGGACGCTCTGCTTGACGCGAAATATGGCGTGGTGACAAGTATGGACGAGATTCAGGCCGTTGGTCACCGTGTGCTGCACGGAGGCAAGTATTACAGCGGCTCGATTCTGATTAACGACGATGTGAAACGCGTTATCCGCGAGTGCTTCGACCTTGGTCCGCTTCACAATCCCGCCAACCTGATTGGCATTGAGGCTTGCGAGGCTCTGATGGGCAACACCCCGCAGGTGGCCGTGTTCGACACCGCCTTCCACCAAACAATGCCCGTCAAGGCTTATCTCTACTCGCTTCCGTATGAGTATTACGAGAAATACGCCATTCGCAAGTACGGCTTCCACGGAACAAGCCACTGGTACGTTTCGGGTCGCGCCATTGAGTTCGGCAAACTCGACCCCGACAAGTCGAAGGTGATTGTCGCTCACTTGGGTAACGGCGCCAGCATTTCGGCTGTTGTGGGCGGCAAGTGCGTTGATACGAGTATGGGCCTGACACCGCTCGAAGGCCTGGTGATGGGCACCCGCAGCGGCGATGTGGACCCTGCTGTGGTTCAGTATATTGCAAACAAGGAGAAACGCTCGGTTGACGATGTTCTGAACATTCTGAACAAGAAGTCGGGCGTGCTGGGCGTGTCGGGCGTGTCGAGCGATTTCCGCGACCTTGAGGCCGCCGCCAAGGCTGGCAACGAGCGCGCCAAAATCGCCTTCGACTGCTTTGTTTACCGCGTGGCCAAATACATTGGCAGTTACGTTGCCGCAATGAACGGCGTCGATGCAATCGTCTTCACCGCTGGCCTGGGCGAGAACAACGGTGCCGCCCGCAAGGCCATTTGCGACTATCTGGGCTACTTGGGTATCAAACTCAGCGCAAAGAAGAACCAAATTCGCGGCGAGGAGGTTGTAATCTCAACCCCGTCGTCGAAAGTTAAGGTGATGGTCATCCCGACAAACGAGGAGCTGGCCATTGCAATGGAGACGGTGAGAATAGTTAAATAATTGATTAATTGAATACGTGAAGGATTGAATTGATTGATTAATAGAATAATAGAAAAGGCGAAGTCGGGGATGGCTTCGCTTTTTTGGTTGGTGATTGCCGCCTTTTAACCTGAGGAAAACACTATATTTGTTTTCACTGGTTATTGAAAATCTAAAACAAATGAATATACAAGAAAGTAACGAAAGGAAATCAAGATGATACTGCTAGTTGTAGATACACAAAAGGGATGTTTTAACGAAAAGTTGTATTCGTTTGAAACGGTAAGAGATAATATAAGACATCTAATTGCTGTTGCGAGAGAGAATAATGTCGAAGTTGTATATGTCCAGCATGATGATGGCCCGGGGACAGATCTGGCTAAAGGTTCGGATAATTATGAAATATATGAAGAATTTGCGCCGAGAAACAA
>CAMHPA010000090.1 GCA_946186925.1 uncultured Bacteroidota bacterium | reverse complement strand
ACGCAAAAAGGCTTCGTAGTGCCTATTTTCCTTTGCAGCGCAATTCGGCGAAACCCGAATGAATTTTTACAAGAAAACTCTTCGCCTATACCCCTAAGCGTGGTAGAGCCGCTGCAAGCAGCGGTATTGGCAAGAGTTTTCCTATTTTATGCTGATACTGTATTGAATATTTTATCATCGATTATTTCAAAAATTGGAATGGGATTTTACAAAGTTTTGACACGAAATTTGCGTTCGTCCCCAAACGGAGGTCTGTCATTTAAGCCTTGTCCGTTTTGCGGTGCAAGGCTTATTTTAATTTAGTGTAGACATTCCAATTCGCTATAAAGACCGAAAAAATGAGTTTTTTATTGAAAATAATTTCAGTTACGCAAAAAGACTTCGTAGTGCCATACTTCCTTTGCAGCGGAAAAGAAACAATAAATGTCGAATAACAGACAAGAATCGAATCTTTAAAACGAAATGCTATGCCGAAGAAAAACCGCAATAATCGAAAAAGTCCATACAACCCTGAATTTGTGGCCAAGATTAGGATGTCGGAACAGCAAATTGCCGAAGGCAAATATGTCAGAGTTACTGATGTCAGAGAGTTTATTGACAGTTTGGACGCAGAGCCTGTCACCGCTAACGAAGTTACACGTGAAGACCTTGACCGAATCCGTGAACTGTCGCATCAAAGGCTTGCCGAGAAACTCAAAGACGCCGAAATTGTTGAAGCCGTCACCGAAAGGTTTATGAAGAACCGCAAAGGCGATGGTGAATTGACCGATAACGAACTAACAATGCTTAACTCGCAGATAGACTTTTCGCGTTATCTTACTGACAAACAGTAATATAATCATTGAGTTGTTGAGCATATATCCGCGAATTGTGCGCGGAAGAAAATTGCTTGGCAACTCTTTTTAATAGGTATGAAAATCAAAACCTCTTGGCGATGTTGCAGTACCTGAAATATGGGGAAATGCCCTCGCCGCCCGAAGAAAGACGCGCTACAAACCGTTGGCTGCAACAACTCGGAAGAGTTGGGCAGAGAGGTTTTGATTTTATTTGCGCATATTTGTTTGTGATTCAGAGTTTTTTCCTATATTTGCAGTGCGGGGGGCTTTCCTTTTAGGAATCCTCCCGTACCTCATTAAGGTTGTTGCGGTTTTGCGCAGCAACCTTATTTATTTAATTGCCAATCAAAAAAAACGCCAACACCTGTGTAACACTGGCATTACCCCAGCAACCGCAAGCATTGGCGCCCATAGATTGCCGCCTGCGGAATACCAAGTCCGCGATTGGAAATCATTGGTAACAATAATTAAAAATCATTTGCAACAAGAAAGACGTTAGACGTTCTCGAAACCTTGTTTCGAATGAACACGAGCAGTTGATATGTGCCTTTATAGTCGCCGACGGCCTGCGTCCGCACTCGCACGTCGGTCTAACCACCCTTCAATTGCAAATTAATGCGATTAGTTTTTGCCGAAATGCGCAGCAAAAGTAAACCGCCACTACGAAGCCTTTTTGCGTAGTTGGAAATATGAGTTTTTTTCAAAAAGGGGCAGTAAAGGCGACCACTGCTCAAAATGTTGCTATAAGTCGTTGTTAAGTGGTAAAAAAGGTGAGATAGCAACGAGTTATACGAGGGCTGTTTTGTTTAACAGATTGAAATTCCAACAATTATATCTTACACAAAAATAAACAGCCAATCCATCGGTGAGCATACCAACGCAAACTCCTGAACTGACTGTTTAAAAAAACGAAAAAGTCCCGACTTTCAGACAACCTGTCTGCCAGCCACAAGGGGATTTTGCGCCCTACATAATTGCCAACCATCAAGAACACCTCACCTGGTTGGGGACTTTTTCGGTTAGCGTTTCTCTATAAATTTTTCAGCAGAAGTGACCGTTTGCCGTTGTGCTTCTGATACCAAATGTCGTAATCGTCGGGGATGCGGTTGCGAATCTCCTGGGCGAACTTCATACCCGTCTCATCCCATTTCGTCCAATCGAAGTTTTCATCGGCTTCGAGCATTTGCTTATCCCATTGTTTAATTCCATCCACGGTAAAACTGTGAAAGCCATCAATGTGAACTCTATCTTCTACATTCCCGAATATATAAATGGGTGCCCCGTTTTCAAAAAAGCCAAATTTGTCTTTATCGCAACAGATGGTAACAATATGGCTGACCACTGTCTGCCGTTTCACGACCTCGGAGGAAATACCATTGGAACTCAAGACATTCTCCACAATGCCCGATTTCAATGTGTTGTAAATATTCAATCCACAGGAGTAACGCCATTGATTACTATCGTATTCGGGCGACGTGGCGAAAATGTATCCTAAATTCATAAGTGCCTCGTACATAGTGCGAATAGTCTCCCAAAATTCGCAATAGCCGACAATAATTGGCTCTTTTACGAAACTGTTCGGATGGATTTCAACCTTCATAAGTTCTTTATAATGAAATGTTGTTCCGCCCCCAACGCTTACGGTATCAGTCAAAACATTGGCTCGCTTAAAACGGAAAATTGTCGGTTCATCCTCATAACAGATTTCTATATCAGCTTGATTGGAATGGTAAATCAAACCTTCCATTTGATAGCGAAGTCTATCGAAATCGTTTGACCAATCCGACAGGCAAGTAGCAATCTTTCGGTCCCCAATTTTAGCTTCATATCCAATGTCGCAAAAGTCGTAACCAAGAAAATCCAACGAGAACTCCTCGATTGTTATATCATTGATTGTCTTGCGATAGATAGGCGAAAACATATTTGACGTTTTCAACTGTACGGCTACGGTTCTCAACTTTTCAAAATCAATGCTGTTGCCGTAAATCGTCGGTTTATCCAGTAGCGCATCTTGATAAAATGCTGTTAATGCGTCGGAAACAGCTTGCTGATAATCGCTTCGGGCGATTGTCCATTCCCAACTTACTGGCTCGACAAATGGTGCCAAGGCCAACTTCACTTCGGAAATGGTCATCGAGAGATTCATCCTCAATTCATAGTCGAGAGAGCCATCGATTGAGGCAAAATCATAGAACTCGACAGGTGTATGCTCGTCGGCGTGAAGCGAATCGGCCAAATCAACAGGATTTATCAGCAAATCGCCCTTATTGATTTTCAGCCAAATACCAAACTCGCCTTTTAGTCCGCCTTGACGATATTTCAGTGTAAATTTTGGAACATTCATATCATTCAATTTTTTGAGATTCACACTCTTTCATTATCATAATTCGACTTTCAGTTGCGCCGAATTGCGCCGCAAAAGAAATGTACCACTACGAAGCCTTTTTGCGTAACTGAAATTATTTTCAAAAAATCTCAAAATTTTTCTCGACTACGCAAAAAGACTGCGTAGTCGATTCGTACCTTTGTGTTTGTAATCAATAAAAAAAGAGAGTTATGCCAGCAAATAAAAACGCGCTAATCCGCTACAAGACAATCGATAACTGTCTGCGCAACAGGTTCCGCCAATGGACGCTCGACGACCTTGTCAATGCCTGCTGCGACGCCTTGTACGATGCCGAAGGAATCAGCAAGGGTGTGTCGGTGCGCACCGTGCAGGCCGACATTCAGATGATGCGTTCCGACAAGTTGGGCTACAACGCGCCAATCGAAGTGTACGACCACAAATACTACCGCTACACCGACAGCGACTTCTCAATCACCAATATGCCGCTCTCGCAGAACGACTACGAAGTGCTGCGCGAAGCGGTGGATATGCTGCGCGAACTTGAAGGTTTTGAGCAGTTTGCCGAGATGGCCGACGTTGTCAGCCGCCTTCGCGATATGGTGGCCACAAGCCGCAGCAACAGCAAACCCATTGTCAATTTCGACAGCGTGCCCAACCTGAAAGGCCTGCGCTTGCTCAATCCGCTCTACAACTACATTGCCAAGCGGCAGACGCTGCGCATTATGTATCAGTCGTTTAACGCCCGAAAGCCGACCGAGTACATTTTCTGCCCCTATCTGCTGAAAGAGTTCCGCAACCGATGGTTCGTGTTCGGCGCAAAGGCTGACAGCCTGGCCATTTACAACCTGGCACTCGACCGAATAGTGAGCATTGAGCCTTCGGACGAGCCTTTCCGCGACAACCCGAAATTCGACCCCGAACACTTCTTCGACAATGTGATTGGCGTGAGCAAGAACGTTGGCAGCACACCGCGCACCATTAAGTTCTGGGCAACGCCAGAGCAGAGCAACTACGTCAGAACCAAGCCTTTGCACCGCTCGCAGCGGCTGGTGCGTGAAAACCCCGACGGCAGTTGCGTATTTGCTATCGACGTGGTAATCAACTTCGAAATGTACTCTGTCTTTATGTCGTACGGTCCTGGCATTAAAATCATTTACCCGCGAAACGTGCGCGAGCATATGCGAAACCAACTGAAAGACACTTTGGAACTGTATGACAAAATGGTGTGAGACAGGATGATATAGAAAGGTGGTTAGACAGCGATTGAGACGCTTTATGCCCAACGCTGCTGAAATAAAAAAGACCGATATAGTCTGCGTTCATTCTGAATCGGTGGTTTGGAGAACGTCTAACGTCTTTCTGATTTAGCCGTCAGTTTTGCTGGCGGCTTTTTTGTTTTTAATGCTCAAAAACAAAAAAAAACTGAAAATAATTCCAGTTACGCAAAAAGGCTTCGTAGTGGCATTTTTTCTTTGCAGCCGATTTATTGTACAAAACTAAAACCGAATACTATGTTAGTAAGCGATTGTATCAACCAAAGCAACTCGACCCCCAATGGGGAATTTTACAACTTCTTGAATTACAGCATTCGCGAAGTTGATGGCAAAATGAGATTGTTTGATGATAAAGGTAACGAAATCAAACTTATAACGGCATTATTGCCACAAGCAACAACCTATTTCACTGTTTGGGGAGTGCTGCAATTCGCAGAAACATTCGATTCAACGTACCGAGTTCTTGTTTCAGTTTTAGTGTTTAATGCAGAACAGTTGTGGAATGTGGCTGAAACTGCGATAAAGTTTAAAGAAGGCGACAATATGGGTTGGAAAACCCCAACAGGCGACTTGATAATGCCACCAGTTTTCAATCAGATAGAGATTTGTGAATCGTATATTTGGGCAAGATACTTCAACCGTCAGATTTTTGTTTACAAAAACGGCGGACTGTCAGACCAAGGCATATTCGACAGCACATTCTACGAAAATGGCAAAATGGGACTAAAGAACCCCGACGGCTCGATTCTGTTCCCCGCCATTTACGATGAAATATACCAATGGTCACGCAACAGCGATGTTTTCTATACGCGCATTGGCAACGAGTTCCACTACTACAACTCAAACCACGAGGAGATTCTGACCACCTATCGCAAATTCGATGGAGTTGATGATAAATTGAATCCATATTATGTAAGTGAGGAACAAAGCCGCGACACTCTTGTTACAATGCAGATTACCAACGATTTGAACGATTCGCAGTCGTGCGTATGCTTTGGGCAGAAAGTCCGTTTGGACAGAATTTTGAAATCAGATGTGGCCGACATAATCAAGAACCACTGCGAGGTTTGGGACAAAGGTGTCAGTTGTGTCGATGACTTCAACAGCGCTTTCACCTACATTTATTCCGCCTACTATGCGCAATCGAATTCGGCAACACCGATTGAAGATTGCTTGAAACAATTCGAAAAGATGTATTGCTATCGAACCTCGTGGGGGTTTATGGTGAAAATCTGGACAAACCGCAACACCAAAATAGCCAACACCGAATTGAGCAAATTTGTCTGGCATTTTCAGGATTTAAAAGAAATGGTGTATGGCATTTCCAACCCGATGAATCTCTTGACTATCGGCTACGATGACTCTCTTGCCGATGGCGAAGTGAAAATGTTTCAAGTCAATTATTTCGCCGACCACTGGCCCGATTTTGAACTTGACAGCATAGTCGATGACGCAATGAGCGGTGACATTGACAACTACAACAAAAAAATGCAGTTACTGAAGGAGACGCTGGAAAAAGACAAAGTTGAAAACAATTGGACTGATGAAGTGTATAAATCGTTCTATGACGAATATTTTGGCAACCTTTCAATTAACGGACGGTATGGACATTTCGATTTGGAGAAAGAAAAAGAATTGCTTGATTATCTTGTTGATAAAGAAGGCTATAGTGTGACAGACACTGTTTTCAGAATATGTCAAGAATTGAATATAGATGTATGCATAGGATGTATGTTCGACAGCATTGACGAAACTGAAAGAGCGTACAAGAAAATCAAATGGGCGTTGGGGCACGGCAGCAGCCTAAAACCCGTTGTGAAAGCACACAGCAGCCTCGATTTCATACAAGAAGCCATACGCAAGTTTGAAGAAACCAAAGAAAAGGGGCAAAAGACCAAGTTGCAGATATTCAAGAAAATTGAGCGCCTACTACTGAAAAATGGTGCACTAACCGCCGCCGAAATACGAACCGAATCGTTTGACCCTTATAATTTATGTTGAAATGAATGAAGAAAACGAATAAAGTCCCCAATCGTATGAGGCAGACTCACCGATTGGCAATTATGTAGGGCGCAAAATCCCCTTGTGGCTGGCAGACAGGTTGTCTGAAAGTCGGGACTTTATTCGGTTTTTGTGGTGGCAATAGAAATCTGTCTTTCCATTAACAAAATTCGTCTATATTTGACTACTCTTTTTGCATTGCGCAAAGGCGGAGAATAACGGTTATGACAATTGAAGATATTAAGCTGCTGATAAAAGGCGACGAGCACCGCACGCTTGAGTTGAAGAAAACAACAGGCGAGTTAAAAGACGGTATGAAGTCGGCTTGCGCTTTTCTGAACACCGAAGGCGGCTGGCTGATTTTTGGCATAGCCCCTGCGTCGTTGAAAATAATTGGGCAACAAGTAACCGACAACACTCAACGCGAAATTGCGCAGGAATTGGCAAAGATAGAGCCAGCTATTGACGCAAGAGCCGAATATGTGGAAGTGCCTGACAGCGATGGACTTCAACTGATTGTTTTTCATTTCGATGAGTGGAGATACGGACAAGTGCCATACACCTATCAAGGTTGTCCGTACTATAGGATTGAGAGCACAACCAAACAAATGCCGCGCGATATGTACAACGAGCGTCTGCGCCAAAGCAGTCCTGAAAAGTTCGCTTGGGACGCTCAAATTGCTGACGGAATCGCCATTTCCGATTTGAGCGAGGAGCGCATTCGTGGTGCGGTTCGGTCGGGTGTGGCAGGTGGTCGCATTAATGCTTCAGCCGAAAGCGACAATGTTGAGACTCTGCTCACAAAGTTCAAACTCTTGCAAAATGGCAAGCCCACCAACGCGGCAGTGGCACTCTTTGGCGCCAATGTTGACGGCTATCCGCAACTACGGCTGCGTATGGCGCGCTTCAGAGGAACCGACAAAATGGAGTTTATCGACAACAAAAGTGCCGCGGGTAATTTCTTCGACCTTTTGGATGCAGGCATTGAGTTCTGTTTCAAGCATTTGAATTTGAGCGGGAAAGTGGTTGGCTTGCGTCGCGAGGAGCATTTGGACATTCCGTTTGAGGCACTGCGCGAAGCATTGACCAACGCCCTTTGCCATAGGAGGTACGATGATTTGAGCGCAACCGTCAGTTTGGCTATTTTCGATGACCGAGTGGAAATCACCAATCCAGGCTGTTTCACTCACGGTTTGACACCATCCAATATCAAGCAGTCGCACGATTCGTTCCCGTATAATCACACTATTGCCCAAGTGCTTTTTCTCTCAACCTATCTGGAGAATTGGGGAACGGGCGTTAACCGTATGGTTGACCTATGCCGCAAACAGGGGCTTCCCGAACCAGAGTATCAGTCAGATGGTTTTGTTGTGAAGATAATCTTTTGGAAGTCGGCACAAAAGGTTGATAGTAAAAATGGCACTGTAAATGTCGGTGTAAATGTCGGTGTAAATGTCGGTGTAAATGTCGGTGTAAACGAGCAATCGGTTTTGAAAATGATATTAAACGATTCGAGTGTTACTGCAAAGCAAGTAGCTGACGCCATTAATATCACTCAAAGGCAAGCAGAAAGAATATTTTCTTCATTAACGAAGAAAGGATTGATTGCTCGTATTGGTTCCGACAAAACAGGTTATTGGAAAGTGATAGAAAAGCAATAATTATAAAACGAATAAAACTTGCATAAGAAATAGAAAGATAGTTTCAGTATAACATATTATTAATCAGCGTTTGTTGATTCGGCATCGTCTTGAAACTTAGGAACCTTCAAAACAAAGTATAGTCGAGAATAGTGACAAATGTCTGCGCTTTTGCGTAGGCGGCACTTATCTGACTATACGGGCATCCTAAGGCCTCAAGACGTAGATTTTGTGAAGTCTGCGTTTTTTTTGGCCTTATGATAGCTCGTTTTACCGAAACAGATAAGCAAGCGCACAAACACGCAAAGCAAAATGGGCAAACATTATGACTTATTTGTAGCCAAGCTGCAAGAAATTTTCATGATGGATCACGCTGAATTGGATTTCGGCATTTATCGCATCATGAATAAAAAACGCGACGAAATACAGCACTTCTTACAATACGACTTGCTTCCACAAGTAAAACAGTCCATTCAAGGAGAAACCAATAATGCGCAGCAAGCCAAACAGCGAATAACGGAGATAGAAAAACAATTGGGAACATCGGATATGGATTCGTTAAAAGACAATCCAATGCCAATGGTTGCCAATTTAGTGGCAGAGCATAAGAAACTGAAAGCACAATTGTCCCAAAGCGGCACTGCCGAAGATTTGGAAGATGAAGTATTCTCACATTTGGTAACATTTTTCTCACGCTACTACGATGGTGGCGATTTTATGTCGAAACGGCGTTACAAGGATAACACCTACGCCATACCCTACAATGGTGAGGAAGTGAAACTGCATTGGGCAAATGCAGACCAGTATTATATTAAAACATCGGAATACTTCCGCAACTATACGTTTGTGTTGCCTGATTCGCACCGCAAAGTGCATTTTGTGTTGAAAGATGCCAGTACCGAGCAGAACAACAACAAAACGCAAAACAATATGGAGCGCCGTTTTGCCATCTATGCACCAGAGAATGCAGAAGATTCAATCGTAGAAACAACTTCCGAGGGTGAGCTGAACATTTATTTCACCTATGAGCTAATGCCCAAGACCACCAAGCAAGACGATTTGATTTCAACGGCATTGGAAACCATTAAGCCTTTAATACCCATTGACTTTGAAGAATTGCTTAATGTTAAGAAGCCAACCAACAAAAAGCCTAACCGCACTTTGCTTGAAAAACATTTGGATGAATATACGGCCAAAAACTCATTTGACTATTTTATTCACAAGGATTTAGGCGGATTCTTGAACCGCGAGTTGGACTTCTACATCAAGAACGAAGTGTTGCATATCGACGACCTTGACCCCAAACATATTCAATCACAATTAGCCATTGTTAAGGCCATAAAACAAGTTGGCCTTAAGATTATTCAAATGTTGGCGCAATTGGAGAACTTCCAAAAACGCCTATGGCTGAAGAAAAAATTTGTGGTGCAAAGCGACTATTGCATCACTCTTGACCGTGTGCCAGAAGAACTATATCCTGCCATTATTGCCAACGAAGCTCAACGCAAAGAATGGGTGCGCCTATTTGCCATTGATGAGATTAAAAGTGATATGATGACCAAAGCTTATAGCGAACCTCTTACCATTGAATTCCTGAAGCAAAATCCTTTCCTTGTTCTCGATACCGCTTTCTTCGATGCTAAGTTTAAACATCAGTTAGTAAAGAGCATGGAGAATATTGATGAGCAGACTAATGGTTTGCTGATAAATAGCGAGAATTTCCAAGCGTTGGAATTGTTGCAGGAAAAGTATGCCAAGAGAGTAAAATGTGTATACATAGATCCGCCATACAATGCAGAATCTAGTGAAATCCTATATAAGAATACCTTCAAGCATGCATCATGGTTAAGCCTAATGGAAAACAGGCTTTCACTTGCTAATAATACGCTAGAAAAAGAGGGTGTTGAGATTATTGCGATTGACGAGGTAGAGCAATGTAAATTATCTCAATTATTGATAGACCTTAATCCAGACAAAGATGTCGCATCTGTAGCTGTAGTACATAATCCTACTGGTCAACAAGGCTATAATATTTCATTCTCAAGTGAATATGCGATTTTTGTCTATCCCTCTTTTCAAGGAAGAAACACATTGGGGCTTGAGGAACGAGAAGATCCAAATGAATGGGACACAAGAACCTTTCGTGATAATTCTGGTAATAGTAATCTCCGAACAGACGCAAAGAATTGTTTTTACCCTATTTATGTAAAAGACAAAAAGATTATTGGCTTTGGAGATGTGTGTGCTGATGATTATCATCCTGTAAGCAGAAATATAAACGGAAGTGATGGTATTATAGCAATTTATCCAATTGATAATAATGGTGTAGAGAAGAAATGGGTATTTGAAAGAGGTACTGTTAAATCCATATTTGGTGAATTATGGGTTAAAGATATTTCTTCTTCAGAAATAGATATAATGCGAACCAAGAAGAAGTTTAGATTCAAATCTTGCTGGTTTGATAAGAAGTATTCAGCAAATAGCTATGGTTCAAGATTATTGACAGCAATGAAAATACCTTTTGGATATCCGAAATCCATATACAATGTTCAAGATTGTATAATAGCTGGACTAGGAGAACAGAAAGATGGTTTTATCCTTGATTTCTTTGCGGGATCTGGTACTACCGC
>CAMHPA010000089.1 GCA_946186925.1 uncultured Bacteroidota bacterium | reverse complement strand
CAGATTGGGTTCTACACTATCAACAATAAGGTCGAGAATACGGTCTTCGAAAATCAAATCACTCTCTATAAGCAGAGTATCATCTTGCTTAAGTTTTTCTTTTGCCAAGTAGAGTGAGTATATGTTGTTGGTTTTGTCGAAAACAGGATTCTCCACATACTCAATATTCAATTCTTTTTGTTTGTCGGCAAGGTGGCTGATGAGTTTTTCACCCTTGTAGCCAACAACTATAACAATTCGATTGAGTTTTAACCGGCTCAACTGATTGAGCAATCTGTCGATAAGCATGATTCCGTTAACGGGGACCATACATTTGGTGTTGTTTTGGGTATATTCACCAAGGCGCTTTCCCATTCCGGCCGCTAATATTATTGCTTGCATATTAAAAAGGCAAATGCTTGTATTATTTCGACTTCATTTGGGAGCAAAAATACATTCAAGCGTATAAAAAACAAATTACGAATTCTAAATCTTCGGTTAAAGTTGTTTTTTACTTCAATTGCTTCGAAAACGGATACTTAAGCACAATTGTTAAATGCGCCCACAACGTGCGCGGCAACCCGAAATGGCTTCGCATTATTCTATAGCGCTCACCCCACGACGCCTTGCGGTTCTTGGCCGATATGCCCGACTGCATGAATTTCGACAGGTAGCCGTCGATATAAACATTGCGCCGCGACTGCTTCAGAACACCGCAAACCCAATCATAGTCAGCCGAATAGCGGTATTGCAAATCATATTTGGGGGCTATGTTTTTTCGCACTACAATTGATTGGTGGCAGACTACCAAACCATTCAGCAAACTATTGAGTTGCAAGTTTTTGGGCGCTATCTTGTGGCGCTCGCCACACGGCGCGCCGTTGGGGTCGATAATGAGCGTCTGACCATAAACCACATCGACTGAATCTGTTGCAGCATTAGCAATAATTTGCGCTGTGCCGGCGTCAAATATTTCATCGCCGGCGTTTATGAACCAGACAAAATCGCCGGTAGCCATTTGCAGACCTTTATTCATGGCATCGTACAATCCCTTGTCGGGCTCGCTTATCCATTTAAAATCAATGCCTTTTGCACGAATTTGTTCTTCAAAATCATTGATAATGCCAACTGTGCCGTCAGTCGATTTTCCATCAACAATAATATATTCAACGTTGGGATATGATTGTGCCACAACACTTTGAATGGTTTTTGGCAAGAAACGCTCTGCATTAAATGTTATGGTGATTATCGATAGTTTCATATACGTGTTATCTATTTATCTGTCAACATTTTGTCAATATGCAACCTTTCAGCTAAAGCTCGTATCGCATTCCTCCGCTCACTTGGCGTCAGCCCTAAGCAATACACCGACAAGCCTGTCATCAAAATCGACGCGGCCACAACCGTGACAAATCTTGTAAAACCATAGCTGATATTTGCTTCGAGCAGCACCGGGCATATTGTCGCCACAATGGTTACGGCCAGCACCGGCAGCACAACACTCTTCAGATACATTCGCAACGACAGGCCAACACACTTGCGGACAAACAACAGTCGCACTAAAATAGCTATGGCACAAATGATTATCGACACGTAAAAGACGGTTTCGGGTGGAAATCCCAGTTTCAGGAACAGATACGATACTGGCAGAATCAGCAGAATGAATCCGCCGACAGCCAAATTATAGTTCCGAATCTTGCCATAAGCCTGCATGGCGGCCGCCAACGGGTTTGCCAGCGATTCAACCACGGCGTTTATGACCACCAGCCGGGTGAACAATATCGTGTAATCGGGTACTTTTTTCAACCAAATACCTAGAAGGAAAGGTGTTTCGAGCAACACTGGCAAAGCAACTGCAAATATCAGATAATAAGTGAATTTCGAACTTTGGCATACAAGTTTGAGCATTCCGCTACGGTCGCCGGCCGAATATGACTTTATGAGTTGCGGACGCACAGCCCAATAGAAATTGTCGGCAAATGTCTGTATGCTTTGAAAAACCTTGTAGGCAAGGCCTCGTGCGGCATTGACGGCCGGACCGAAAAATATGTTAATCAGAATGTTCAGTCCGTGACTTTTGCAAATGCTTGATATTGAGCCAACCATATTCCATCCGGCAAAACCGAGTATTTCACAAAACCGTTCGCGGTTCCAATAAAACATCAATTTGCATTCGGGGTAAAAAACTCGGCAATAAATAATATAAAATGCTGAGACCATAGCATTTACAGCAGCCATAAGTATCGCATACAATATCAGCCTGTCGCCGCCGTAATGTGCTATCAGAATGGCTATTCCCAAACCGCCAACAACGTCAATCACAGTCAGATAGGCAAACACTTTCATCTTTTCTTTGGCTATCACCATGCCCATATAGGGCGTTCGGATTATGGTGAACACAAACGACAGAATGCTCAAATGGAACACCCAGCGCGCCGCCTCCATACGGCTTGCCACTTTCATCTTGCTCTGCAGCAGCCATATACCCGACACTTCGGTTGCCAACGCCAGCACCACAATTATTATCGCAAAAACCAGCACGCAAAGGCTGAAGGTGCGCCGCAACTCTTCGAAATTGCCACGCCCGATCTCGTAAGAGTAGAACCGCTGGCACGATGTTGACATTGTGCTGCTTAGGAACGAGAACATCATCACAATTGCGCCCACAGCATTGTAAACGCCAAAATCAACCTCGCCCAGCGCATCGAGCACCACACGCGACGTGTAGAGCCCGACAATCATCACCACGCCAATGCGCAAATAGAGCAGCATGGTGTTTTTCGCTATCCGTTTCTGGTCGATTGCTGACATAGTGTTGTTTGGTGCAAATGTAACTTTTTAGCATTTCCGATAGTCATTTTGGTGATACAAAAGCCGGAGCGCACCAACTTTTGCATGTTTTTTGTTCCTTTGCCATCATTATAAAAAACAGAAAAATGAACATCGATTCAATCCGTTTCACGAACAAGATTCTGCTGATTTTTGCGGTAGTGCTTGCCCTCTACATTCTTAAAGTATTGTCATTCATTTTTGTGCCACTGGCTTTCGCCTGCTTCTTTTCAATAATGTTCCTACCGTTTATGCGATGGGCCACCAAGCGGCGATTACCTAAATATTTCTCGCTGATAATGGTGATGGTGATGTTTGCCATTGTTATGATTGGTTCGGTCAAAATTATCCAACTATCAGGAAGCGAGATACTTGAAGGCCGCGCCGAGATGTACGACAAACTCGATTTGAAGTTAGGACGCATCGTAGAGCCATACATTCAGTTGTTCGAAATCGATGTCAAAAAAGATGATGGGCTAATCCGCGGACTTGTACATAACAACGAGGTCACAAAAGCCATTGTCAGCCTTGTTGGCCCGGGGCTGGTTCACATCAAAAATTTCTGCAGCACTGTAGCCATAACACTTTTTCTGATGGTGCTTATCATGGCTGGTTCCATCAATTTCAAACTCATTATGCAGGAAACATTGTTTTCTACACCAACACAAGCCATCGACGTATTTTTGAAAATTGAGAATGCCATCTCAAAATTCCTTTCGGTAAAAATTGGCACTAGCCTTTTAACGGGCATCCTAGTCGGAATAGCGTGCTGGGCGTTCGGCGTAAGCTTTCCGCTATTATGGGGCATTCTGGCTTTCGGCCTGAATTTCATTCAAATGCTTGGTTCAATTTTCGTGACCATTGCCGTCTGCCTGATGGCCATCATCGACATTGAACATCCAGGGTTACTGACTGCCGCAATAGTAATATTCATCGGCATACAACTGCTTGTCGGGTCGGTGATTGAACCGATTCTTATGGGCAAATCATTCAAAATAAACGTTGTGACCGTACTGATAATGCTTCTCTTTTGGGGCTTCTTATGGGGAATCGCCGGAATGATTTTAGCTGTGCCGATGGCCGTGCTGATAAAAATCATCTGCGAACAATTTGAACACACACAAGGACTTGCAAGGATTATGAATTAAAAACATAATGAATCTATAAAGCAAATCCCCGAACGGCTCAACACCTTTCGGGGATTTTTGTTTTCTGAAAGATTGAGGCTACAACGCTGCGGCAAGCTGCTTCAGAGCCGCGCGGCTGTCGTCGTTCAATGTTGTTTTGATGGTGACGGTCTGCTCAAGAATGGTTACCTCTTTCAGCGGTTCGAGCAGAGCGCGCATTGTGCGTGCCGCCGACGGTGCCCACGTGCCGTTCTCAACCAGCGCCACGGTGCGTTTCTGGTAGGTTTTGTCGGCCAAGTGGCAAATGAAATCGCGCATCAGAGGCATCACGCCGCCATCGTACGACGAGGCACAAAGCACCATTCGGTCGTAGCGGAAGGCATCCTCGACGCACTCGGCAATGTCGGCACGCGAAAGGTCCGATATGGCCACCTTTTCGCCCTTAGCTTCAAGCATTGCGGCAAGCTCTTCGGCGGCTTTGGCAGTGTTGCCGTGCAGCGACGCGTAAGCAATGAAAACGCCCTTTGTTTCAGGCTGATAGGCGCTCCACGTCTGATATAAACCGATGTAATAACCGAGATTCTCTTTCAAGACGGGGCCGTGCAGCGGGCAGATGGTCTGAATGTCGAGCGCGGCGGCTTTCTTCAGCAAAGTCTGAACAGGATTGCCGTACTTCCCGACAATGTTGAAATAGTAGCGGCGAGCCTCACAAGCCCAGTCGTCGGTCTCGTTGCAGAGAGCGCCAAATTTGCCGAAAGCGTCGGCGGCGAAAAGCACTTTTTCGGCCTGCTCGTACGAAACCATCACTTCGGGCCAGTGAATCATCGGCGCCATTATAAATTGTAGAGTATGAACGCCAAGCGACAGAGTGTCGCCTTCTTTTACGATGTCAACGCGGCCTGCGAAATCGGTTCCGAAAAACTGCGGCAGAAAAGCTGCGGCCTTTGCCGAGCAGACAATCCGACAGCCAGCAAAAGTGTCCATCACCCAGCTGATGTTTGCCGAATGGTCGGGCTCAAGATGGTGAACCACAAGGAAATCGGGCTGGCGGCCGTTGAGCGCGGCTTGCAAATTCTTCCGCCACTCATCGCTCTTGCGGGCGTCGACGGTGTCGGTAACGGCAATCTTTTCATCTTCAATCAGATATGAGTTATAGGCCATTCCTTCTGGCACAATGTACTGATTCTCAAACAAATCCAAATCGGTATCGTCGCAACCGATATAGTGAATCGCAGAATTTTCTCTAATTTTCATAATATCAACTTTTTAAATAAAATATCAACTTCGTTTTTCGAAAAAATAAAGATATACTTTTTTGGACATCGGAACATCTACATCCGTCAGCGCAAAACAATTATATGGAACAGACTGAAAGTCTGATATATAGTCAATCTTCAGCACTTGTAAGCCATACCTAACAACTTGTGACTAAAAACATTCGCCATTTCAAGTTTTTTTCGGAATTTTGCGCGATTTTTTAGAAGCACTATGACGAAGGGAAACGCTGCAAAAGAACTCGGAACAGCCAGCATCGGGCGGCTGCTATTTCAATACTCGCTGCCAGCCATCATTGCCACGGCGGCATCGGCCATCTACAACATTGTTGACCGTATTTTCATTGGTCAGGGCGTTGGGCCATACGCCATTTCGGGCCTTGCTCTCACCCTGCCACTGATGAACATTTTTGCCGCTTTTGGCGCAATGATTGGTGTTGGCGCCTCTACAATGGTGTCAATCTATATGGGACAGAAAAACGAGGAAGACGCTGTCCGTACGCTTGGCAACGCTTTCATACTCAATATTATATTGAGCATCGTCACTTCCTTTTTTGGATACATGTTTCTTGATGACATTCTGATGCTGTTTGGCGCAAGTGAGATGACACTGCCATATGCCCGTGAGTTTATGGAAATAGCGCTCATTGGCAACTTGTTGATTCATGTCTATTTAGGACTAAATCATATTATGCGCGCATCGGGATTTCCGCAAAAATCAATGTACGTAACGTTAACTACAATAGCCATAAATATTACACTTGCACCAATTTACATCTTTGTGTTTCATTGGGGCATACGCGGTGCGGCCTTGGCCACCTTGTGCGGACAGATTGTGGGAACGATTATTGTCATGCATCACTTTTTGCACCACGACAAGCCTCTGCACTTTGCTCCAGGCTGTTTCCGTCTGAAAGGCAAAATCGTAACGAACATCTTCTTGATTGGTCTGCCTAACTTTATTATGCTGCTGTGTGCCAGCTTGATAGCCGCGTTAATGAACCGCAGTCTGCACAATTATGGCGGCGATTTCGCCATTGGGGCATTCGGTATCATCAACAGCTTGCTGAACCTGATTGCAATGATTGTGGCTGGCTTCAACCAAGGAATGCAGCCAATTGCGGGTTTCAACTTCGGCGCACGCCAACTCGATCGCGTGAAACAGGTATTCAAACTGACGCTGGTCTGCGGCTCAACAGTTACCATTCTCGGGTTTTTGTCGGGCGAACTTTTCCCAAGGTTCATCTCATCAATGTTTACCACCGACTCAGAGCTTATCGAATTGTCGGCACAAGGAATGCGGATAGCTTTGGCATCCTTCGCCATTGTTGGTATTCAAATGGTTACTAGCAATTTCTTCCAATCTGTTGGCCGTCCGAAAATCGCCATTGTTCTGACCATGACGCGCCAACTCTTGTTCTTGATTCCATCGATGTTCTTACTGCCACGCATAGGCGGTTTGGGGCTTACCGGCGTATGGCTTAGCATGCCCGTTTCCGATGCTCTCGCCGCCATCGCAACCATTTGTGTGCTAATCTATTTTGTGAAGGTGAAGAAGATTTTCATCAATTACGAGTATAAGCTGAAGTAATTAGACGTTTTGTGCGCAAGGATTGGTTTGCGCCGCCGTTTTCTGTTCACGTTAATAATAAAAAACGTACTTTCGCAGAAATTTAAACAGTTATGAACTTTCTAGACAGAAACGAATTCAATTTTGCACCGGCACCGCAAGTGTTGGAAGCACTCAAAAACTTTGATACACAAAAACTTGGCTTCTACACCAGAATCTACGACGAAGGCAAGAAAAGCATTTTTTCGGTTTTCCTTTCGGAGGAATACGGGATTGACGAGCAGCAGATTATGCTCGGCTACGGCGGCGAAGACCTGCTGAAGGAAGCCGTTCACTACTTCCTGACCTTGCCCGACCACAACCGGCTGATGCTGGTGCCGAAATTCTCGTGGTGGTACTACAAATCGATTGCCGACGAAGTTGACGGCCAGACGGTTCAGTATCCGCTCTACGAAGACGGCGACACCTACCGCTACGACCTTGACGCGCTCAAGAAAATGCTGCACGAGTTGAACCCGAAAATTCTGCTTCTGGCGTCGCCCAACAACCCGACAGGCAACGCACTGACTCCCGAGCAAATCGAGAATCTTCTGCAAGAAGCCCCGAAAACAACTTATATAATTATCGACGAAGCGTATGCTTCATACGTGAACCGCGACAGCAGTTACATTAAACGCCTGGTCGACGAATTCCCTAATCTACTGATTGTCCGCACATTGAGTAAATTCTACGGTCTGCCTGGATTGCGTATGGGATTTGGCTTTACGGGCAACGGATTGGGCAAGTTCAACCGCTTCGGCAACAAGTATTTAGGCTACAACCGCATTTCGGAAGAACTGGCCATTGCGGCACTCAAGGCCACCGACTACTACCGCAACATTGCCGACAGTATGAACGCCGACCGCCAGCGCTACGAGCAGGAAATTGGCGCGCTCACAGGCTTCAAGGTTTACAAGTCGCAAGCCAACTTTATTCTGATAAAGTACCCGATTGAACTGAAAGAGCAATTGCAAACAGCCTTACAGTCAGAAGATTACAAGATAAAGTTTATGAACGAGCCCGACATTAACACGCACCTGCGCATTACGCTCGGCCGCCCCGAACAGAACCGAATCGTTATCGACACCATTAAAAAAGTTGCCGGAAAATGAAAGCCGTAATCCTTGCCGCAGGCACTGCGTCGCGCCTTCGCCCGCTCACAGCCAGCACCCCGAAATGCCTTTTGAAGGTGAACGGAAAAACACTTTTAGAGCGGACACTCGACAATTTTATCAGCAACGGAATAACTGATTTTCTGATAGTTACTGGTTACCTGCAGGATATGATTCGCGATTTTGTCGCGCAGAACTATCCCAATCTCAACGTTAAGTTTCTCTGCAACAAGGATTACGCCACAACCAACAACATTTATTCGCTCTTTTTGGCCGAAGATTTTGCGTGCGGCAACGATTTTATCTTGTCCGACAGCGACATACTCTTCTCGAAGGACATTATTTCGGCACTTTTGGCTGACAAAAATCCTGACGTTCTTGCAATGAACCGCCACGAACTTGGCGAGGAAGAAATCAAAATCATTTCTGACGGCGAGCGCAACGTACTCGAAATCAGCAAAGTTTGCAGCATTGAGAAAGCCGTTGGCGAATCGGTTGGTCTTGAGAAAATGTCGGCAGAATATTCCGCAGCATTGTACAAGGAACTTCACCAAATGATTGACAACGAAGGCCTTTCAAATGTTTTCTACGAGAAAGCCTTTGAGCGTCTCATTCCGCAAGGACACATTTTCAAATACCTGGACACCACCGATTTCTTCTCGATGGAAATCGACACAGTGGAAGACTACGAGCGAGTTAAAGACATGAAAATTTGATAGTTACAGCTATGGCAGACTACGATATTCGCCCGTTACAACTGAAAATTCTTGAGATTCTTCAGGCCGTTGACAAAACCTGCAAAGAGCACAATTTAAGATACTACCTGACGGCCGGCACAATGTTGGGCGCAATCCGTCACAAGGGGTTCATTCCGTGGGACGACGACGCCGACATTGCTATGCCCCGCCCCGACTATGAGCTGCTCATTGCCAACGCAAAGCAATGGTTGCCAACGCAATACGAACTTATCTGCGCCGAAAACGACAAGAACTACTCACTGCCGTTTGCAAAAATTCAAGACGCAGAAACCACCATTATCGAGCACAGCCACCTGCGCTATTTGGGCGGCGTTTATATGGACGTTTTTCCGCTCGACGGACTGCCCGACAATAAGATTGTCAGATATTTCCACGTGCGGCGCTACAAAAAACTGCGCAAAAAGCTCTATTTCACCTACCGCGACCCGTACCGCCACGGACACGGCCCCGCGTGCTGGCTTCCGTTGCTGCACCGCAAACTCTACACCGTTGAAGGCCTGCAGCGAAAAATCCGCGAGCTGCTGCTGAAATACTCCTATGACGAGTCAAAAATGGTTCAGGACTACGACGATGGGCACAATGGCGCGTTCAGGAAAGAAATTCTGGGCACACCAACGCCGTACATATTTGAGAATGTTGAACTTAAGGGCTATGAGAATTACGATGCCTACCTGTCGCAAAAGTACGGCGACTATATGACTCCGCCCGACGGTAAGCACCAGATTCAGCACAATTTCTATTATCTCGATTTGGAACACCCCTACCGCGAGTATCACGGCGAGAAGTAAATCACGGCTTCACAATACCAAATTCGGTATAAGTAAGACGCTGTTTCTTAGTTATTTGGCGAATTTCTTTATTTTTTGCCAATGCCTCCTCGTTCACATACGGGCGATTGTGGTCGAGATGGACAACAATTGCGCTGTAGCGGATTTGCCTAGCCTTGACACCTGCGTTGAAAAGCCTTTCTCCCATCTCGCGGTCCTCGCCGCCGTACTGCATCCGCTCGTTGAAGCCATTTGCTTTGATTATCAATTCTTTCCACGTGCTTGAATTCATTCCGTTCCAGGTGGCTTTGGTTGGCGTTACGGCATTCATAAAACTCGCAAAACCAGCACTTTGGAATAGCTTGGTGCATTTAAAGCTCGACTTCAACCCATTGTTTTTAAGCCATTTAAGATTGAATGCATTGCCATTTGCAATATCTTCCTGCGTTATTTTTTTGCTGATGTTCATCGGCAGCTTGAAATATCCGCCGCTAAGAATGTACCCCGGACGCGCGAATCGCTCGTGAGTTGCCACAAAATCACGGCGCGGAACGCAGTCCTGGTCAGTGAAAATCAGATATTCCGACTCGGCAGCCTTCAACGCCTCGTTCAGAATTTTCGTCTTGCGAAAGCCGATATCCTCGTGCCAGACGTACTTTATCGGCAGAAACTGCTGATACCGCTCTATAAGCTGCCGCGTTTCCTCTTTCGAACCATCGTCCGCAACAACAATCTCGTCGGCCTTGCGGCTCTGCGCCATATAGCCCCAAAGCGTTTTCTCGAGCCATTCGGGGTTGTTGTATGTCGATATTATTACACCTATTTTCATTTCTTGATTTTGTACGAAAGTTGGTGTAAAGTTCTGCCAATCAGGTGCAAATAAAGATTATGAGCCGACAGGTAGCGCTTGGCCGGATTAATGGTCGTCTGCCCCTCCGACTCGTCTGTAATACCGCCACAGATTTCAGCCAGACGGTTGAACATATTGTAATCGTTCATTACAAGTCGCTTACTTTCAACCAGTTCAGCCTGATGTTTTAAAAACAAATCGTCGGCAATAACCTTGTCGATTATATCCATTGCCTTCTCTGGCTGACGCACATCAATTTCTGTATAAGCCCCTTTCGGGAAATAATCGCCAATATTTGTGCAGCCGCAATAAATTGGGTAGGTCCCGGCCAGAAAGCAGTCGGCGATTTTTTCTGTCCAATAGTCCTTGTTGCAGCAATTTTCGATGACAATCTGATATTTATACGGCGCCGTTACATCCCACTTGTCGCGGAAATCGTTGACACGCTCGCCAAAAAGTTCAACTTTATCGCCATAGCGGGCCATCAGTCGGTTCACAAAACGCCTACGGGCAACGTGGCCAGCCGAGCAAGTCTTGTAGCTCGACACAACCGACAGCAGTTTTTCTTTTACAGGATTGGCAGCTTTTATCTGATTATAATCCAATGTTATGCGATTGCTGTGGTCGGGTTCCCAAGTCATACCAACGTACCACGGCAGAAAAGTGTGGGTGTGGATGACGTTTGTACCATTTATCGATTTGATTTCCTGCTGATTGGTTATTACTGTTCCAAACTGCCGATAGTAGCCTTTTGGGTAGGCCAGAACGCTGTACGGCTCATCGGTAAGCAGTATTGTGCGGCTTTTAGGCACATCGAACATCCGAGTTTCGCGCACCGCTTTGCCGTTAACAACCACGAAATCGGGCTTGCAGTCCCAATCGTTGATAACGAACTGATATTTTCCGTCACGGCTGACTCCGCCAGTGTTTTCCATTTGCCGCGTGTTGACAATCGGGTTGCGCGTTATGATGAGGATTTTCTTCATTCTGAAAACTTTTCAATGGCACAAATGTAGTTGGAAAATCAGAATTCAAAACCTCTTTCGGCCTAGAATACGCGCTATAAATTACGAAGACGGTTTCGAACAAA
>CAMHPA010000088.1 GCA_946186925.1 uncultured Bacteroidota bacterium | reverse complement strand
TTAACTGAATAAACCGTAAATGAATTCCATTATGTGTGCAAATGAAAAATCCATTATGTAAATAATGAGGGCTATAATTAAGGAAGCAACCATTACAACAATAGCACTATTTTGAAGGTCAGACCATGATGGCCACGACACTTTGTGTATCAGTTCGTTGTAAACCTCTTTGAGATATACTTTGATCTTTTGCATTGTTACCACTTATTAAGGCACGGGAGGAGCGACTCGAACGCCCGACACCTAGTTTTGGAGACTAGTGCTCTACCAACTGAGCTACACCCGTAAATAAAGGATTCCAATCTCTTGGAATCCTTTTGTTATCAATTATTATTAATCAATAATCTTGGTAATCTGACCAGCACCTACTGTACGGCCACCCTCGCGGATTGCGAAACGCAGACCTTCGTTGCAAGCAACTGCTGTAATCAGTTCTACGGTGATTGTCAAGTTATCACCAGGCATTACCATCTCAGTTCCTTCCGGCAACTTGATTTCGCCAGTAACATCCAAAGTACGGATGTAGAATTGAGGACGATATTTGTCATGGAACGGAGTGTGACGGCCACCTTCTTCTTTCTTCAAGATATAAACCTCAGCCTGGAACTTCTTGTGAGGAGTTACCTGACCCGGTTTTGCAATAACCATACCACGTTTAACTTCGTCTTTGTCGATACCACGAAGCAACAGACCTACGTTGTCACCAGCCTGACCTTCGTCAAGAAGTTTGCGGAACATCTCAACACCAGTAACGGTTGATTTTTTGTCCTCGCCAAGACCAAGAATCTGAACTTCGTCACCTACATGGATAACACCAGTCTCGATACGGCCTGTGGCAACAGTACCACGACCTGTGATTGAGAACACGTCCTCAACCGGCATCAGGAACGGTTTATCAACGTCACGAACAGGCAGCGGAATGTACTCATCGACAGCGTCCATAAGTTCCATTACCTTCTCAACCCATTTCGGCTCACCATTCAATGCGCCAAGAGCAGAACCCTTGATGATTGGGGTGTTGTCGCCATCATAACCATAGAATGAGAGAAGTTCGCGAACTTCCATCTCAACCAGCTCAAGCAACTCAGGGTCATCAACCATGTCGACTTTGTTCAAGAAGACAACGATTTTCGGAACGTTTACTTGGCGTGCCAAAAGGATGTGCTCGCGAGTCTGAGGCATCGGGCCGTCAGTAGCGGCAACTACCAAGATTGCACCGTCCATCTGAGCTGCACCAGTAACCATGTTCTTCACATAGTCGGCGTGACCCGGGCAGTCAACGTGCGCATAGTGGCGTTTTTCTGTTTGATACTCTACGTGAGCGGTGTTGATGGTGATACCACGCTCTTTTTCCTCTGGTGCGTTGTCGATAGAGTCGAATGAACGCAACTCAGAAAGGCCCTTCTCTGCCAATACTTTGGTGATGGCAGCTGTCAAAGTGGTTTTGCCATGGTCAACGTGACCGATGGTACCAATATTAACGTGAGGTTTGGTTCTTTGAAATTGTTCTTTAGCCATAATAACCTATTATTTACAATTAGACAATAAATCCCAGTCTTGGAGCCGACAATGGGAATTGAACCCATGGCCTCTTCCTTACCAAGGAAGTGCTCTACCCCTGAGCTACGTCGGCCTGCTTGAGCGGGAGACGGGATTCAAACCCGCGGCCCTCAGCTTGGAAGGCTGATGCTCTATCGACTGAGCTACTCCCGCTTAAACAACAAAAGTGGGAAGAGCAGGATTCGAACCTACGAAGCGATGACGCAGCAGATTTACAGTCTGCCCCAGTTGGCCACTTTGGTATCTTCCCAAAAACAATCAATAAGACAAATGAGCCGATGGAGGGATTCGAACCCACGACCAGCTGATTACAAATCAGCTGCTCTGGCCAACTGAGCTACATCGGCAAACATTTACAGAACGTCATTCCCCGTCTTGGAAAATGGTGTGCAAATGTAGACATATTTTGATAAATAAAAACCTTTTGCGATATTTTTTTTGAAATTATAATCCACGCTGCTTTTCCTTGGCTTTCTGCAGTTGCTTGCGTAGTGCGTCAACCGAAAGATCCACAGCTTCTTCGAACGTTTTTGCCTGACGGCTGCAGAACACGTCATCGCCTGGTATTTGCACCCTGATTTCGGCTATTTTGTTCTCTGAAATATCGGACTTCTCGAGTTTCAGAGTTACGTCGGCGGCGATTATTCCGTCATGGAAGGTGTCCAACTTGCTTACTTTTGCGTTCACGAAGCCTAATAGTTTCTCGCCAGCATCGAAATGCAGCGAATGAATGTTAATTTTCATAATTACTTTTTTTATGCTCTTGGATGAGCTTGATTATACACTTCTTTCAATTTCTCAAATGTTGTATGGGTGTAAATCTGCGTCGCGGCAAGATTCGCATGTCCCAGCAACTCCTTTATGGCGTCAAGTTCGGCTCCGTTGTTAAGCATGTGCGTGGCAAATGTGTGCCGCAGCACGTGGGGGCTTTTCTTGTCCAAAGTTGTCACTTCGCCCAGATATTTGTTCACCAGCCGATAGACCAACTGGCTGTAGACTGGTTCACCCTTCGAAGTTACAAATAAATAATTATTGTCAAGTGCAATTTTATCGCGTTCTGCAATATAAGTTTTCAGATTGCTGCTCAGTTCAATTCCAAAAGGTATGATGCGCTCTTTGTTGCGCTTGCCCAGAACCTTCAGCTGAGAGCTGTGAAAATCTATATCACTCAGTTTTAACCCGCACAATTCGGAAAGACGCATGCCTGTGCAGTAGAATGTGAGCAGAATGGTTCGGTCGCGATGGCCTTCGAAATCGTCAGGGAATTGCAAACGGTCGAAAAGTTCCTGCATTGCACCTTTGTCGACAAAGTACGGCAGGTTTTTCTCGGTTTTGGGTCTGATTATTTTTTTTGTCGGGTTGTCGCTGACAAGGCCTTCGCGCATCAGGTATTTATAATAGGTGTGCAAGGTTGTCAGTTTGCGGTTGATTGAGCGCGGCTTGTCGCCGTTGTCGAGCAAAAAAACAATCCACTCACGGATGAGTTCATGGTCACCCTTGAGTGGATTGAAATTTTCGTCGGCAGTTTGTGCGAAATCGAAGAACTGCTGCAAGTCGCTCTCGTAGGCGCGAAGAGTGTGCGCCGAATAACGTTTCTCGTTTGCTATATAACTGGAAAATCCGTGGTCAAACATAGCAATCACAGCCGAAACAAATTCTGCTGCGTGAAAACGATTAGTTCTCTTGGCTTGCGTCCTGCAATTGCTGGATGTAGGCAGCTTTGATTACTTCTCTGCGGCGAACGACAGACGGTTTTGTGAAGGCCTGGCGTGTTCTCAGTTCTTTTACCACACCTGTCTTCTCAAATTTTCTTTTGAATTTTTTCAAGGCTCTGTCAATTGTCTCGCCTTCCTTTACTGGTATTACAATCATAACAAAATACTATTGTTTAACATTCCTAAAACAAGGCTGCAAATATAGGGAATGATATTCAATTACAAAATATGACTGGAATTTATTTTTAAACTTTTCACAATCGGCTTCAGCGGACTTCAAGATACGGCGATATTTTTTCGTACGTCAGCGTGTCAATGAGTTTGTATTGCAGCAAATCATTGACCGCCCTAAAGTTGCCCATCAGCTTCTTGTAGTTCATTATTGAGTTCAACTGCGCCACCGACATATACGGATGGCCGCTCAACTGCTTGTATTTGAAATTGTTCAAATCTATTTTAACAATTCTTGCGGTATCGATGGTGAACTGCGGAAAGAGATTGGCATAGGTTTCGGGCGACAGATTTCTAATCTCGCGCAACTGTTCAACAGAATGGTATCCGCCCAACATCTCGCGATAAGCGATAATACGGCGCGCAAGCACACTGCCTATGCCCCGCAAAGCAACGAGCTGCGCCGAATCTGCCGAATTGAGTTCCACTATGAGTAGTTCTTTGGGCTCGTAGGCGGATTTGGCGGTCTTTCCCGTTTTTTTGCCGTCGGAATATTTCTTTTTTGCGGTCTGCCTTTGCGATTCGGATGGCGCTTTTGCCGCAATGCTGATATATGGCTTCAACCGCGAATAAATCGAATCATTTATACCATAAATCCTGGCAAAATCGTCAGACGTGCGGAATTTGCCACCTGATTTTCTGTACTTTACAATGTTAGCCGATATTTTTTCAGAAAGCCCCATGCAAAGAAAATCATCGTACGTGGCTGTGTTCGGGTCGAATGTGAAGACGGTGTCGATGTTTCGGGCATGGGTAACTGGCTCACTTGTTGCAACGGGCAACGGCTCGTAGTTTGCCATTAACGAGTCGAAACGGGCGAAATCGGGTTGCGAGCGGTTTGCGTTATATCGAGCCACAAATCGCGGAAGCAGCGACACCACTATAATGAGAAAAATCAGCACTATTGTGCCGCTTTGCTGCATGCGGTTCATGTTGAAATACTCGATAAAAAACTGTTTCAGCTTCATTTTTTCCGCGGTTAGAATGGGTAACCGATACCGAACTGCCAGGTTATACTCTTGAATTTAAATCTGTTATGAAAAAGCACCCAACTGTCGGGGCCTTCAATGGCGGGATTTTTCACTTTCACGCCAGCATCGAGACGTATGACGGCGAAATTCAAATCGAGACGCAAGCCCATGCCCGTGCCCAAAGCCAGCTGCTTGTAGAACTTATTCATCTCAAATTCGGCACCAGGACGGTCGTCGTCTTTTTTCAGGGCCCAAATGTTGCCTGCATCGACAAACAGAGCGCCTTTGAAATTCTTGATTATGGTGTAGCGGTACTCAAGATTGCATTCCATTTTAATATCGGCTGTCTGGTTGGGATACGACGACGCTGTATCACGATAAGTGCCAGGTCCCAAATCGCGGACGTTCCACGCACGGATTCCATCGGCGCCGCCCGAATAATACTGTCGCACAAACGGCACGGCGGTGGCGTTCCCGTAAGGAATGGCAATACCCATAAAGACTCGGCCCACCAACTGGTCGCGGTCAGAGAAATAGTGGTAACGGCGGAAATCGACATCGGTGCGAACGAACTGGGCGTACTGCAAATTGGCAATCTCGTAGTAGCCGCCAGCCACGGTGTCGCCCATGACACCATTTTTGTGCAGCATGTGAACCAGATTGCCAGCCAAATCGAGATTCCATCGGAAATACGAGAAATCGGTCTGTTTGTCGGCGTTACGGTTCTGATACAGAATACTATAGCGGCTTCCGATTATGAAATAGTCTTTGTAGCTGTTCTCGATATACTTGCCCTGAATACGCTTGTCGAACGCTTCGGTGCGGACAGGGATACGCACTGTGTTCAGGTCGACTGGACTGACCAGAAACCTTAGATGCTCTGTCTTTTTCCACGAATAAGTGACGAGCAACGACGTGATTTTCCGCGTGTAATCAGGACGTTTCTGATAATTGTAGGCCACGGTGAGCAGCGTTCGCGGCTCGATGCGCTTGTACCAGTTCGATGTGCGGAACGGCAGCACGAACGACGGCGTCTCGAGCGACGACTCGGCACCGAACTCAATAATGTTAAATGCTTCGGTTGTCTCGGTCTCAGTCTGGCGCTGCAACGACCCCGAAAGCTTGATGTTGAAAATCTCGGCGCCGTGGAACAGATTCTTGTGCTGATAACTCAGATTGCCGCCGACGCCCATATTGCCTTCGGTGTTGGTGGCTTCAAGATTGACAGAATAGTTCTGGTAAGTCGACGGGGTGAGCAGCACGTGACAGTCGAGCAGCGTATCGCAACCTGGCGTCTGTTGGAACGATATGGTGTTCTGACGGAAAATGCGCAGCGAGCTGATGTGGCGGCTTGTCTGCTCAACCTTTCTGACATCGTAGAGTTGTCCTGGTTCCAACAGATTGGCTTTCAGAATTGTACGTGGCGTGATTTTCCGTTTTCCCGAAAACAGGAAGACATACGGGTCGCGATACAAGGTGTCGAGATTGGCGTAGTATGCCGTCTTGTTGCGCAAAGCGTCCTGCGGATTGTAATCGGGGAAGAATGTCACGCTGTTGATTTGGTACTGCCTGGCGTTGGTTTTCTCGAGATAACCGTCGGGGTTCTGCTCGACTGGACGTTCGACAATCACTTCAACATCAGCCAGATAATTGCTGGTATCGACACTGTAGCGAACCAAATCGGGGCTGAACATATAGTAACCGTTGCTCTTCACCAAAGCGACAATGCGGTCGCGCTCTGCCTGAAGCGACTCAAGCGTGAACGGGTTGCCCCGATGCAGCACCGATTCGACAGTGTCGGCCATTATGATTGGCTCAATCACCGTGTCGCGGATTGTGTAGTATACATTATTAATATGTGTAGGCTTTCCCAAAATGACATTGTAGGTAACCTTCGCCTTTTTCTTCTTTCTGGCGATGTCGTACGTAACAGTCGCGTCATAGTAGGCGTTGTTTCTGAGAATGATGTCGAATTGCTTGAGTGTGCGGTCGGCCAGCGACGAATCCAGAATCACAGGCTCTTCCCCCACCACCCTTGCGAGCCAGTTTTTCCAACGGCGCTCACGGCCGATATGGGCGAAATTGTATGTTTTCAGAAAGAACGGATAGTAGCCGAACACGTTGCGGTTGGCCTTCTGGCGGTAATACGATGTGAGCTCGTCTTTGTCGAACCCGCGCTCATCGATTTTGGTCTTGTTGCGGCGCAGAAGATACTCATTGTCAGGCACCATACGTGTGACATCGCAACTTGCAAACAAAACTGCTGCAAGCACTATAGCGGCCAACCATGTCAGAAACTTCTGCATAAAACTGAATTGTGCAAATATAGGCTACTGCGCAAAATAATAGGTAGGTTTAGCGGATTTTTGCCGAACCAAACTCGCAAAAAATTACATTTGCGAAAAACATTGAATATGCTTACCAACAACAAAATAAAACTGATAAAGTCGCTCGACAGGAAAAAATCGCGGACAGAATCGGGATGTTTCCTGGTCGAAGGCGAAAAAATGGTGCGCGAACTGCTGCAAAGCAGATTCGAAACCGTTGAAGTGTTTGCCGTTCAGCCCTACATCGACGAACTGCCAGCCACGCTCAAGCGCAAGGCTGAAATCACCGCCGTGAGCGAGCGCGACCTTGAACGCATCAGTTTTCTGAAAACGCCCAACAAAGCCGTGGCATTGGTTCGCCTGCCCGACAGCCGCACCGCGCCCCTACCCGACCTGAACGGGCTGAACATCGCTCTCGACAATGTTCAGGACCCTGGCAATCTGGGCACTATTGTCCGCACGGCGGCGTGGTTCGGCATAAAAAATGTTTTTTGCTCGCCCGACACCGTTGACGTTTACAACCCGAAGGTTATCCAATCGACTATGGGTGCCATTTTCAAGGTGAATGTCACCTACTGCGACCTTGCCACGCTGGCCGCAACCGCCCGCAAGTCTGACGTGCAACTTTTCGGCACTCGGCTCGACGGCGAGAACATCTACGCATCAAGTCTGCCGAAAAACGCAATTGTGGTAATGGGCAATGAATCGAAAGGTCTGTCGGACGAGATTAGCGCACTGACTGACTGCAACTTAAAAATTCCTTCGTACGCACCGCCAACGGCTGATATGGAATCGCTCAACGTGGCTGTGGCAACGGCTATTGTGTGCGCCGAATTCCGCCGCCAAAACGGCTGAACCGTGCAGTTACAATTTATCAATCAATAAAATAGAATTTATTCGGCTTTGCCTGGATTGAGTCGGACTTTGACCACAACCTTTTTCACAACCGACGGCTTGCCGTTTTTCAGACAAGGCAAGTGCAAATCTTCGGGGTAGAAAATGACAAATTCGCCAGCGTTTAAGGTAATAGGCTCATAATCACCTTCGTAAAAGGCTATATCGCGCTCGTTAGAATATGGAATTGTCTCTTTCTGGCCATTTTTCGGTGCAAAGCCAATAATTTCGGTCCCTTTCAGAATATACTGAATATCAATATATTCCACGTGACCTTCGAGTTGACCTTCGCCCTTTGTGACATATTCGCTGATTGAAGCGTACATATCGTTGCCGTCAATCGGGTATTTGCCTTCATCGTAGTCAATCAAATCGGCCGACTGCAAGTACTCGAAAGCCTTTGCGAACAACGGGTGCAGCGAGTGATACTTTTCGTGATTTGTGAGACTATCCTTAATCATACTCTCTGTTTTTAGCGGCACAAATATAGTGGTAAAACGAATGCTTGCACCGCTACTGGCAGTTTTTAATGAACAATGCCGCCTTTTCGGCGCAACGCTGTCCGTCGAGTGCCGAAGAGACAATGCCGCCTGCATAGCCCGCGCCTTCACCACACGGGAAAAGTCCCTGAATCTGAACGTGTTGCAGAGTTTCTGGGTCGCGTGGAATGCGAAAGGGCGAACTGGTGCGGCTCTCGACGCCAATCAGCACGGCATCGTTGGTGTAGAAACCGCGCATTCGGCGGTCGAACTGGCGAAGACCGTCCTGCAGGCGCTGGCGGATAAAATCGGGCAACCACTGGTGCATCGGCGACGAGATTATGCCTGGCGTGAACGACGTGCGCGGAAGCGAACCCGACACACGCCCTTCGACAAAATCGGCCAACCGCTGCGCTGGCGCAATCTGGCCCGTGCCGCCATTGTTGAAGGCAAGCCGCTCATATTGCATTTGGAACTCGAGACCAGCCATCACTGGGTCGGCGCAAGGCGGAATATCATCGGTGCGCAACTCAACCACAATGGCCGAATTGGCCCACTGGCTGCCACGCGCCGACGGCGACATCCCATTGACAACCATCTCATTATCAGCAGTTGAAGCGGGGACAATAATCCCGCCAGGACACATACAAAACGAGTAAACCCCGCGCCCACCCGACTGCTGCACAAGGCTGTAGGCCGCGGCAGGAAGATACGGTCCGCGCTGGCGGCACGAGTACTGAATGCTGTCAATCAAACTCTGCGGGTGCTCAACGCGAACGCCCATTGCAAAGGCCTTCGGCTCGAGCGCAACGCCTTGACGGTGAAGCGAATAATAGACTTCGCGCGCTGAATGGCCCGTGGCCAGAATAACGGCATCGGAACGTATTTCGTCGCCTGAAGTGGTGCGGATTCCGCGAACGCGGTCGCCATCGAGAATCAGACTGTCGAACGACACGCCAAAAAGCACCTGGCCGCCGTGCTCGATTATGGTTTTGCGGATATTTTCGATAATGCCTGGCAGTTTGTCGGTGCCAATATGCGGGTGGGCATCGACCATAATGTCGGGATTTCCGCCGTTGGCGTAGAGAACACGCAGAACTTCGGAAATGTCGCCGCGTTTTTTCGAGCGGGTGAAAAGTTTTCCGTCGGAATAGGTGCCGGCACCACCTTCGCCGAAACCGTAGTTTGAGTCGGGATTGACGCCCTGGTTGCGGTGAATGGCGGCAATGTCGAGACGGCGCGAGTGCACGTCTTTTCCGCGCTCAACAATCACTGGCTTCAGCCCCGACTGTAGAAATTTGAGCGCGGCAAACAACCCCGCAGGCCCCGCCCCCACAATCACAACTGGCTGGCAGTGCTCAACATTCGGATAATCAGGCATTTGCCACTCATCGGGCTTCGGCAGTTCATCAATATAGACATCGAGCCGCAGATTGATTAGCACACGGCCGTGACGCGCGTCGATTGACCGTCCGCGAAGACGGCAGAACGAGATTTGTTCGGTGGAAAGTCCCAATTTTGCGGCAGCGGCGGGCAGATAGAATTTCTCTGACGACGCCTTTTCGGGAGACAAGGCCAAAGTGATTTCCTTAATCATTCGAAGCAGAGCACTAAAGTGACCATTTTTGAGCCCAAACGGCGGTAAGCGCGGGTGTATTCGGTGCCGTCCTGCTTGACCATATCGAGCAGTCCGTAACTGAATTTCAGTTCGGTAGAGTATTTGAAATACTTCAGATAGTTGTCGAGTCCGATACCTATTTCGGCATAGACATCGAACTTTTTGAGCCTGATTTTTGGCCGTTCTTCGGGCTTGACCTTCTTACGAGCAGCCAAATCGACAACAGGGTTCAAGCCCCAGTAAATGTAAGGCCGATAGTTGCTCTCGCGCGTTGAGCGGTATTTAATCAGCGTAGGGAACTGCAAGAGCGTGGTCTCGATTTTCATATTGTGCGAGCGCAGTGCTTTGTCGGGCTCAACAAGTTCGTCATCAAGCAGATAAGTGAGCGTTCGCTGACTGAATGCAAGTCCTGGCAGTGTTCGCAAGTCCCAATTATCAGCCAGTTTCAGGTTGAAAACCATGCTGGCACCAAAAAGCGCGCCACCGCTGTACTCAACCGAATAGACGGTATCGAGAAGGTTGAACTCGTCGGAATGGCTGATACTGAACGACATCTGTCCCAACGAGAACGCAAACCCGAAGTGATAAGGCTCGGCATCGTAGAACGGCTTGCACCACGGACGCTTTTTCTGCGCCGAAGCACCGCCCGCCACCGCAAGCAGAAGAATTATGAATAGCAGTTTTTTCGCCATACCATTTTTGAAAACGCAAAAGTAGGAAAATAATTGTGGGAAATTAGGTTTTAGGTATCATCATATAAAAAAGGCTGCTTCCAATATGGAAACAGCCTTTTTTTATACGAAACTTCTAACTTCTAAAAGTTGAAACCTACACGAAGTGTTGGTGCGGCAATGAAGCCTAAATCGCTGCTTTTACCCACATTCGGTTTAACACCAGCCTGCGATTTGTATTGCACTGCTGCGTAGGTGTAAGAGAACAAATCGAACTGGCAACCAACAATAAGTCCGCCATTAAATGAGTAATCGGCTCCGAACACAACGGCTCCGCCAATGTTCCATGTCTCGGCAAACTTTTTCTGACTTCCTTCAATGGTAGCAGCCGCATCGAATTTGTACTTCTCGGTATTGATGCAGTATGCACCACGTCCACGCAAACCAACATATGGTTTAACGCTTCCGCTCATACTGATACAGAAGTCGCCTCCGATAAAGAATGAATAGTTCATATTGGTGCGGTTCGGTGTTTCACCATATTCCGGAGCAATCACGTTGCCCAATTCATCTGTAACGCCAATCGTTCTGGCATGACCAGGAGTCTCAGTGCGGTTAAATCCGCCACCAACCAGCAACCGCATTTCAGGCGACAAGTATGCGCCAGCTTCGAATCCAAGGACTACACCTTTGTTGGTCCAGCTCGGCGATTCTGCTTCTGCCGCATACGGGATGTTTGCTGCGTTGGCATTTAAAAAGTTGTTGTAGCCTAATGTTACACCGAGGTATATCGGATTGTCTTGTGCGACAACCGTTCCCGCCATGGCAAACATCGACAGAACAACTACTGACAATAATCTTTTCATAATCAAAACTATTTATTAAGATTAGTAAGATTTATTATTCAGCATTTTCCGGTGCAGGATTGTTAAGAAATCATTTGATTTTTCTTTATTTT
>CAMHPA010000087.1 GCA_946186925.1 uncultured Bacteroidota bacterium | reverse complement strand
GTGGCCATGTGTGCCGTGCTCGACAACAGCAAACTCGAAAATACCTATTGGAAACCAGGGTACGATTTTAAGAATGCCATTAATCGTACAATGGAGATATTGCATTAAGAGCTTATGATTTTTGCCATTGAGAAAATAAAGAGTTTTTTTGAAGTGTCGTTTTGGGACAATGTTTACAAAACGCTCACGTTCGGAGACTTTTTTATTGCGACTATTCCTTTTTGTCTTAAACGGAAAGCCAAACGATTGGAACGGCGGCGTGTTAGATTTGTAAAATCATTGAAAAACAAGCCTAAAATCACCGTGGCGTTCTTTTTGCAAAGTCCGTCGGTTTGGAAATATGACCGATTGTACTGGCTGTTCGAACATAATGAGCGGTTTGAGCCAGTTATTGTTTTGTGCCCGTTCAATGTTCATTTGAATTATGATAGAAATGAGATGCGAAGTGTAATGCTTCAATCGGAAGATTTTGTAAAAAAACGTGGTTACCGGTACTTCCAAACATTCGACAACGACAAAAATAAATGGAAGAATGTCAAAAAGATGCTCAATCCGGATGTCATTTTCTACACAAAGCCATACAAAGACACCCTTCCGCAGTACCATATTTACAGGTTTGGCGATAAACTAAACTGCTACATAATGTATGGAACTTGCTGTATAGACATTTATCGGACAAACTTCAATTTGCCGTTCCATAATCTGCTTTGGCGTTATTTTGTTGAGAATGAATATCATATTGGCTACTCGCAACAGTACCAGACTTGCGGCGGAGCCAATACTGTTGTATCGGGTAGTTTGGGGATGGAGCCGCTTATGCTGCCCGATTACAAGCCTGCCGATGTTTGGAAGCCGCAGTCTGTTCGCAAAAAACGCATTATTTGGGCGCCGCACCATACGGTCGATTATCTGTTCAACTTCTCTAACTTCTTCGCTTACTGCGATTTTATGCTCGAGTTGGCGGAAAAGTATAAAGACGAGATTCAGATTGCCTTCAAGCCTCACCCGGTGCTCAAATTCAAACTAATAAACATTTGGGGCGCCGAGCGCACTGAAGCCTACTACCAGCGCTGGCGCGATTTGCCCAACGGCCAACTTGAGGATGGTTACTACACCGACCTCTTTATGACTTCCGATGCCATGATTCACGATTGTGCGTCGTTCACGGCCGAATATCTCTACACCCGGAAACCTACAATGTTCATTGTCAAGGATAAGGACACAAACCATTGGAACACCTTTGGGCAGAAGTGTTTCGATTTGCATTATCATGCCTATCAGCCGTCGGATGTTGAGGATTACATTAAGAATGTTGTGATTGCCGGCAACGACACGATGCAACCCGAACGTGACGAGTTCTACAAAGAATATCTCTACCCGAAAGATGGCGTGATGCCGTCGCAGAAGATTGTAGACACTTTGATGCAGACTATAGAGGAAGCGTAGAGATTGTGTTATTCAATCGGAATCTCCTGCTTTGTTCTGAACAGCCCCACTTTCACGTTAGCCAGTTTTACATCGTTGCAAACAACATCAACGCTGCACGTGCACAAATTGTTCGTGGCCGAGATGACTGTGGCCTCAGCCGTCAGCAGGCCGCTGTTGCAGTTCCTGAAAAACGATATGTCGGCGTTTATCGACAGAGCCACGCGCCCAAGCGTGAACGCCGCCACGGCCGCCGAAAAATCGGCAATGGTGAACAGCACGCCGCCCTGAATGGCGTTGATGCCGTTCAGGTGCTTGTCGGCAATGGTCACTTGGCACTTTGCAAAGCCCTCGCGGCACTCCACAATCTCAATCCCGCAGGTTTCCACAAAACGGTCGGTGCCGAAGAACCGTTTGGCAGTATTCAGTAAATCAGCCATTTAATCAACGTTGTAAACTTGGTTCGAAGCAACCAGCTCCATTTTGTTGGCTTGCAGAATGTCAATCAGACGCTCGTTCGAGTCGCTGCGAATCACCACTTTGGCGCTGCCGCCGTCGGCAAAGGCATACATATAATCAATGTTGATGCCGTTCGACGATATGATTTTCAGCGCTTTGTGCAAACCGCCCGACTCGTGGGGCACAACCATACAAACCACATCGGTCAGCGTAACAGTGTAGTTGTTCTCTTTCAATATTTTATAAGCCAGCTCGGGGCGGCCCACAATGAACCGTACAATGCCGTAATCAGAGGCGTCGGCCACGCAGAATGCCGACATATTGATGCCCTGCGCCGTCAGCACCTCAAGCATCGTATTCAGACTGTTGGTTTTGTTCTCCAAGAAAACCGAAAGTTGTTTTACTATCATAATCTGATGTTTTATAATGTTCAACAAAACTGATTTGCAGCAACTTGCGGCCGTCGGACGCGCCAAAACCGATTGTTGCGGCTTTTGTGTAAATATAAAAGAATTTGTGAAAATGTTCGATTGCGTTTTTCACTGAATTTTACAAACCACAGAAATTATATTGACCACGGAGAACACAAAGAAATCACGGAATTTAGTCCACAAATGAACTTGTTCATTTGTTAGTCCCGTGTTTTTCGTGCTTCCCGTGGTTAAAAATATTTTGTTCCGATGTATTTGCGGTGTGCCGAAAAATATCGCCGTGGTGTTTGGCGCAACCAAAACTTTCACTACCTTGTTTGAGTGTTTCGCCGCCGGCGCAAGTGCGGTGATACCGTGTTAAATATCAATTTTTTAAAACTACTATTATGGATTTTATGAATTTGACAACCCTGCTTTTCATCATCGGGGTGCTGATGTTCATCATCGAGATTTTCACACCGTCGTTTGTGGCGGGCTCGGTCGGCATCGGGTTCTTCTGTGCCGGTCTAGCTTCGTTAGTCACCGATTCGGCATCCTGGCTGCTCTTCATCGGCATTTGCGGTACGGCAGTCACAATGTTCGCCATCAGGCCGGTGGTGCTGCGCTGGCTTGACAAAACGGGCGCGCCAACTAATTCCGACGCGATGATTGGCCGCGTGACAAAGGCAAAGGAGCAAATCGACTGCGATTCGGGTTCAATCAGCCTTGACGGTGTTGTGTGGCAGGCACGCACGCTCGACGGTTCTGAAATTGCCGCAGGAACACCCGTCGAAGTGGTTAAAATCGACAGTATCATACTTTATGTTAAACCAAAAAACAGTTAAAAAATGAGTGCAACATTGGTTCTGCTATTTGTAATAGCATTGTTCGTCCTGATTTTCGCGATGGCCGGCTTCAAGGTCGTCAAACAGTCGGAAACGATGGTCGTTGAACGTTTGGGAAAATTCAACCGCCAGCTCTCGTCGGGCATCAACATCATTTGGCCGATTATCGACAAGCCGCGCCCGGTGAAATGGCGCTATGTGACTGAATACAACGGCACTAAGTACGTGCGTTTTGTCGACCGTCCGCGTATCGACATCCGAGAGACGGTTTACGATTTCCCGCGTCAGAATGTGATTACCAAGGATAATGTGAATCTGGAAATCAACGCATTGCTCTATTTTCAGATTATGGACCCTGTGAAGGCTGTCTATGAGATTGAAAATCTGCCAGATGCGATTGAAAAACTCACCCAGACCACGTTGCGTAACGTCATCGGTGAGCTTGAACTCGACGAGACGCTCACATCGCGCGACACCATCAACACCAAACTTCGCCTTATTCTCGACGAAGCCACAAACAAGTGGGGCGTGAAGGTGAATCGTGTTGAACTTCAGGATATTAACCCGCCTGTCGAAATCCGTCAGACGATGGAGAAACAGATGCGTGCCGAGCGTGAGCGCCGTGCCACCATCCTTGAAGCCGAAGGCCACAAAAAAGCCACCATTTTGGAAGCCGAAGGTATGCGCGATGCCGAAATCAATCAGGCTCAGGGCCGCAAGCAGGCTCAGATTCTGCGCGCCGAAGCTGAAGCCGAAGCAAAAATCAAGGTTGCCGAAGCCGAAGCCAAGAGCATCCGCCTGATAAGCGAAGCCATCGACCAGAGCGCCCATTTCGACCCGGCGCAGTATCTCATCGCAATGAAGTATATCTCAACCTTCGAGCAGCTGGCCGGCAGCAAAGACAGCAAGACCGTCTTTATGCCGTACGAAGCCACAGGCGTGCTGAGTTCGCTCGGCTCGCTGAAGGAACTTTTTGAAGGAACCGAGAAGAAGGCTAAGAAATAGCAATCCGCTTCACAGCACAAAAAAAACGGTGTCCCGTCAGGACACCGTTTTTTTATTGTCATATAAACAGCGAAGCGTTTCAACCCGTTCAACTCGTTCAACCTGTTAAACTTTTTATTTAAACTTTCTCTTATCCAGAACCCGTTTAGCCTTGCCTTGGCTGCGCTCGATGGTGTTCGGTGCCACAGGGCGGATGTTCGGTTGGATGCCGACAACGCTCTGGATGGCGTGAGCAATCTTCTTGCGCAGTTTTTCCATCTCGCTCATCATATCGGAGTAGAACTCTTCCTTCACCTCAACGTCGATGTCGAATGTGTCGGTGTTGTTGACGCGGTCCACAGTGATGAAGAAGTGCGGCTCAACCTCTTTCAGAGTGCAGAGCACAGCCTCGACCTGCGACGGGAAGACGTTCACGCCGCGGATGATAAGCATATCGTCGGTGCGGGCAAGGATGCGCGACATTTTGGCTAGTGTGCGGCCGCAGGCGCAGCGCTCGTGTGTGATGCTGGTGATATCGCGGGTGCGGAAGCGGATGAGCGGCATTCCCTCTTTGTTGAGCGTGGTGAAAACCAACTCGCCCTCTTGCCCGTCGGGCAGAACCTCGCCCGTTTCGGGGTTGATGATTTCGGGGTAGAAAAGGTCCTCGCTCAGGTGGGTGCCGTTCTGGCACTCGCACTCAAATCCGACGCCAGGGCCCGAAATCTCGGTCAGGCCGTAGATGTCGTAAGCCTTGATTCCCAGACGGTATTCAATCTCTTTGCGCATTTCCTCGGTCCACGGCTCGGCGCCGAAGATGCCCACTTTCAGTTTTATCTCGTTGCGCGGAATGCCCGATTTCTCAAGCGATTCCGACAGATAGAGCGCGTACGATGGTGTGCAGGCCAGGGCGGTTGTGCCAAGGTCGTGCATAAGCAGCAGCTGCTTTTCGGTGTTTCCTGCCGATGTTGGGATGGTGACGGCGCCAATGTTCATTGATGCGTCGTGAGCGCCAAGGCCGCCAGTGAACAAGCCGTAGCCGTACGACACCTGAATCACGTCGTCCTTGCCAAGGCCGTAAGCCGTCAGGCAGCGGGCGCCCGCTTCGGCCCAGTCGGCAATGTCGTTGCGGGTGTAGCCAACCACAATCGGCTTGCCCGTGGTTCCTGACGAAGCGTGAATCTTCACAATGTCCGACAGCGGCGAACTCAACAGCCCCCACGGATAGTAGTCGCGCAGGTCTTTCTTCGAAGTGAACGGCAGTTTGCAAATGTCGTCAATCGATTGAATGTCAGAAGGTTTGACGCCTGCGGCCTGCATACGCTCGCGGTATGGCTGGCAGTTGTGATAGACGCGGTCAACCACACGTTTCAGGCGTTCGGTTTGCAGGGCACGCATCTCGGTGCGTTCCATACACTCTATTCGTTGGTTCCAATATCCCATAACGATGATTATTTAGTAGTTGCGTAAAATGCTTTGATGTTCAAATCCACCACTTCCTGACCTTTTGAGCCGAACAGGTTGCCAATGGCCCACTCAAAATCGGCGTTGCTAATGCCAATGAACCGCGCTGCGGCGCCCAGCATCACAATGTTGTACGATTTTGGGTTGCCCAACTCGTTGGCAATCTTTGTGGCATCAACAAACACCACGTTCTCGGCCGATTTGCGGACGGTGTCGAGCACCTTCTGCTCGTCGGGGTAGTTGCCAATGTTTTTGAACGGCTCGTCGGAAGTCACAATTGCGCCATCTTTCTTCAGATAAGGCAGATAGCGAAGCGACTCGAGCGGCTCAACCGACAGAATCAAGTCGGCCTGGCCCATTGGAATCAGGTCAGAGAAGATTTGGCCGTCGGCAATGCGCAGGTGAGTCTGCACCTCGCCGCCGCGTTGGCTCATTCCGTGCACCTCGGCCTGCTTAATGTTCAGCCCCGCGTGCATTGCAGCCATATCCAGAATTGTGGCAATGGTCAGAATTCCCTGTCCGCCAACGCCTGCAATTATTATGTTTTTGTTCATATTCTTTATTTTTTTTTTTTGACTTCAGACATCAGACTACAGACATCGGACTTAACTTATGCCTTTTGCCTTATGCCTTTCAGTTTTAATTATTTATTCATTTAATCGGACGCGATTAATCGCGTCCCTACATCTAATTCCTAAATCCTAATTCCTAACTATTTTTTCGCCGCTTTCTTTTTGCGTGCCAGTGTCTGCATACACTCGCGCTGTGCAAGAATCACCGAAACGCCCTTGTAATCAATCTCTTTCTTAATGATTTCGATATTCTGCTCAAGGCGCGGTTTGACGGGGACAATCGTCACAATGTGCTCAGGCTCAACGCCAAGACCCTTGCAGATATCCACCATCTTGTTGGTTCCGGCCGAGTCCTGACCGCCTGTCATTGCGGTTGTCGAATTGTCTGAAATAATGATAGTTACCTGCACGTTGTCGTTAACGCAGTCGAGCAGACCCGTCATTCCCGAATGGGTGAAGGTTGAGTCGCCAATGACGGCCACAGCAGGGTGCACGCCCGATTCGGCGGCGCCTTTGGCCATTGTTATCGACGCGCCCATATCAACACACGAGTTGATTGCCGAGTAGGGGGGCAGAGCGCCGAGAGTGTAGCAGCCAATGTCGCCGAACACGCATTTGTTCGGATAATTGGCCAGAACGCTGTTCAGTTCCTCGTACAGGTCGCGGTGGCTGCAGCCCACGCAGAGTGCGGGCGGACGGTTCACCATAATGTCGGGAACAGGCTGACCCACAACGGGTTTCACGCCAAGCGCGGGCGCCACGGCGTCGGGCGAGAGTTCGCCCATTCGCGGCAGAGCGCCGTCAAGGCGGCCACGGAATTTCTTATTGTCAGAGAATCCGCGAAGCAGTTCCTCGTAAATCGGGTAACCTTCCTCAACTATCAGAATATCATCGTATTTATCGATAAACGACTGCACCATATCTTTGGGCAGCGGATATTGCGAAATCTTGAGAACGGGCAACTCAAGGTTGTTGGTCTTGCAGACTTCCATCACGTAGTTGTAGCCAATGCCGAAGGCGATAACGGCCTTCTTGCCCTTGCCCTCGACAACCTTGTTGAACGGCGACTCGGCCGACGATTTCTCGATTGCCGTCTGCTTGTCAATCAGCCCTGCGTAGTTCTTTTTGGCGATAGCGGGCAGCAGAATCCACTGACGCGTGTTCACATCGGGGTTGAAGGCGTTTTGGTCGCGCATCGCTTTACGCTCAATAACGGCGCGCGAGTGCGACATACGTGTTGTAAGACGCAGAACAACAGGCAGTTTCACTGCTTCCGACAGGTCCAGTCCAAAGCGGACGGCGTCGTAGGCTTCCTGTTGGGTTGCGGGCTCAAGCAGCGGCAGCATCGCAAAGCGTCCGTAGGCGCGCGAGTCCTGCTCGTCTTGCGAAGAGTGCATCGACGGGTCGTCGGCAACCACCAGAATCAGGCCGCCGTTGACGCCCGTAATGGCCGAGTTCATAAACGGGTCGGCGCAGACGTTCAGGCCCACGTGCTTCATACACACAATGCTGCGCTTGCCTGCAAACGACATTCCGAGCGCGGCTTCGTAGGCCGTCTTCTCGTTGGCCGCCCATTTCGAGCGGATTTTGCGGCTCTGCGCGTCCTTCGATTTCTGAATGAATTCTGTTATTTCTGTCGACGGCGTGCCAGGATAGGCGTAAACGCCAGAAATGCCCGCATCGATTGCACCCACGGCAACCGCTTCGGCACCTAATAGTAACTGCTTGTTCATTTTATTGTAATTCAAATTGATATGTTCAAAAACTTTTGAAATTGGCCAGCCAGCAAAGTGACACCGCAGCCAATTTCACAATTCCGCAAAACTAACTTTTATTTGTTATAGGTGTACCCGCCGCGGCTTTTTACGTGAATTACGGAATGGGGCGGGATGGGACGGATGGGGCGGATGGGACAGATAGGACAGGATGGGACAAAAGAGGCTATGGGGATGGTGAATTGCGAGCCATGGTGTTTGACGGAAATGGAACAGTGTGAAGGAATGGGGAGACAATGGATTGGCAATAATGACAAAAAGGTGTGCGAGCACACCTTTTTGTTTTTCATAGTAGTTGTACGACACGGTTATGCAGACTCGTTGTAGAGCGTGGAGAAGACAAATCCACGCAATGTTGAGTTTTGGTTTTGCAAAGCGAACAAGGCTTCCCATTGCGCACGTTTTTCGGCATTGGCAAGTTCTTCGGAAACCTGCCGCTGCACATTGGCAAAACGTTGGCGTGCGGCTTGCTGCTGGGCGGAGTTACCACCGTCGTACTGTTTATAACACTTGGTAAGGCACCCCTTACCGTTACGTACTGAAAAGTAAGAGCTATCGCTCTTGCTTAACTTCCCCTGAACGAATTTTACAGGGGTTTCAAAAGTAATTTTTGACATAGATAATTTTTTTTTAATCACAGGCGACATTGCCGGTGACTGGACAAATATAGGATGGGACAGTGGGCTGATGTTGGATTGTGTTGGATTGTGTTGAATAAGGTTGTTTTCTTTCGGATAAAGTTGTTTTGTGCGGTTTCCGGTTGTTTCCTTTCGGATGCGGTTGTTTCCGGTTGGAAAGTTTGCGATAACCCCGCGAGGGGATATTGAGGGTATATGGAGAGGATATGGAGATGATTACTCGGAGATACGAGGAAACGGGAATGGCTGAGGAATAAACACGCGACCTAAAGGCCGCGGCACGAAACGGGAATGGCTGAGGAAATAAAACGACGTAACGCGATTGGGAAATTGCGATTTTATGATGGATGATTTTGGAACTAATAGGACAAAAAGAGATTGATGAGAAGAATGGGAATGAATGTGAATGATGGAACGGATGAGACTATATGGGAATGAATGAGAATGATGGGACTGAATAGGACAAGATGTGACAAATAGGACAAATGGAGAGGAATTGAGGAAATAGACGAAGGCTTTGGATGGGATTGGATGGGACGGATGGGAATGAATGTGAAGAATGGGAGAAGATGAGATGAATGTGAAGAATGGGGGCGGAAGAGATGGATGGGAAGGACGGATACGGTTGATGTGAATGGAGGTGGCGGAGGATGGAATGGTGGTAACGGAATGGTGCGTGTGTTATTGGTTTGGAAGGCTACTTTTCAACATAAAACGTTGGAATTTGACCCCATTTATGGCTCAGGGGAAGATATGGTGGCTGGGTGAATGTATTTTACTTTAAATCAAGAATTTGTGGTTCTAATATATGGGGTCGACAAACAAAAAATGCATTGGAAAAGCTATTATTGGGGTTGAAAAAAAAGTATTGTAAATATTTGATTATCAATAGTGACTAAAAGATGTTGATAACTGAGGTGAAATAGTGTATGTCCCCCAAATTTTCAATTGTATTTTTGCAATAGATTATAATTGAACAAAAAAAAGAATGGAAAGTTAACAGATGAATGGGCGAAAAAAATCTCCTGTAAATCTTGGCGGACGGACAGGAGACCAAAGTTTCGGTGACCGATTACAGAACTTTCGTCCTTAAAAGGGTTCCAAAACTGAAAAGGTTTGCGAAGATAATGGAAATAATCTTTGCTTTAACACCCGCAGATAAAAATCGGTAGAAATAGTTGTTGCCATCAGTTGTAACTCATTTGGTTACGAATGAAATTTTTTTTGTCATTCCCCGTCAAATTGCGACAGGGGTGTTGGGGATTAGATATAGTATTCGGGCGTTTTGTTGTGGATAGAGAAATGGGAGAGAACGGTACGAATGTGAATTGATGTGAAGAATGGGAATGAATGTGAGGAATGAGTGTGATGGGAATTGATGTGAGGAATGAGAGTGATGGGAATTGATGAGAGGAATGAGAGTGATGGGAATTGATGAGAGGAATGAGAGTGATGGGAATTGATGAGAGGAATGAGAGTGATGGAATAATGAAAATATTGAGAGAACTATGATAATAAGTATGAACAATTTAAAGCGGGAAGGAGGTGAGTTATGGGCGCGCGCATTATCAAAGCAATAAGCAAGAGTGATTTGGCTGAGAAGATAGGAATCTCAGCTACTACACTGCGTAAATGGTTAAGACAATGCGATAGGGCGTTTAAGCGTATGGGCGTGAGCCGGAACGCGAAGATGCTACCGCCGTGCGCTGTGAAGCATATATGTGAAAAATTCAGTATCGACCTGTATGAGGACGAGCTGTAGGCGCAAGGCGTATCGCAGGGGACTCGTAGATTTCTACATAAAATGCATTATACCACAATGTGTTAAGAATTAGAAACAACGAAAAAGAAATTACAATGTCCCCGAATTTTTAGCCGCGGCACTTCATTGGCGTGAAGGGTTGCGGCTTTTTTGTTGGGGGAATGAGGAATGGGGCGGAGGCAAAAAAAAAGCCCCGTTGAGGACGAGGCAACCTAATGTTTTCACAACGGAATAATCCTTATTGAAAAAAAACTGCCCCACGGAGTACGCGGGGCAAAGAAAATCTTCGGCTTATAGCCTTATTGTGAAAAGTCTTTCAAAATTGTGCCCCAAATGTAACAATAATTTGTATTTTTAAACCAAATATTTTAAAACAAAATTTTATGGAAAAAGTTGTAGGACTTGATTTGGGAACAAATTCGATAGGTATATCAATCAGAAACAGTGAAAATGGGAAAAGCATAATAGACCAATTGGATTATTTCAGTTCTATTATTTTCAAATCTGGTGTCGGAAATAGTAAAAGTGGTGAGTTTTCTTACGCAGCTGAAAGAACGAAAAAACGTTCGACGAGACGCTTGTATCAAGCACGTAAATATAGGATTTGGGAGACTCTAAAATTGTTGATTGAGAATGGTTATTGCCCATTAAGTATTGAAGACTTGGAAAAGTGGAGCAAATATGATAAAGAAAAAGGACTGAAACGACAATATCCTGTTGACGCAGTTGAATTTGAGCAATGGGTTCGCCTGGATTTTAATGGCGATGGGGTTGCCGACTATTCAAGTCCATTCCAATTAAGAGCGGAACTTATAGAAAAGCAATTTGATTTCTCAATAGAGACCGACCGTTATAAATTAGGAAGAGCATTGTATCATATTGCGCAGCGGCGCGGTTTCAAAAGTAGCAAAGGAGAAACGATAAAAGAGCAGGAGGCAAGTGAACTGAACGATGCGGAAAATGTTGATATAGATGTTGTTGACGCTCTAAAAAAATCAGAAGAGAAAAAATCGGGAAAACTGGTTGAGTTTATGAAAGAACGCGGGCTAAAAACCGTCGGTGCAGCTTTTTATGAGTTGGAAAAAACAGGCATTCGAGTTCGGAATAGTGAATATCAAGCCGTACGTTCTCAATATAAGGAAGAAATCAAACAAATTTTTGATTTTCAAAATGGGTTAGACAGCGATAGCGATTTTTACAAACGTCTTGTCAGTGAGAAAAAAGGGGAAGGAACCATATTCTA
>CAMHPA010000086.1 GCA_946186925.1 uncultured Bacteroidota bacterium | reverse complement strand
GAACATCGAACTGCTATTGAACTATTGCTTAAGGTTTTACGACCGCCAATTCATCACGCGCGAAGAAATCAACCACGCCACGGTGCAGCGGTTTGAGTCGCTTTTAGACGAATATCTAACCGACAAGGCCGAAACCGAAGGCATTCCGACGGTGGCCTATTTTGCCGACAAATGCAGCCTGACGGCGGGCTATTTCGGTGAGTTGGTGAAGGTTGAAACGGGCCGCACGGCGCAGGATTTCATTGCCGACCACATTGTGCGCCGCGCCAAAGAACTGCTTAACAGTCAGACACTTACCATTGCGCAAGTGAGCGACCGTCTGGGATTCGGCTATCCGCAGCATTTTGTGCGGTTCTTCAAGCGCAAAACGGGCAAAACGCCAACCGAGTACCGCGCGGCGTAAGCGCTTTGCGGCCGACTCACTCTTTCAAAAGCGTGTCGCGGACAATGAGCGCTGTGCCCACAATCATAATGGCGAGCGCGACAAGGAAAGTGCCTGTAACTTGCTCATTCAGAAATAGTATCGACAGAGCCACACCAATAAAAGGCGCCACGGCGTAGTAGGCGCTGGTTTTGGCCGCACCCAAAACGCGCTGCGCCCTGACGTACGTGAAAATGCTCAATCCGTAGGCCACGAATCCGACAAGCAGAATGAGCAGAATTTGGCTCAGGCCTGGAAACTGCTCGCCAACCATCAGCGCAATGGCAAGCGACCCCACACCCGACCCAAAGCCCTTCACCGTGACAATTTGATAAGTGCTTTTGTTTGAGATACTTCGGGTGCAGTTGTTCTCAATTCCCCAACAAACCGTTGCCGCCAACACAAGCAGTGAGCCTGCCGAGAAATCAAGGCTGCCCGCGCCCTGAAACGACAAAATAGCGCTTGCGAGCGTGACAAGCGCAATGGCCGCCCAAAGCCGTTTGGTGACGCGCTCGCGGAATATCAGGAAGGCAACGGCGGTGGTCGCCACAATTTCAAAATTACCTAACAATGAAGCACTTGCGGCGGCACTGGCGCGTATGCCGACCATCAGAAGAATGGGTGCGGCAATGTCGAGCAGCACCATTGCAACGGTGTATGGCAAATCGCTTTTGGTGAGCCGCACGGCGGGTTCTTCGCCCTTGATTTTGAACAGATACATCAGCCCGACGCCCGCGCCTGCGCCCAAATAAAGGAAGGCGGCCATATAGGTTGGCGCAACGTTGTCGAGAAAGGCCTTTGCAAACGGCACGTTTATGGCGTAAAATAGCGCCGCCGCAAATGCGTATATAATGGCTGTAATTCTGCTATCTTTCATTATTACAATGGTTTATCGAAACAAAGAACTTGGACGTAAAAATCTTTGGTGGCGTTTGCCAAGCGGAAACCGTCGGCCGCGAAATCGGCAATGTTGCGCTGCACGGTGCGGAAAGCCGCATCTTTGAAAAAAGTGTTGAAAAACGCCCGCACGAGCCACGGGAAGCGCGGGTCGCAGATATAGAGCGAGCCGCCTGGCTTCAGCACACGCCACGCTTCGCGCCTGAACGCCGCCTGATTGGGGAAATGGTGGTAGGCCATACAGGCCATCACGGTGTCCATTGAGCCGTCGGCATACGGAAGCCGCGCCGAATCGCCCGCCACAAAACTGAACGCTGGATTTTTCTGGCGAGCCAACGCCACCATATTCTCGCTGACATCTATTCCGAAGCCATTAATCTGCTTTTTATCAGCAATATAGCGCAGCACACTACCTGTGCCGCAACCCACATCGAGCACTGCGTCGCCATCTTCGACATCGAGTTCGCGAATCAAATCGGCATAAAACCTGCGGCTGCCCCTGCCCATAAAACTCGAATCATAACTGCTTGCAAATCTGTCAAATTCCATAGTATGATATTTAATTTTCATTTTCAGCGCTGGTGCTCTTTCGAGAAATCAACAGCGCGCTGCAAAACCGAAATGAGCGTTGTGAACGAGTTCATATCGGGGTCGGGATAATAGAAACTGCGAGTTCCTTCGCGCCTGATTTTCAGCACGCCCGCGTCTTTCAGAATCTTCAGGTGCCGCGACACCGCTGGCCGCGACAGGCACGAGCGCCGCTCAATGTCGCCAATCCGCAGCCCTGTGGGCGTGGCGGCCGTAAGTATCTGATACATAATGTGCAGGCGGTTCTCATCGCCCAAAGCGGCAAGCACTGGCCGACAGTTGCTGAAATCGGACACAAGTCTGCTGAAATCTTCTTCGGTGTGCATCGTTTTTTTTGCAAAAATACACCGCTTTTCGGTAACGTGTTCATTGGTAAAGATTTTAGATACCGAAGCGGCGCATTCCAAAATTTTGGTAATTCTTTCCGAAATCCGTACTGCGGGCGCTTCTTGTTTTCGATATATTTTTGCTGAAAAGAAAATGCTATGAAACGAATCTTGTTTTTATCCGCAATTGCGCTAACAACTTGCCTGTCAGGCAATAACAAAGCACAAGCCGAATCTGGCCGCACCCTTGTGGCCTACTACAGTTACACGGGCAATGTGCGGTCGATTGTTGACGAACTGAAAGGGCTGACAAATGCCGATATTGTTGAATTTCAGCCCGCTAAGGAAGGCGAGCGATACGAAGCCGAAAACTACGCCATTGGCAGCGCGCTCATTTCGGCCATTCGCGAGAATCCCGACAAGGCCGAAAGTTACCCCGAAATAAAGCCCGACAGCGTTGATTTCAGTCTGTACGACAACATTATAGTGGCCACGCCGCTGTGGTGGAGCAATATGGCGGCGCCAATGCAGACGTTTCTTTTCGCGAACGGCGCGGAAATGGCTGGCAAAAACATTGCTCTGATTGTGTCGAGCGCAAGCAGCGGCATTTCTTCGGTCGTGGCCGACGCCAAACGGCTGATTTCCAACGGAAAATTCGTCGGCGAACCGCTTTGGATTAACAACAAAAACCGCAGCGATATGCCGACTCTGCTCGCTAATTGGACCAAAACTCTTGATTTTAAAAGCAATATGACCGAAAAACTCTACATAACCATTGGCAGCGTCACGCTCACCGCCACGCTGGCCGAAAACGCTGCCACTCAGGCACTTGTGGCCGTTTTGCGCGAATCGCCTATCACCTACAGCGCCACCGACTACGGCAGTTTTGAGAAAGTGGGACCGCTCGGGCGCTCGCTGCCGACAGCCAACGAGCAGACAACCACCGAACCTGGCGACATTGTTCTCTACAACGGCAGTCAGATTGTGATTTTCTACGGCTCGAACTCGTGGGATTACACCCGTTTGGGCAAAATCGACAACGCCACGCAGCAGGAACTGAAAGCCGCTCTGGGCGAAGGCGATTGCACAATCACGCTGTCGCTATCGGCGGGAAACAACTCTGAAAATCAGAACAATAGCGAAACACCGACAGGAATTAGGCAGTCCGACCGCGCGGCAACACCCGACGGGCCAATGTACGACCTTCAAGGCCGCCGAATCAGCGCACCCGTCCGCGGACAGATTTACATTCAGGGCGGCGAGAAAAAATTCAAATTCAGCAATTAACAATGAAAAAGCTTTATCTAATTTTAGCCGCGCTTTGGACGGCAACAGTTGCCGCAAACGCGCAAAACAGTAACATTCAAAATGACAAACAAATGAGTAACAAAACTTTAGTCGCCTATTTTTCGGCTTCGGGCACAACAAAAGGCATTGCCCAGCAATTGGCAAAAGTGGCTGGCGCCGACCTGCACGAAATCAAACCCGCCAAGGCCTACACCCGCGCCGACCTCGACTGGCACGACAAGCAGAGCCGCTCGTCGGTTGAAATGGCCGACAAATCGTCGCGCCCGGCCATTACCGACAAGCTTGCCAATATGGCTGGCTATCAAACCATTTACGTCGGTTTCCCGATATGGTGGTACACTGCGCCGACCATTATCAACACATTCTTCGAGAGCTACGATTTCAGCGGAAAAACCGTCCGTCTGTTCGCCACCAGCGGCGGCAGCAGTATCGACAAGGCTGTGAAGGATTTGCAGACCTCCTACCCCGAAATCAACATTCAAGACGGCCGTTTGCTCAACTTTGCCAAAGAAGGCGAGCTGCGCAGTTTTTGCGGAAAGCAATGAATATCAACACAATGATTCGACGCGCGACCACTGCCGATATTGGGCAGATTATCAACCTATTGCACCAAGTGAATATGGTTCATTACCATATCCGCCCCGATTTGTTCAAACCGCACACCACCAAGTATAACGAGCAGGAACTCAGCCAAATGCTGACCGACGACAACAAGCCGATTTTCGTTTTCGACGACGGCGGCGTGCTCGGTTATGCATTTTGCCAAATCACTGAAGTTCAGAACAATAAACTGCTGCAAGACGCAAAAACGCTTTATATCGACGACATTTGCGTTGACGAGAGCGCCCGCGGCCGCCACGTTGGCAAATCGCTGTTCGAGCACGTCCGCAACTATGCGCAAACAATTGGTTGCCACAATATTACGTTGAATGTTTGGGCGGGCAACGACGCTGCCCTGTCGTTCTACCAAAATATGGGAATGCAGGTGCAGAAAACCACAATGGAAATTGTTTTATGCTGACGTTCCACACCCTTTCAGTTACGGACCGCGCGGCAGTGCAGGCCGTGTCGCTCAAGGCTGGACGGCGCAACTGCAACTACGACTTCGCCAACCTTGTGGGCTGGCAGTTTTGGTTTCAAACCGAAGTCTGCGTGCTGGCCGACGCCGTGGTGCTGCGCTTCACCTTCGATGGCCGACGGGCCTATATGGTCTGCACGGCGGGCAACCTTCAGCCCGAACTGCTGAGCGACCTTCTTGCCGACAGCGGCGGCTGCCTGATGCTGCTCGGCTTTGAAGATTCGCAGGTGCAGGCCGTCGAGAGTCGGCATTCCGACCTGATAATCAAGGCGGAAGCCGTCCGCAACCAATACGACTATATCTACCGCCGCAGTAGCCTTGCCACACTTCAGGGCGGCGCCTATCAGGCCAAGCGCAACCACGCGAACCGTTTCCGCGCCGAGCACCCCGATTTTGAGTACCGTCCGCTTGCGCCCGAACTCTTCGACGAGTGCCGACGACTCACGGCAACGTGGCTCGAAGAGAAAGACGCCAACCGCACCATTCTGGCCGAGCAGCGCGTGATGGAAACCGTTTTCGCCAATTGGGACGCCCTGCAAATGACTGGCGGAAGCATTTTTATCGACGGGCAGATGGTGGCCTTCACCTATGGCGCCGCCGTCACCACCGACACCTTCGATGTCTGCGTTGAGAAGGCCGACCGCCGCATTGAAGGCGCCTTTGCCATTATCAATCAGCAATTTGCCGCGCACCTGCCCGAACAATTCACCTATCTGAACCGCGAAGAAGATATGGGCCTGCCTGGACTTCGAAAGGCAAAACTGTCGTATCACCCCGAAATATTGCTGACTTACAACACGTTAAGAATCTGCAAACCCTACACTTTGGAGCGGATGACCGCCGCCGACGCACCGCTGACCACCGACTGGATGGTGCGCCAATACGGCTTCGACCGCACCGATGTGGAGCAATGGGTGCGCACGCTGCACTTCAACTGGCCGCTGAGTGTCAAGGCAATAGATGCCGACGGAAAGGTTATCGGCCTGCTCAATATGAGCGACTACCGCATTCAGGACGAAGTGCCGCAGATTGCCACCGACGCCCCCGATTTGCTTGTGCGGCTCAACGCCCGTCGCTACACGTCGGTTTTCTCGTTCATTGTCGCCGAGCCATATCGCGGCACGCAACTTAACTACAATATGTTAATGTCGATAATGCCCGAACTGAAGGCCCGCTACGACTTCCTTTTCATTCCCGTGCTTCACCGCCTGAAAACCCACCAATACTGGCAGCGCTGGGGCGCGACCGAGTTTTACCGCGATGCGGAATGCGTCTGCTACAAACTTGAGTTGCAAGCCGCACCGCAACCATAAATGCTTTATATACTGATAGATAGGTATTGCTAATTGAATACGCAACAGGAATACAATTGAATTTCTTGGAATTATATCAACAATCAGGCCGAGCACCACAAAAAGGTTTCGTTCGACGATGAATACGCGACTTTTTTGACGGCATACAATGTTGACTTCAAACCTGATTTTCTTTTGGCCGATTGATTGTTAGTACCACCCCTTCGGGGTTACCGATGTGGTGTTAACACTCGCTATACAGGGGTTCACACCCCTGCCTGTGTTATGCCGCCCATTCTGGGCTGCACATTTTTTAATTCCCCGCCAATATTTTCCACAATTCACTACATTTGTCGTTAGCCGTTTGTGCCATTTTAGCACTTGCGGCAGTTTTCAAAATAACCCCGAAGGGGGTGAAATAATTTAGCCGTGGGTGCAAACCCACGGAATAATGACGCAACGAAGGCGAACCCCGAAGGGGTGAAATAGCATAGGCAGGGGTGTAAACCCCTGTAATACAGAAATCAAACATATATGGAACCCCGAAAGGGTGACACAGACCAATATAAACAATCGGCAATATGGCAGCCACATTAGTCAAAATCGACGTACACATTGTTTTCCATATCAAAACAACGAGCGTGGAAATGCGGAAAGACGACATTCCACTCATTCACAAATACATTGGTGGCATAATCGGGAACCAACAATCTGTTCCTGTGTGTATTGGCGGTGTTGCCGACCACGTGCATATTCTCTGCACGCTGCCCAAAACGATGGCACTGTCCGATTTTGTCCGCAGCATTAAGGCCAATTCAAGCCGTTGGATAAAAACATTGGGGTCACATTATGCTGGGTTTGAATGGCAGACGGGTTATGGGGCGTTCAGTGTCAGTCCGTCGGTAATCGATAAAACAATCGATTATATCAACAATCAAGCGGAACACCATAAAACAGTTTCGTTCAGCGATGAATACAAGGCGTTTTTGGCTGCGTACAAGGTCGAATTCAATCCCGATTACCTTTTGACTGATTGATTGTCGGTGTCACACCCTTCGGGGTTCCCGATGTGGTGTTAACACTCGCTATACAGGGGTTCACACCCCTGCCTGTACTATACCGCCCATTCTGGGCTGCACATTTTTTAATTCCCCGCCAATCTTTTTCCCAAAATTCCGCCAACATTTTCTATATTTGCTTTTGTTGCGCACAAAATTTTGCCGCAGCGCCACATACATAGAAACGTGAAAAAGAAAGCACACACCACCGATATTGTTGAAACCGAGAATGTTTCAGTATCGACAACCGACATTGAAAATATGATTTTCAATATTCGTGGCGTGCAGGTTATGATTGACAGTGACATAGCCGCACTTTACGGCATTGAAACCAGAGCGCTTAATCAGGCTGTGAAACGAAATATTGACCGTTTCCCGACTGACTTTATGTTCCAACTTACTAAAAGTGAATTTGAAAACTTGAAATCACAATTTGTGACTTCAAGTTCGTCACACTTGATATCACAATTTGTGACTTCAAGTGCCAAAGGCGCCGACAGTGATTGGGGTGGCGTGAGAAAACTTCCGTATGCGTTTACCGAAAACGGCATAGCAATGTTGAGTGGCGTTCTTCGCTCACAAACAGCAATTGAAGTCAATATCCGCATTATGCGGGCATTTACTGCTATGCGACATTTTCTGGTGAATAATGCCGATATGTTTCAACGGTTGGCAGTTGTTGAGCAAAACCAATTGGCCATAACCGCCCACCAATTCGAAACCGACAGCAAACTTGACGAAGTCTTCAAACGTCTGGATTCAGGAAACGCCGCCCCCACACAAGGTATATTCTTCGACGGGCAGATTTTCGACGCTTACACGTTTGTGTGCGACCTTGTGCGTGCGGCCGAAAAGCGGATAGTTCTGTTCGACAACTATGTTGACGACACTGTGCTCACAATGCTCGACAAGCGCCAGAGCGGCGTAACGGCTCGCATTCTCACCAAAACAATCTCGCGGCAACTGCAACTCGACATTGACCGACACAACGCCCAATATCCGCCGCTTGCAGCAGAAACATTCGCCAATGCCCACGACCGTTTCCTTTGCATTGACGACGCTGTTTACCACATTGGCGCTTCGCTCAAAGATTTGGCAAGAAGTGGTTTGCCTTCAGCAAAATGGAAATCGCGACCGACGACTTGCTGAACAAATTGCAGTAAGAAAAGCCCCAAATTCCGCCAACATTTTCTATTTTTGCTTTTGCAGCCGCAGCGCTACTGATAGTTTTTGGGGTAATTTGCAATGTTATTAGTCCTATAGGACATATTGGACTTATTTGAAATTCATTTTACGCAAAGAACTATATTTGTAAAAATAACTGCAGTATGTCAGAACAAGGATTTATACCACCGCACGGTAACTACAAGGAACTTCTTTCCTATAAGAAGTCGCTCATAATTTACTCTGCAACAGTATTGTTCTGCAACAAATTCCTTGAAAAACGAGACCGCACAATAGACCAAATGGTGCAAGCCGCACGCTCTGGAAAACAAAATATTATTGAGGGCTCAATGGCGTCTGGCACTTCAAAAGAAACTGAAATAAAACTGACCAATGTGGCACGTGCAAGCCTTGAAGAATTACTCGAAGATTACAGAGATTTTATCCGCAACAGAGGTGCGGAGATTTGGACTAAAGATTGCAAACAAGCCTTGTTTGTAAGGCAATTAGGCCACCAAAAAGACGAATCGTTCGAGACTTACCGCAACTTTTTCGAAACACGCAACGAAATTGTCTGTGCCAACATTGCCATATGCCTGATACACCAATGCAACTATTTGCTTGACCAGCAGATACGCCGTTTGGAAAAAGATTTTATTGAACAAGGAGGTTTGCGCGAACGAATGACTCAAGCACGGAAAAAGAATCGTGGTTTTTGAAACTTTTCACCGCCCTACAACACAAAATACCGCCAAAAATTCCTTCTTTATACCTTTGCTTCTCGCCTGAAACACCACCGCTTCCCCAGCATTTTTTCATTTTTAACATTTCCCCTTCCCAAAATTCCGCCAACATTTTCTACCTTTGCCTTTGCCGCGCGCAAAATTTTTGCCGCAGCGCTACATACATAAAGGCGTCACCTGATGCTTGTTTTTGGCTTTCTGAAACGTAGGAAATTTCAAACGGGTTCAAAGACAATGCAAAAGACGATGCTACGGGTGTGGTATAAGCATTCCGTGGGTGTGCATTGGGGCAACTTTGTCCCTGCACACTTCTGCGGGCTATATACACGCAACGTGGATATCTCTTTGCTCGTCAACCCAATGGTCTTCCTACACCACAGAAAGCGACGGGTAAAGGTTCAGATACCCACGTTTTTTGTTTGTGGCTGTAGGATAACTGATTGATAATAAAGTCCGATTCGGGGTGTTTGGCGGGCGGTAATTTGTTTTATGTCAAGCACTTCAAAGAAATATACAGTTCTTGATTTATTCTGCGGTTGTGGTGGATTGTCGAAGGGTTATGAAATGGCTGGTTACAATATTTTGTTGGGTGTAGATTTCAACAAGCCAGCATTGGAAACATACCAGAAAAATCACAAAGGAAGTAAGGCTCTATATGCGGATTTGTCTGACGACAATGCCTTTTCCGAAATTGATGATGCTATAAATGGACAAAAAATAGATGTAATCATAGGCGGGCCACCTTGTCAGGGTTTTAGTTTAACAGGCAGGCGACAATTCGACGATTCTCGCAACAAACTGTATCTCGCAATGATTGAAGCCGTGCGCAGATATAAGCCCAAGGCATTTATGATAGAGAATGTTCCAGGAATGGCGGCATTGTATAATGGTGAAGTTAAGGATGAAATAATGAAACGCTTCACTGATATGGGTTATACAATGAACAACAAAATAGTATGCGCAGCAGATTATGGCGTACCACAAATAAGGAAAAGGTTGGTTTTTATTGGGATAAAGGATGGAGCAGAAAAATATGAATTTCCTGAACCCTATCTAAAGCCAGAAGAATATGTGACTTGCGAACAAGCAATAGGGGATTTGCCAAGTTTAGAGAAAACATTAGGCAATGATATTTCGGAATATGAACAAGCACCATTAACCGAATATCAGAAATTAATGCGTGGCGATTGCAATGTCTTGTATAATCATAAAGCCATAGACCACAAACAATTTGTCAAAGATACAATTGCCCAAGTGCCTGATGGTGGCAATTGGAAAGATTTGCCAAAAGGCGTAGGTGAAAGCCGAAATTTTCATATGGCGTGGACACGCTATTGCAGCACCAAGCCTTCGCGAACTATTGACACTGGGCACAGAAACAATTTTCATTATAAATATAACCGATGCCCAACTGTTAGGGAAAGTGCAAGACTGCAATCATTCCCTGACGACTTTGTCTTTTTAGGCAATAAAGGGCAGCAAGATAAGCAAGTAGGAAATGCTGTGCCGTGTTTATTAGGAAAAGCCATTGCATTACAACTTCTTAAATATTTGAATGATGGCGAATAAAAAGATAACTACGATTGATTTATTCGCAGGCTGCGGTGGTTTAATGGATGGCTTTCAACAACAAGGCCATTATGAAACATTGGCTTGTGTAGAATGGGAAAAATTCCCGTGTATGACATTGGCCAACCGACTAAAAACAAAATGGAATCACGCAAATGCAGAAACTGAAGTTGTAAGGTTCGACATTCAGCGTTCCGAAGAACTTTTTAATGGGTTCAGTGATACGGAATATGGTTCACATTGCGGTTTGGATAAACTGATAGGGAATAAAAAGATTGACGTTATTATAGGTGGCCCACCCTGCCAAGCATATTCATTGGCGGGTAGAATTAGAGACCCACACGGGATGAAGAATGACTACAGAAATTTTCTATTTGAAAGTTATGTAAGGGTGTTAAAACATTACAGACCAAAGTTTTTCGTTTTTGAAAATGTTGTAGGAATGTTGAGTGCAGCACCTGATGGGACACCAATCACCGAAAAAATCCAAACGGCATTTGCTGAAGCAGGTTACAAGGTCATTTCTAATTTCAAAAACGCACTGTTTGATGTCGCAGATTTTGGTATTCCGCAACACCGCAAGCGAGTAATAATACTTGGTGTAAATATGGATTTCTTCACAAGCGAAGAATGCGACAAAATTCTTGATGATTTTTATTCCGAAATATTGCCTGCGCACAAAAAAGAAGCAATGACCGTGTATGAGGCTATTGGAGATTTGCCCAAGTTGTATCCGACTAAAGAAATTCAGAAAATTGATGGACATAAATATTCACACGAACCTGCGAAGTCGGAAAATGTTCTAAACCACGAACCGAGGTTTCACAATAAGAGAGACATAGATGTTTTCAAACTGCTTGCAGACGATATTAAAACGGGAAAAAACGAATATACAAGCATAGAAGCATTAAAACAATTATACACCAAAGTAACTGGGAAACAGAGCAATATTCACAAATACTATGTGCTTCGTCAAAATGAGCCAAGCAATACCATTCCAGCGCATTTGTACAAAGATGGTATGCGACATATTCATTACGACCCAGAGCAAGCACGGTCAATAACTGTAAGAGAAGCAGCACGCTTACAGACTTTTGCGGATGATTTTGAATTTATTGGGCCAACAATGGCACAGTACAAAATGATTGGCAATGCTGTTCCGTCGGGTTTTGCAAGAATTATTGCAGATGGATTGTTCGAGTTGATTTCAAAATATAAAACAAACAAGTAGTTATGTCATTGTATTATATTCATAGAGTAGGAAGTCAAGAAATGGGGTCTGTAGAACGGTATGGTAGACCCCAACGTGGCCGTTATTTTCTAATATCAAAGGAGTGTTTGGATTTTTTTCCACACCTTTCGTCTGTAGCATTG
>CAMHPA010000085.1 GCA_946186925.1 uncultured Bacteroidota bacterium | reverse complement strand
GTTCAATCGGTCCTTACTCACTCATCACGCAGCAGCCGTTGGGCGGTAAAGCACAGTTCGGTGGCCAGCGTTTTGGTGAGATGGAGGTTTGGGCACTCGAAGCATTCGGCGCAGCCAACGTTCTTCAGGAGATTCTGACTGTTAAGTCGGACGACGTGATGGGACGTGCAAAGGCTTACGAGTCGATTGTCAAGGGTGAGCCGATGCCGACACCGGGCATCCCTGAATCGTTGAACGTATTGCTGCACGAGTTGCGCGGCTTGGGATTGAGCATTAATTTAGAGTAAAAACGTGACGGTATGGCTTGAAAGAGCCATACCATCTTTATAATCTTCTTAAAATTTCCATCTATGGCATTTAGAAAGGAAACTAAAACAAAAAGCGAGTTCTCGCACATAACAATCGGTTTGGCATCGCCCGAAGAAATTCTTGAGCGTTCGAGTGGCGAGGTGCTGAAACCAGAAACCATCAACTACCGCACATATAAGCCAGAGCGTGACGGCTTGTTCTGCGAGCGCATCTTCGGTCCTGTGAAGGACTATGAGTGCCACTGCGGCAAGTACAAACGCATCAGATACAAAGGTATCGTCTGCGACCGTTGCGGTGTTGAAGTCACGGAGAAGAAGGTACGTCGTGAGCGTATGGGCCACATCCAACTGGTTGTGCCTGTAGCACATATATGGTATTTCAAGTCGCTGCCTAATAAGATAGGCTATCTGCTTGGCTTACCGACAAAAAAACTCGATATGGTGGTTTATTATGAGCGCTATATCGTCATTCAGGCAGGTGCGCTTGCCGAACAGGGACTTAATGATTTGGACCTGCTCACTGAGGAGGAGTACCTTGACTGGATGGAGAAAGTTCCAAAAGAAAATCAGTATCTTGAAGATACTGACCCCAATAAATTTATTGCAAAGATGGGCGCAGAGGCCATCTACGACCTGCTTGCCAAACTGAATCTTGACGACCTTTCGTATGACCTTCGCCACAAGGCCGACACCGAAACATCGCAACAGCGTAAGGGCGAGGCTCTGAAACGTCTGCAGGTTGTTGAGTCGTTCCGCGCATCGCAAGGCAAGAACCGTCCGGAGTGGATGATTCTGAAGGTTATCCCCGTAATTCCGCCGGAGTTGCGTCCGTTGGTTCCACTCGATGGCGGTCGCTTTGCAACATCCGATTTGAACGACCTTTACCGTCGTGTAATCATCCGCAACAACCGTCTGAAACGCCTTATCGAGATTAAGGCACCAGAGGTGATTCTGCGCAACGAGAAGCGTATGCTTCAAGAGGCTGTCGATTCATTGTTTGACAACTCACGCAAATCAAATGCGGTTAAGACCGAAAACAACCGCGCTCTCAAATCGTTGAGCGATAGTTTGAAAGGCAAGCAAGGACGTTTCCGTCAGAACTTGCTTGGTAAACGTGTCGATTACTCGGCCCGTTCGGTTATTGTTGTTGGTCCGGAGTTGAAGATGCACGAGTGCGGTCTGCCGAAGGATATGGCTGCCGAACTCTACAAACCATTCGTAATCCGCAAACTGATTGAGCGCGGCATTGTAAAGACCGTGAAATCAGCCAAAAAGATAGTTGACCGCAAGGACCCTGTTGTTTGGGACATACTTGAGAACGTCATCAAAGGACACCCGGTTCTGCTCAACCGTGCCCCGACCCTTCACCGCTTGGGTATTCAGGCTTTCCAACCGAAACTCATCGAGGGTAAGGCTATTCAGTTGCACCCGCTTGTTTGTACGGCATTCAACGCCGACTTCGACGGTGACCAAATGGCCGTTCACTTGCCACTGGGCAACGCAGCCATTCTTGAGGCACAGTTGCTGATGCTTGGTTCGCACAACATTCTGAATCCGGCCAACGGCGCGCCTATCACCGTTCCTTCGCAGGATATGGTGCTCGGTCTGTACTACATCACCAAAGCCCGCAAAGGCGCTCTGGGCGAGGGCATTACGTTCTACTCGCCTGAGGAGGTGAACATTGCATACAACGAGAAACGCGTTGACCTTCACGCAACTATCAAAGTTAAGACTAAAGACCTGATTGACGGTGAGGTTAAGGACACAATCCTTGAGACAACCGTAGGCCGTGTGATTGTCAACCAATTTGTTCCTGATGAGGTTGGATTCATCAACGAGGTGCTGACAAAGAAGTCACTTCGCGACATCATCGGTAAGGTTTACAAGACTTGCGGAACAGCCGTTACCGCCCAATTCCTTGACGACATCAAGAACCTTGGATACCGTATGGCGTTCGAAGGCGGCTTGTCGTTCAACCTTGGCGACGTAATCATTCCTGCAGAAAAAGCCGAATTGGTTAGCGAGGGTTACAAGCAGGTTGACGAGGTGATGAACAACTACAATATGGGCTTCATCACCAACAACGAGCGTTACAATCAGATTATCGATATTTGGACACACACCAACGCCAAACTGACTCAAATCCTGATGAAACAGTTGAGTTCAGACAACCAAGGCTTCAATTCAGTATTTATGATGCTTGACTCTGGAGCCCGTGGTTCGAAGGAGCAGATTCGTCAGTTGTGCGGTATGCGTGGTTTGATGGCGAAACCGCAGAAGTCAGGTGCTGAAGGCGGTCAGATTATCGAGAACCCGATTTTGGCCAACTTTAAAGAGGGTCTGTCGGTGCTCGAGTACTTCATCTCAACCCACGGCGCACGTAAAGGTTTGGCCGATACCGCTTTGAAGACTGCCGACGCAGGTTATCTGACCCGTCGTCTGGTCGATGTTTCGAACGATGTGATTATCACCGAGGAAGACTGCGGCACACTGCGTGGTCTGGTGGCAACCGCATTGAAGAAAAACGAGGACGTTGTTGAATCGTTGTACGACAGAATCTTGGGCCGTACATCGGTACACGATATTTATCACCCGATTACCGGCGAGTTGATTATCAAGGCCGGTGAGGAGTTCACTGAGGAAATCGCTCAAATTATTGAGGATTCGCCGATTGAGCAAGTCGAGATGCGCTCGGTGCTCACTTGCGAGTCGAAGAACGGCGTCTGCGCTAAGTGCTACGGACGTAACCTTTCGAACAGCCGAATGGTACAGATTGGCGAGGCTGTGGGTGTGATTGCCGCACAGTCAATCGGTGAGCCTGGTACACAGTTGACTCTGCGTACATTCCACGTGGGTGGTACTGCAGGCAACATCGCTTCCGACTCAAGCCTGACCGCAAGTTACGATGGTCGCGTTGAGTTTGAGGAACTTCGCTCAATCGCTTATAAAGACGAGAACGCCGGCGACATTGAAATCGTTGTTGGCCGTCTGGCTGAAATGAAGTTGGTTGATGTGAACACCGGACTTGTAATTTCAAATCACGCAATACCTTACGGTTCGAAACTGTTTGTTAAGAACGGCACCGAAGTTAAGAAGGGCACACTGATTTGCGAGTGGGACGCTTACAACGCAGTCATCATTTCGGAAGTTGGTGGTAAGGCAGATTTCGTTAACCTTGAGGAGGGCGTTACCTACCGCGAGGAGTCGGATGAGGCCACAGGCTTTGCAGAGAAGGTGGTTATCGAAACCCGCGACAAGACTAAGAACCCGGCCATCTCAATCAAGAACGCGGCTGGCGAAGAGATAAAATCGTATAACATCCCGGTAGGTGCTCACATTGTGATTGCTGAAAACGAGGATGTTAAGCAAGGACAGGTTATCGTTAAGATTCCGCGTGCCGTTGGTAAAGCGGGCGATATCACCGGTGGTCTGCCGCGTGTTACCGAGTTGTTCGAGGCACGTAACCCGTCGAACCCGGCTGTGGTTGCCGAAATCGATGGCGAGGTGACCTACGGCAAAATCAAGCGTGGTAACCGCGAGATTATCATCACATCGCGCTCGGGCGAGCAGGCTAAATACCTTGTTCCGCTGTCGAAACAGATTCTGGTTCAGGAGAACGATTACGTCCGCGCAGGCATTCCGTTGTCTGACGGCGCCATCACCCCGCAGGACATTCTTTCGATTATGGGCCCGACCAAAGTTCAGGAGTACATTGTGAACGAGGTTCAGGAGGTTTACCGTCTGCAAGGTGTGAAAATCAACGACAAGCACTTTGAGGTGATTGTCCGCCAAATGATGCGCAAGGTTGAAATCATCGACCCAGGTGACACCAAATTCCTTGAGAAACAGTTGGTTGACAAGAACGACTTTATGGAGGAGAACGACTGGATTTGGGACAAGAAAGTTGTTACCGATGCAGGCGACTCTGAAACGCTGAAACCTGGTCAGATTGTGACAAGCCGCAAACTGCGCGACGAGAACTCAATCTTGAAACGTAAGGACTTGCGTCTGGTTGAGGCCCGCGACACCGTTCCGGCAACATCGAACCAGGTGCTGCAGGGTATCACCCGCGCCGCATTGCAGACCAAGAGTTTCATCTCGGCCGCATCGTTCCAGGAGACAACCAAGGTGCTCAACGAGGCTGCCATCTGCGCCAAGTCAGACCCAATGGAGGGCTTGAAGGAGAACGTTATCGTAGGTCACCTGATTCCTGCAGGTACAGGCACCCGCTTGTTCTCTGACCTGATTGTGGGTTCGAAAGAGGAGTATGACGCTCTGACTCACAGACGCGACAGCATCGACGACGATGACTACACTGTTGACCAGGAGATTATGGAAATGACTTCGGAAACTGGCTCTGATGTTGAAGACGGAGAATAATCTTCAAGATATTCAATGAAAAAAGGCTGCCCGACAGGGTGGCCTTTTTTGTTGGATAATCGGATGGAGGTTAATTGTTTTTGTTACTTTTGAAAAAAATATCTGACTATGAGCGAACAACAACAGCAAAACAAACAGTTGAACATTGAACTGACCGACGATGTGGCACAGGGCATCTATTCGAATTTAGCAATCATCACACACTCAACTTCAGAGTTTGTGCTTGATTTTGCGCGCGTTATGCCCGGCGTTCCAAAGGCCGGCGTGAAATCACGCATCATTCTGACACCCGAGCACGCCAAACGCCTGCTTTTTGCCTTGCAGGACAACATTTCGAAGTACGAGGCATCGTTCGGCAAGATAAATCTGGCTGATGGCCCCGCCGGCCGCTTTCCGATGGGCGGTTTCGGCACACCAACGGCGAAGGCGTAGAGTTTTTTAGAGGCGATTTGTGCGGGAAAACCAAAACTTTTTCGAGAATTAAACATTCCCCTTTTCCATTCGACTTTTTATACATTTGTCTTGCGCGGAGTTTAAACCAATGACAAACGAAATAGCAATCATACAAAATAAGATATTGGTAATTCGTAATCAACAAGTTATGATTGACCGCGACATTGCCGAGTTGTATGGAGTGGAGACGAAACGCTTAAACGAACAAGTGAAACGAAACATTGAAAGGTTTCCAGATGAATTTTGTTTTCAACTGAACGACAGCGAATTCCACAATTGGAAGTCGCAATTTGCGACTTCCAATTCGGACAAAATGGGACTTCGCAAAAAGCCATACGCGTTTACAGAGCACGGAGTAACAATGCTTGCTACTGTTTTAAAAAGCGAAACTGCCGTCAAAGCAAGTATCCAAATAGTAAAAGCCTTTGTGTCAATGCGTAAATTCCTTCTCAACAACGCTCAGATATTCCAACGGCTCGATTCACTTGAAATGCACCGTATTGAATCCGATAAACGCATCGACGAACTTTTCGACCGTATGGACCGCTACGCCATTGACGACACTCAAGGCATATTCTTTCAAGGGCAGATTTTCGACGCTTACGCAAAATTTGAAAGTTTCATTGCACAAGCGCGACAGTCTATTGTTTTGATTGATAATTATATCGACCTTTCGGTTCTTGAACGTTTCACAAAAAAGAACGCTGGCGTGCAGGTAACCATTTACACCAATCCGCAAACAACTGTTACAGAGCAAGATGTCCAACGTTTTAATGCGCAATACCCGTTGCTCGAAGTGAAACACACCACCGCTATGCACGACCGTTTTCTGATTATTGACAACCAAACACTCTACCACATTGGCGCTTCGCTTAAAGATTTGGGCAAGCGTTGTTTTGCTTTCGATGTGTTCGATTCCAGTTTCATTGCCGATATTATGGCGAGACTATAACCTACACACCGTATTTTTCCCACTGCACACTCAAAAACATTTTTATTTACATTTACGCAACTATCGGCTGTGCCAAAGCGTCTTGTCGATAGTTGATTTTATTTTATTAATACGTTAAAAAGGAGTTTTGAAAAAGTAGATAAAATTTTGATTTAAAGACATATTGACATTAGTCACTTATTTGGATTGCCCTGGAACCTAGGAAATTTTATGGCAAAAATCCAACCAGAACAAGTAGTGCACTTATGCAGGCTGCATAGGTTGTACTTATCTGGTTGGGTGGGTTTTCCTAGGACCTCAGGGCATAGATAAAGTTTCAGTCTATGCTTTTTTTATTGTCAAAAATTGAAGGAAATATTGTAGAGACACAATGCATTGCGTCCTCAACGGGAATAAGGATAAATAATTAATAATTAACAAATTAAAAAACAAAATTATGAGAGTGAAACCGTTTATTTCGGTGGTTGCAATGGCAGCATTAATGGTATCGTGTGGAACACAAAAACAAGTTACTACAAATCAATCAAATCCGTTTGGGGCGGAGATAACTGTGCCGTGCACCGAATATTCATACGATGACAACGAAAACTTCCGAGCGCTTGGCACAGGAATGGCAGTCAATCTGCAGGGAGCCAGAACAGCGGCATACGAATCGGCCAAAGCAATGCTGGCACAGCGGTTCGGGGGTAAAATGCGCTCTGTGTCGGAACTCTACACTCGCTCGATAGCGGTGGGAAACGCCGAAGAAGTGGCGCAGATTCTGGAATCGGATATGCAGATGGTGGTTGACAGGCTTGTCGGCGACTCGAAAAAGACCTGCGAACGAACCACGAAAGACAATGCTGGCAACTTCAACGTGTTTATCGCCATTCAGGTATCGAAACGCGAAATGAAAGAACAGATTATTGAAAGTGCGGCCAAAAACAGCCGTCTCGGCGTGGAGCAGCATCGTGAGGACTTCCGCAAAATCTTTGAAAAAGAATTTGAAAATGAATGATTTATATCGCATAAAACGCTATTTGACGCTGATGGCTTGCACGTTGTTGCTATCGGTTGGAGCATTTGCGCAAACTCAGCCACAGTGGATTACTAAAAAGCCCAAAAGAGCGAATGACACATACGTGTATGTTGTTGAGAAATCGGGGCTTTGCTATTCGGAAAGCGATGCGCGCAACCAAGCCATTGCCAAAGTCCTGATGACGGCTTGCCAGCGGATTGGCGTTCCGTTTAATGCGCAGGAAATCAACAGTGCAGTGCAGCGTGGCGAGAGTTTCGATGTCATTTCATCAACATTCAACATCCCGATAAACAAAGTGTGCGAATACACCGAACGGCAGAAAAACGGCTATGTTCTAGTGTATGTATTATGTCAGGTGGCGGTTAGTGGTAACATCGATGTGCACTTCACCGAGTTCAGGGATTGTTATACGGCTCAGGAGTTTAAAGACGGCAACGCATTGCTTAAATCGATGTTTATTCCAGGTTTAGGCCAGATTGGAAAGCGGCACGTTGGCGAAGGTTTGCTGACATTGGCTGGTGAGGTGGCGTTGGTTGGTGCTGGTGCGTATTGCTACGTTGAGGCTCAAAACAAACTGGATGTGATGAAGTCGGAAGGCGTTTCGTACGCAGATTACAACGACGCCCATACAACCTACAACCGCCTGCGCGATGCCAGTTACGTGATTTGGGGAGCGGCGGCTGGACTGTACGTTTTCAATCTTTTCCGCGCCTACACAATGCAACCGAAATACAAAGACGGCATTTCGTTCAACCCTGTAATTCTGCAAGATGAGAAGGCAATGATGGCGCCTGGAGTGGCGATGAGAGTGAGGTTTTAGCGGGTATGCCCTGACGGGCAGAAATTTTAAGAAAATTTGGACGAGAAATTATATAAAAAATTAAAAATGAAACTTTTATATCTATCCAAACTTATCCAAATCAATCCTAAAAAAACATTTGGTTTTAGTTTGGGTTCTTTTGGTTAGAGAAAAAACGCGAAGCGATAAAACGAATAAAGCAATGAAAAAATATCTGTGTTATCTGTGTGTTCTGTGCGAGATTTTCGCCTTGAGCGGCTGCATAAAAAGCCTTGAAGATGAGGGTGTTTACGATAGCACTGTCTGCACTGGAACCATTATCAACGACCAGAACAGCCAGCCTGTGGCGGGGATGCGGGTGAGCAAAACCGACGGCAAAACCATTGCCACGGTGGTGGAGACAGCCGCCGACGGCAGTTTCAGCATTGAGGTGACGCCTGAAGATGTGCACCACAACTACTATCTGTGGGTGGAGGCCGACTCGCTCTACGGCAGCCGCAGCGTAACGCTCGAAAAATTCCCTTACGGGCGGCAGATGTTCAGTTTGGGCGTGGTGCAGGTTGAAGGACCAGTGCCGCCAACCGTGCAAACCGCTGCCGTACAAGCCATTGCGGCCAACACTGCCGCTTCGGGCGGAAACATAACCGATATGGGCGGCTCTGCCGTTGTGCGCCGTGGCGTGTGCTGGAGCACCTTGCAACTGCCCACCATTGCCGACCCGCACACCACCGACGGCCGCGGCCCAGGCGAGTTTGTGAGCCAGATGACAGGTTTGAGCGTGAACACCATATATTATGTGCGCGCCTACGCCACCAACAGCATTGGCACGGCCTATGGCGAGCAGTTTGAATTCCGCACAGCCGACGGTCTGCCCACATTGCGCACCGACAGCGTTACCCGCATTGCGGCCACCACAGCCACCTGCGGCGGCGAGGTTCTGGCCGATGGCGGTTTTGCGGTTACAGCCCGTGGCGTTTGCTGGAGCACGGCCACTCAGCCCACCATTAGCAACAACCACACCACCGACAACATTGGTTTAGGCCCGTTCGCCAGCAGTCTGACTGGCCTTGAGCCCGCCACCACCTACTACGTGCGCGCCTATGCCACCAATCCCGCTGGCACAGCCTACGGCGAGCAGCGCACATTCACCACGCAGAGCGGACTGCCAACAGTTGTAACTGCTGAAGCCACAGCCATTTCGGGCACCAGCGTAACCATTGGCGGCACGATTGATGCAGATGGCGGTTTTGCCGTTACAGCACGCGGCGTGTGCTATGGTACGCAGCCCAACCCAACTTTGGCCAACCCGCACACCACCGACGGCAGCGGCTCGGGCACTTTTACAAGCCAAATTGCTGGTTTGCAGAGTGGTGTTACATATTATGCCCGCGCTTACGCGACAAATGCTATTGGCACGGTGTATGGCGAGGAGGTTGTTTTTGAAACGAAGTGACATTTATAAAAGGTATGAGTTATGGAAGAACAAATAAGACATAATGAAATTGAAATAAAATCTGTGGCTCATTTTCTTAACAAAGTCACAAAGATTTGCATCAACAAGGATGAAATAAAATTGCAAAATGTTTTTTTCAGAGGAGAGGCTGATGTAAACTGGAAAACAGTTGCATCATTGTTGCGTTATGATTTATGTTCAGGTGGTACGATACAAAGTGATGTATATGTCCAATTGGAAAATCAATTGATTGATGAGGCCAAAATATATAATCCTCAATTGTTCGAGTCTTGCCATAATTCTATTGACAAATTAGTTGAAATGCAACATTATGGATTGCCAACAAGATTGCTTGATGTAACCACTAATCCATTGATTGCATTGTATTTCGCTTGTGAAAGCACAAATGCTGATGGCAGAGTTTTATACATTAAACAAAAGCCTGTGCCTGGTGATTTGGCAAATTTAATTGCAACATTATGCGAATACTACAAGAGTGATATATATGAGCATCATAGCCTTTCGACTTTTCTTAAAATATTGAAAGAACACAATTTATTCCAAGAAGATGAAAATTATAAGGTTTGCTTTCTTTTCGAATACATAACAAAATCATTCCTGTATGTGCATCCATATATCAACGAAAGAATGAAAGCACAAAAAGGTGCGTTTGTATTTAGTGCATTTATGCAACCATTTCTCAAAGACACTAAATACAACAAATTGTTGAAACGGATGAAAAGAAGTAAAGTGACTGGAGAAGAATTAGATAGCATCTCATTCGACAAGACATCGGTTTCTTTTCAATTTGAAAAGAAACATTTCATTATAAGAAAAGATGATAAAAAAAGGATTCTAAAAGAACTTGATTTGATAGGTATCAATGAGGCTTTTGTATATCCCGAACCCGAACATCAAATGAGAACCGTTAAAGAACGTGTTGTAATGTCTAATATGACAAAAGAACAATTTTACAGTTAATATTTCCCCTATGAAACGCCTATTTATAACCATCTCATTTATAGTCTTATCCACAGTAAATGCTGCGGCACAAACTTTTGAAAGTGGAGATTTTACATACTGCAAATTGTATGGGACCTATAACGAAGTTTCAATTAAAGGTTCAACAGACAAAACTGCGCTTACAATTCCATCTACAGTAGATTATGAAGGTGTAACCTATTCTATTACTGGTATCGAATACGATGCATTTTTATCCCACAATAATTTACAAACCATTAGTATTCCTAATTCCGTACAATACATCTGGGGGACTCCGTTCAGTGGTTGTGAGAACTTACAGTATATTGAGTATGATAATGCTTTGTATTTAGGAAATGATGAAAACAAGTATTTGTGGTTGATAAAGGCAAAATCGAAGGGCATTACTTCGTGTGGAATAAACAACAATTGTAAGCATATTGCAGAAAATGCATTTGATGGTTGTGACAAATTAACAGCGATAGTCATTCCAAATTCTGTTGTAGATATCGGGCATTATGCGTTCAATAATTGCAGTGGATTATCATCCGTGACTATTCCAATATCTGTTATAACGATAGGCACACAGGCTTTTAATTGCGATAACACTATATTTGTTTGCGAGGCGCAAAGCAAACCTCAAGGTTGGGGTGATTATGCATCTTATTATTGTAGCGGAACGTGGAATAACTGTCAAGGTACCACTTATTGGGGATTGTCATTTATTGTGGGTGATTTTGCATATTCGATTATTGGCGACAATACGGTATCTGTACGCAAGTATTTAGGCAACGGACTTGATGTGTCTATTCCTTCTGTTGTGACATTTAATGGAAATGAGTATAAAGTTACAGATATTGGCGAAGCAGTGTTCAAAGACAAAGATTTGACGGAGATAACCATACCTGAAACAGTGAAAAACATTGGTAAAGAAGCATTTTATGGATGTAGTGGTTTGACAGAAGTAATTCTTCCTGATTCTCTTATAACCATAGGTAATAATGCATTTGATGGTTGTAGCAGTTTGAGAATCATAAATATTCCTAATTCAGTTCAAACCATTAACCAATCAGTGTTTTCTAATTGCGAAAACTTGCAATACAATAGATACGACAATGCTTTTTATTTAGGAAATGAAGAAAACCGTTATTTATGTTTAGTTAGGGCGAGAAATGCAACTATAACTTCGTGTGAAATAAACAACGGCTGTAGATTCATTTTTGGTGGAGCATTCAATAGTTGCAGTAATCTTACTTCAATAGAAATTCCCGATAAGGTTTTAAGTATTAAATATGCAACATTTTACTATTGTAGTTCCTTGGAATCTGTCAAATTTGGAAAATCAGTTAAATATATTGAAGATTATGCGTTTAACTATTGCACTAGTTTACAAATGGCTATTTTCCCAAATTCGCTCGAATCTATTGGAGGATATGCGTTTGCAGATTGTAGTAGTTTAAAAACCGTTTATATACCAAATTCGGTCTCATTTATAAATGGAGTAAATCCTTCATTTTGTAATTCAGAAGCAATAATTTATTGCCAAGACACGACCTATGGAAAATGGGAAAGAGGATGGTATTATAAACAATTACAAGGAGTTACATCTCCTTGGCACGAGGTCCTATTGAATTGCATTCTTAAAGACAGTTTGATTTACCAAATAACAAGTTCGGAAGAACCATATACAGTT
>CAMHPA010000084.1 GCA_946186925.1 uncultured Bacteroidota bacterium | reverse complement strand
TCTCCTTGTCGATTTCGAGAACAACAACGTCGATGTCGGCACCAATGGTGGTGAACTCTGCCGGGTGTTTGATTTTCTTGGTCCATGACAGGTCAGAGATGTGAATCAAGCCGTCAACACCTTCCTCAATCTCAACAAATACACCGAATGTGGTGAAGTTGCGAACTTTGGCAGTGTGTTTTGTACCAACAGCGTATTGGTCGGCAATCTTCTCCCATGGATCTGGTTTCAGCTGCTTCATACCAAGCGACATCTTGCGCTCCTCGCGGTCGAGTGTCAGGATAACAGCTTCAACTTCGTCACCAACATTCAGGAACTCGTTGGCGCTGCGCAGATGCTGCGACCACGACATTTCCGATACGTGGATAAGACCTTCAACGCCCGGGGCAATCTCAACAAATGCGCCGTAGTCAGCCATCACAACAACTTTGCCCTTAACCTTGTCGCCTACCTTCAGGTTCGGGTCAAGAGCGTCCCACGGATGCGGAGTCAGCTGTTTCAGGCCGAGAGCAATGCGTTTCTTGTCGTCGTCGAAGTCAAGGATAACAACGTTGAGCTTCTGGTCGAGCTGAACGATTTCCTCAGGATGCTGGATGCGGCCCCACGACAGGTCGGTGATGTGGATGAGTCCGTCAACACCGCCAAGGTCGATGAATACACCGTAAGATGTGATATTTTTAACAGTTCCCTCAAGAACCTGACCCTTCTCGAGTTTCGAGATGATGTCTTTCTTCTGTTGCTCGAGCTCAGCCTCGATGAGAGCCTTGTGCGAAACAACAACATTCTTGAATTCGTGGTTGATTTTCACAACTTTGAACTCCATAGTCTTGCCAACGAATACATCGTAGTCGCGGATTGGCTTCACGTCGATTTGTGAACCTGGCAGGAAGGCCTCGATGCCGAATACATCGACAATCATACCACCCTTTGTGCGGCACTTGATGTAACCCTTGATGATTTCGTCTTGCTCCAATGCCTGGTTGACGCGGTCCCAAGAGCGCAGTGCGCGTGCTTTCTTGTGCGAAAGTGAAAGCTGACCGTTGCGGTCTTCCTGGCTTTCAACATAAACCTCAACTTTGTCGCCAACCTTCAAATCGGGGTTGTAGCGGAACTCGTTCATATTGATAACGCCTTCCGACTTGTAGCCGATGTTGACCAAAGCCTCGCGTTTGTTCATGGCAACGATTGTGCCGTCAACCACCTCATTTTCAGTGATTGAAGAAAGCGTGTTGCTGTACATTTCCTCGAGTTGGCCGCGCTCTGAACTAGATACGGTGCCACCGTTTTCGTAGGCGTCCCAGTCGAAATCTTCTGGTTTCACCACTTGTTGTTGCTGCGGAGCGGCAAGTTCGAATGCCTCTTCGCTCTCAATTTCTTGAGTTTTCTGATTCTCTTTTTCCATTTAATTTTAAATAAATTAATGAGTTAGACATTATTTTTAAAAAATCGCACAAAGGTATAGTCTTTGCACGAGAAATGCAAACTGAATTTACAATCAGGCAGAAAGGTGCTAACGAATAATAAAGTTAGGATTTAGGAGTTAGGAATTAGGAGTTAGAAGTTAGGTGCTATGTTAAACATCTAAACTTCTAAACCTTTAAACTTCTAAACTTTTCGCCGATTCACCGATTCACCAAACCCCGTCCGTTGTCTGTAGTCCGTAGTCTAAACTCTAAACTCTAAACCTTCCCCTCTCACCCTTTACTTCAGTCCCGCCTTCAGCGAGCGGATAACAGCGCTGTTGAATCCTGCGTGGTCCAGTTCGTTCAAGCCTTTGATGGTCACGCCGCCGGGGGTTGTCACCTTGTCGATGGCTTCTTCGGGATGCCAGCCGGTTTCTTTCAGCAGCGACACTGCGCCCTGCATTGTCTGCAGCGCAATCTGCTTGGCTTGGGCAGGGTAGAAGCCCATCTCGCAGCCGCCTTCCATCTGCGCGCGGATGTAGCGCATCACATAGGCAATGCCGCAACTGGCCATCATCATTCCGGGGCCTACAAGATTTTCAGCCACAACAAGCGTGTCGCCAACAATGTCGTAAAGGCCTTTCACCTGTGTCAGCGCGGCGTCGGTAGTCGATTTGCCTTTGGCGATGAAACTCATACTTGCGCCAAATTCGGCGGCAATGTTGGGTATCACGTACAGCAGATTGCCATCGGCACCAAGCGTTTCGGCCAGTTTGTCGGTGGTGAAGTTGGCGGCGTCCGAAACCACAATTTGGCGTTTCAGGTCCAAAGCCGGCTTAATCTCGCCAACAACCATCGGCATCAGCCAGGGTTTTACCACCAATATAATAATGTCGGCGCCCTTTGCGGCCGCAACGTTGTCGGTTGTTGTGGTCAACTGCGGATATTTCGCCTTGAAATCGGTAAGCAGTTGTTCGTTTTTGTCGGCAATGGTAATGCTCTCAACCTTGCCACTCTTTGCCCAGCCGTGTATGAGCGCCCCGCCCATATTGCCGGCACCAATCACCGTAAGTTTCATAGTTTTTTGTTTTTCAGATGCGCAAATGTAAGAATAAAACGCAAACCGAAAACGTAAACACAAATTCATTGGCACAGGCATTGCTTCGTTAGTGATATTAAAAACGCCGAAGGCGTGGAATACCGCAGGCCAATTTCGCAAAATCGTCAATTATTTATAGAAACAATCCGATTCCCATTTCGCAGGGTTTTGTTCAATGTATTCGGCAATGTTGTTCATTTCATTTTGGTTGCGCACAATATGGTCGTAAAACCTTGTTTGCCACGCAAAAGGGATGTTGTTCTCGTTGGCGAATTTTGTTACGGCATATTTTATTCCTCGCATCACCACAGCCAATGTTCCAGTTTTCGGTGATTTTTGCGCCATATATTCATTTTTCCCAAAATCATCAACCGCCGTAGAGACGTTTCGCGCAACATCTAAATTGTTGATTTGCATCGCATTTGTTTCAGAGACGTTGCACGCAACGTCTCTACAATTTGCATCACCAATCAGGACAATGGCGTGAATGTGGTTGGGCATCACAACCCATAAAGGAATCTCCGCATACGGATAATGCTGCGTAACGTTGTGTAATTGTTCTTCTGCGAATTTACCTATCGGGGTTAATGCCATTTTAGGTTCATCGTTATTGTTCTTCACGATTTCACCAAAATAATGTTCGCGGTTTTGCGTGCAAATGGTTACAAAATATTCGCCGCCATTATATCCGTGCCAATTGGCACGCGCCGATGGTATAAGGAAACGATTTTGAAACAAATTGCGCGACATTGTGCATTTCGTTGATTTTCAACGCAAATATAACAACACACAACAAATTACCAAATAATGTTGCCAACGACGCCCGTAGAGACGTTGCGCGCAACGTCTAATTTTTTTTTGATTTCCAATTGTTCACAGAGACGTAGCACGCTGTGTCCCCACAATACGCAATTGATATTATTTTACGCATTATTCGCCGTAGAGACGTTGCGTGCAACGTCTAAATTGTTGTTTTTCATTCATTCACAGAGACGTAGCACGCTACGTCTCTACACATTGCGACAACGCACCAACAAATTGGAAACATTGCCATCGATTACCAACATTCACGCACCAAAACGCCGAAGGCGTGGAATACCGCAGGCTGGGGTGTAAACCCCGGTTGGGCACCAGCGCATAAAAATGAACACCGAAGGTGTGGCACATTAATCGGTTTTATTGTGCCGCCCCGTTGGGGCTCGGTTTGTGGCTCGCGCATTTAAGCGGTGGTTCACACCACCGCCTATGTTATGCCGTCCTTTCAGGACTGATTTTTGCCGCTAACCAAATGAATTCTAACTAACCTCCATCACACCCAATATTTTTTTTAGTTCTTGACTATTATTGTTTTTAATCAGTTGTTCTTTCCAAGTTTCAAATTTATCATTTACTACACACCCCCAACATTCGGCAAGTTGGTCTGTTTTCATTTGCTGTAGCATTTCTTTTATTTTGTTCAAGTTATCATATATGCGAAGAAGAATCTGTGGCACTGCTATTTTATGTCCTTTTATATAAATGTCAGACTTTCCTCCAGACGTGTATAAGTCGCGCACGTTCGGACAAACTACGCGCTTTTCGGTTGTCAGCCAAAATGCCAGACGGTTAAATTTGTCGGAACGATTGCTGACTATTTCAGGAAACAAACAATAGCCTTGCAATTTTAGTTGGTCTTTTTCTTTCATTTCAAGATAATTCCAAAAACGTAGGATTATGTTGCCCGTTGGTTTTTCGGGTTCATCATCTCCCATCCACCATAGGCGTTCTCCTGGTGGAAGTTGAGTTTTGTAATAATTTACAACCGTTTTTATCGGGTGCTCTTCATTTCGAAACTCATCATATGTTGTATGCATTTTTGAAAAAATAGTATCCGATTTTTTCAAATTCATATCTATCAAATATCGTGGCGAATGAGTAACCGCAATATCATACAAACAATCCTCATACGGCTTGCATCTGAACTCCGGCGTCGAACCTCCCAATTTGCCAAAAAGCATATAGATATATTGAACGTAATCATTACGGGTTGATTCTACTATACTGCTTCCTGTTGACGTCCAGTGGTTCGCCTGAGTGGATTTTACCTCAACACCAAACACTTGTTTTGACAAAACTATATCGGGGAAACTTTGCCCAGAAACTAAATTAATATCGTCAGGATTGAATTCGGATTTTGGTGCAACCATTTTCATCGTTTCAACTGCGCACTTTTCCAAATCGAACGCATTACATTTCTTATAGAACGATGAGTCTTTTCTTGCTAGAGAGTTCATTTCATTTTCCACATCGCTCATAAAAGCAGCAAAAGCATCTGTTCTTTTGTCTGCACCGTCGTTTTTAACTGTGATAATGTTTTCCATATCAATCGAAATAAAGTGGCCAAACTTGTTGTAAGCGACGCGCTATGTTGTATGCCAAAACAGGCGGAACGGCATTCCCAATAATTTTGTAGGCGCCAGAAGGGCTGACTGCGAATTTTTTCCCATTGTATGAATTAGAAAAGACGAAATCGTAATCGGGCGGAAATGTCTGTATCATAGCGCATTCGCGCGGTGTCAAACGGCGCTCTGATTTTCCTGCTTTCAATTCGTCGGTATATTTGCCTCCGTGTTCAGCGGATAATCTGCGGTATTCAATGTTGCCGTGGTGTTCGGAACGAATTGTCGGACCAATGTCGTCAAGATTCACTTCATTTTGCCCTTGACAATGCGCCCCCATATACTTGGCTTGCGAATAGTATTTTTGAGAATCGTCATTTGAATCCAATGGCTCATCTAATGATTCAAAAACATTCCTAACAGTCTGAAATTGAGCCAAACGTTTGTCTTTTATATGGTAGTTATGCGTTGGCTTTGGGTAAGGATTGTATTTTTCGGGTATACTTTCTTTTTCAAGATTCTTTAATGCCGTTGGTTTTAACAAATCCTTGCGGATTCCTATAAATATAACTCTCTCGCGAGACTGCGGCACTCCATAATCTGCGGCGTGCAAAACTTGCGGCGGCAAAACAATATAATCGTTCCCAGCCGCAGAAGAAAAATCCTTTTGTATAATATCTTTTACATTGCCTAAATTGGTAAGTCCTTTAACATTCTCTGCAACAAATATTTTCGGGCGAGTAATGTCTATTACTTCCTTCATCCAAAAATACAATTTGCCACGAGTCTCCTCTGTTGCAATCTCGCTCGTAATGTAATTCCCATTGTGGTCTTTGTGCGATTCAAAGCCCCTTCTTTTGCCTGCCACACTAAAATCCTGACAAGGGAATCCGCCTGTTACCACATCAATGTTTTTAGGGAAAATATCATTGCTATCACGGTGCATTTTTACCAAATCCACCACACTTTCTGTACGATATACACCGTCATTGTCGTTTGATTTGGAAAAATAGTGTACCCAAGCGGCCCTCGCGTCAGGCAGAATGTCGTTTGCAAATACTGTTTGAAATACTGTAGGGGTCAGCCTAACAAAATCGTTGTCTAAATGCTCCGAAATAAAATCGGGGCACATTTTTTCGTTTATACTGCCTTTGTGAGCAATAAAGCCGCCTTCAAACCCCAAATCCATTCCTCCGCATCCAGAGAAAAGGGATAATACTCGTAATTTTTTGCCTTCCCTTAGTTTAATATCCTTACTGAAAGGATATGAAAATTGTGGCTCCTCAACATTGTTTTTTGATTCGTCTTCCATTTTTGCGCTAATGCTTTTTGCGCTCGCTTATCTGTATTCAGGTGCAAACGGACAATCCAAAACGGCAAAAAAATGTGGACTTAAACTTTATCCACATCCTAAGGCCGTGAGAATCGCCCGTCGTAACAGATAAGTCAAGCCCACGCAATAGCGCAGGCATTTTCTTGACTTTCAGTTACGACATTCATAAAATTTCTCACGTTTTAGGAAATGCTGAACAATCGAAGCAAACGCTTGATTAATAATATGTTATTTAAAACTTACTTTCTGTTTCTTATAATTCGTTTAATGTTTTATGTTTATATAAACTCAACATCCGTTGTCAACGTGTGGACGCCGCCGCATTTGAGTTCAGGCGTGTTGATTCTGATGTCGCAATCTACAACAAATATGTTTCCCTCTTTCGAGCGAATCACATTTTCATCGTGAAGGTCGCTCAAGTAGATTTCAGGCGTGGCGTATGTCCAGTTTTTAGGGTTAATGAGTTTGAACCCGATACTTTGCGCAAAAGCATCTATTTCGTTGTCAGACAAATGACTGCCTTCAACAAAAGGCTGTTCTGCCACAATTTTGAACTTTTGGTTCGAGTCGCGGCCAAAACCTATTACAGTAAGACGTGTTTCCGCAAAATAAGTGTTGTGAAGTGCAATTCGGTCAAGAGCCAACGCCGGTTGGACAAAATAGTCAAGACCGATTGATTTAACCAACGTTGCGCCGTGGTCGAAAACTTTAGCCTCGCCGCCTTCCGCAATCTCGTTTCCTAAAGAATCCGCCAAGAATTTGTCAACATCGTCAGTCCAGCAACTGCAAACTTTCGCCCATTCCTCTATATACTTCTCCTGCTTCGCTCCGCATTCGAGTTCTGCTTTGAAACTGCTGAAAGATTGTGAATTTCCGCAATTTGCCGCAATTTCTGCTCCCGCGAGTAGGGATGCAATGACATTCGTTGAACCTCCCGCTGCGCAGCCATACTGTTCCGCCGGTGAAAATCGTTGATATACAAGCCGTTTTGAGATGAATAGTTCTGCATACGATTCTAATTTTGCAAGACCGTTGGCCGTGAAACCACCATTGATGATTGATTTAATATCCGCCCAAAAGTCTTGGTTGTTCATATTTATACGCCTTGATTTATAACACGTTATGTTAGTCTGCTAAACCACCCCAATTTTACTCAAAAATTCTGTAATGCGAAACACAAAGCCAAAATAGAAACAAAAAAGGCTCGCAACTTTCGCTACAAGACCGTCAGAACATAGTGTTGAATTGGTGAATCGAAAGGGTTAGTCGCTTCGCTGTTTAGAAGTTTAGTCGCTTCGCTGTTGAGAAAGCTTAACACATTACCAACCCCAAACACCCAATCCCCAGCACCAATCTTGCCCCATTAAAACTTGTTTATAAATAGTGCGATTTTCCGCCGTCAGCCGGAAAAACATTTTACTCAAATTGCTATTTTAGCCACTTGTTAAAAATTTGACGTGTGAAATGAAGTCCAGAATATTAGTTACAGGCGCTAATGGTCAGTTGGGAAGCGAGTTGCGTGAGTTGTCGGCCAAATACACCGATTATGAGTTCACGTTTACCGATGTGGCTGAACTCGACATTACCAGCATCGATTCGCTAAACGCCTATTTTCAAAGCCAGCCGAAATTCGATTTCCTGATAAACTGTGCCGCATACACCGCTGTCGATGCCGCCGAATCGAACCAGGAACTGGCTTTCAAACTCAACACCACGGCTGTCGATATGCTGGTTGAGATGGCTGGCAAATACGGTTTCTTCCTGATTCAGATTTCCACCGACTACGTGTTCGATGGCGAGAAGAACCGCCCGTATGACGAAGAAGACGTGCCAATTCCAAGTTCTATTTACGGCAAGACCAAAAACGATGCCGAGCGTCTGATTCTCTATTCCGACATTCGCGCCATTGTAATCAGAACTGCCTGGCTTTATTCAACTTACGGAAAGAATTTCGTTAAGTCGATGATAAAATACGGCACCGAGCGCGACGAGTTGAACGTGGTTTTCGACCAGGTGGGCACACCAACCTATGCCGCCGACCTTGCCGATGCCATTCTGCAGATTCTGCCGCAGTTACAGGCAATGTCGAAACCCTACACCGATTTGTTCCACTACACCAACGAAGGCGTGTGCAGTTGGTACGATTTCACGCAGCACATTCTGCGCCACGAGAATATCAACTGCCGTGTGAACCCAATCCGCAGCGAGCAGTACCCCACACCAGCCAAAAGGCCAGCCTTCTCGGTGCTCGACAAGTCGAAAATAAAAACAAAATTCGGCATTACCATTCCGTATTGGACTGACAGTCTTGATGTTATGTTGAAGAAATTGAAAGAAAAAGGAGAGTAAAGGATAAAGAGTAATGTGTAATGAATGTTGAGAAAAGTTTAGAAGGTTTAGAAAGTAGAGAATTAAGCGATTCAACCTTCTCAACAGCGAAGCACTAAACTTATAACTAATAACTTGAAACTTAAAACTTTAAAATATGCAATCAGATTTATTACAAACCGTTAAGCAGCGCGCTCAGGCGTGGCTCAACACAGCTTCAATCGACGAAGAGACAAAGAAGCAGGTGAAAAATATGATGGAAAACGATGAGAATGAACTCGTTGAGTCGTTCTACCGCGATTTGGAATTCGGCACAGGCGGCTTGCGCGGAATAATGGGCGCTGGCACCAACCGAATGAATATCTACACCGTGGGAATGGCCACACAAGGCCTTTGCAACTATCTGCTCAAGCAGTTTGCTGGCAAAGAGATAAAGGTGGCGCTGGCTCACGACAGCCGCAACAACGGCCGCACCTTCTGCGAGGCTGCCGCTCGAATCTTCGTGGCAAACGGAATCAAAGTCTATCTGTTTGATTCTCTGCGTCCGACACCCGAACTCTCGTTCGCAATCCGCTATCTGGGCTGCCAGAGCGGCGTGGTTGTAACCGCTTCGCACAACCCGAAGGAGTACAACGGTTACAAGGTTTATTGGGACGATGGAGCGCAGATTATCGCGCCGCACGACACCAATATTATTAATGAGGTGCAGAAAATCACTTCGGTTGATGAGGTGAAATGGGGCAAAGGCAACGACGGCATTACCATTATTGGCGACGATGTCGACAAACCATATCTTGAACGCATTAAGGCACTTACGCTGTCACCAGAGATTATAGCCAAGCACAAGGATATGAAGATTGTCTACACGCCGATTCACGGAACGGGTGTGCGCCTTGTGCCCGCAAGCCTGAAAAACTACGGCTTCGAAAATATTATTCACGTTGACGCACAGGACGTTAGCGATGGCAACTTCCCAACCGTCAAATCGCCGAACCCCGAGGAGCCTGCCGCAATGGCAATGGCTATTGAGAAGGCGAAAGAGACTGGCGCTGAACTGGTTATCGCCACCGACCCCGACGCCGACCGCGTGGGCATTGCAGCCAAGAACAACAAGGGCGAGTTCGAGTTGCTCAACGGCAACCAGACGGGCTCAATCCTTATCTACTACCTGCTCAACAAGTGGAAAGAGAATGGCAAACTGAAAGGCAAGGAATTCATTGTCAAAACGATAGTGACCACCGAACTGCTTGCCGCAATGGCCAAGGATTTCGGTGTTGAGTACTACGACGTGCTCACCGGCTTCAAGTTCATTGCCGATGCCATTAAGCGCAACGAGGGTAAGAAGCAGTTCATTGGCGGTGGCGAGGAGTCGTACGGCTACCTTTGCGGCGATTTCGTGCGCGACAAAGACGCCGTTATGTCGTCGTCGCTTATTGCCGAGGCCGCCGCGTGGGCGTTCAGCCAGGGCAAGTCGCTGTTCGACCTGTTGGCCGAAATCTACGTCCGCTACGGATTCTATCGCGAGAAACTGATAAACGTTGTTAAGAAGGGCAAATCGGGCGCCGAAGAGATTCAGCAGATGATGACCGACTTCCGCAGCAACCCGCCAAAGCAAATTGCTGGTTCTGAAGTTGTTTGCATTAAAGACTACAAACTGGGCAAGGCCGTCGACCAAAAGACCAAGGCCGAGACCGAAATCACACTGCCAAAATCAAACGTTCTGCAGTTTATAACCGCCGACGGCACCATTGTTTCGGTCCGTCCGTCGGGAACCGAGCCGAAAATCAAGTTCTATATCGGCACAAAAATGCCATTGGCCAACGCGTCTGAATATCAAGCCGTTGCCAATAAACTGAACGACAAGATTGCGGCAATCTGCAGCGATTTGAAGTTGGCCTGAAACGGTAAGTGGTAAGAGGTAAGAGGTGAGAGGGAAAAGGGAAAAGGGAAAAGGGAAAAGGGAAAGGTAAAACTCTAAACTTTAAACTTTAAACTCTAACCCCTTACCCCTAAACTCTAAACTTTTTTTTAAGCATTGCGTAAAGCGGAAATGTTTTTGGAAACTTAAAACTTTGGTGTTATGATTTACACTTTGGGCGAAATTGTTCTGGATATCATTACCCACGATTTCGATAATATGAGGGCGAAGCCAGGTGGCTCAATGCTGAACACAGCAATCACTTTAGGGCGTTTGGGAATGCCCGTCAACCACATTTCGTACCTGTCGTTCGACCAGAACGGGCGTTTGATTCTCGATTTCCTGGCCAAAAACAAGGTGGGCGCCAACTATATTTATATGTCCGACGCCATTCGCACCAATCTGGCCTTTGCGCACCTTGACAAGCAGAACAAGGCGCACTACACCTTCTATAAGGATGATTTAGAGGATTATACGCTGATGAAGTTCCCAAACATTCACCGCGGCGACGTGATAATCTTCGGCTCGTTCTTCATTCTGAACAGCCGCGCCCACGAGGTGCTCAAATCGTTCCTGCAAAAGGCCAAAGAGAACGGTGCGTTCCTGGTTTACGACCCCAATTTCCGCGCGTCGGACAAGCCGCGTCTGGCTCAACTGATGCCGTATATTGAAGATTGTGTGCGACTTGCGCATTTGGTCAAAGGCTCTGACGAGGATTTTGAGACCATTTTCAAGACCACCGACAGCAGCGAGGTTTGGAACAAAGTGAGCGAGTTGGGCGCTAAATCGCTGATTGTGACCAAAGGAAAGAACGGCGCCGAGGAGTTTTCGATGCTGGGCAATACCCACATTAACGGCTGCGATATTGAGCCAGTGAGCACCATTGGCGCAGGCGATACGTTCACCGCTGGACTGGTTTACCAATTGTCGCAACTGTCACAGATTAAGAATGTTATCGATGGTCAGACTGTTGATTGGCTGCCTGTTTTGAAGACCGCCAACGAGTTTGCCGCGCAGGTTTGTATGAGTTACGAGAACTACCTGTCGTGGGATTTCATAAAGAACCTGAATGTACAGTAAGGACGAGGCCCGTCAACTGATGACCGATTTCTGGAACGGCTTTGCCAACTACAGCCGCTGCCAGTCGGTCAGGTTGGGGCGGCCAGTCGAATGGATGCTTTACAAAACAGGAATCAAAGGGCTTGAACTCAAGTTCGACCTTGACTGCAAGTGGATTCGCACTGTGGTTGAGGTGAACGCCCGCAGCGAGAGCCGCCGCACCGAAATCTACAACGAGTTGCGCCGTTACGCGCCCATACTCGAAACCGACTTGCCCGCACCGCTGCAATGGACTGAAAACCACCTTCTTGCAACAGGCAAGTCCGTAATGCGCGCCTTCTGCGAGCGCACTGACCTGAACTTCCACAACCGCGCCACCTGGCCCGAGATGTACGAGTTTATGTTCAGCACAATGCTGCCCCTGCAAGACAATTTCAGCGATATTCTGCCAGTGCTGGAAGAGAAATTCAAATACGTGTAGGGACGTGGCGCGCCGCGTCCGCATTGATAATAGTGCAAAATCCAAATTTCTTATAAGATTTTTGGAATCAATTCCGAAATTATTATAAGATTTTTGGAAAATGTTGTGTTTTCCAAATTTTCTCATTTATAGTTTCCATTATATTTCTATCTTTGAAACTAATTGATGCCATTTAAATCAGTTTTTTTGCAAGAGTTTAAATTTATAGGTATCGGAAATCTTGTGTTGGCTTTAATAGGATTATCAATTGGCGAACC
>CAMHPA010000083.1 GCA_946186925.1 uncultured Bacteroidota bacterium | reverse complement strand
GAATTATCGGCAGTGAAATATGTGATCAACTGGCTCTCAACATCATCAAGAGCATAACGATTGAAATGAACAGAAAAAACAACAAGAACTTTATCGAAATCCGCCGTATTAAACTTCTCTTCCGTTCCGTTATAATGTTGCTTATGTCTTTCGATGAAATGTATAGTCTGACCGATATAAACCTTCTTTGACCGTGTACCCCTGTATATATAGATGGCATTATTCAGCTCCAATGCCTTTTTCTCATTGTTGCTCAAACAATCATAATCAAGCAGTTCACCTCGCTTTATAGATAACTCTATTACCGAATATTTTGCCATAAAATCATTTTCTCCTATTTCTTCGGCTTGTCGAACGTTCCTGCGGGAATTTCGGGGTTGAACGTCTTGACGGGCGTGTTGTAAACCGTGTTGTTGCCGTTAGGCTCCTCCATCTTCATCACGCAGAGCGAGCAGTCGGTTTTGCTGTAACTCAATTCGAGTTTCGACATTCGGCTTTTCACGTGCTTGTCGGTGCGAGTGAGCACAAAAGTGTAATAATCAGCCGTTTCGGTGAATTCAATTTCGGCACCGTTCTCTTTGGCCACGGCGGCGATATCGCCCGCAATGCTCAGCAGCAGAGTGTTTTTCAGGTTGCGCATCTGCGCGTTCTGCTTGGTGTTGAAGTCGTTTTTGCGGCCGTTCTGAATCATTAGCAGCGATTCTCCACTGATTAGCAACAAGTTGCCCTTCGGATTCGTGTAGTCCATTTTGAGTTTGTCGGCGCGGTTGAAGTATAGCGTTCCAGCCGACTCAATCTTTTGGTCAACCATTGCCATTGTCTTCACTTGCGTGAAATCGCAACTGATAGTCTGATATTTCTCGTTGGTTTTCAGTATCTTATCGATGGCGGCATCCTTCTGTGCATTGGCAAAGCCGAAGGTGGCCATCAGCAATATCGATAATAATATGCGTTTCATTGTTTGTCGGTTTTAGGTGTTAGGTATTAGGTGTTGGGTGTTAGTAGAGACGCGGCGCGCCACGTCTCTACAATGCAACATTTTAACTATACAGTCCTCCATTTATCGAAATCACCTCGCCTGTAATGTAGGCTGCATTGGGCGACGCAAGGAATCCGACAAGTTCGGCAACTTCCTCGGGCTGACCGAAGCGACCGACGGGAATCTGCGCCTTCAGCGTGGCCTCGTCAAGGCCTTCAACCATATCGGTTTTAATAAAGCCAGGGGCAATGGCGTTCACCGTAACTCCCTTACGGCCAACCTCTTGTGCAAGCGCTTTGGTTGCGGCAATCACACCGCCTTTGGCTGCCGAATAGTTGGTTTGGCCAGGCAGTCCCTTCAGGCCCGAGAGCGACGCCATATTAATGATTCGGCCGTATTTCTTGCGCAGCATCGGCTGAATGAGCGGACGTGTGACGTTGTAGAACGAGTTGAGCGCAATGCCCAGCACCTTGTACCAGTCTTGCGGCTCCATCCAAAAGAGCAGGTTGTCTTTGCGGATCCCAGCGTTATTTACCAGAACCTCAATGTATTCGCCTTCGTGCGCCTTCTGCCATTCGGCCAGTTTGGCAGCGGCTTCCTCTTGGTTCGAGACATCGAATTTCAGCAGTTCGCCGTTGCTGCCAGCCTCTTCAATCAATTTCAGCGTGTTCTGCGCCTCGGCGTCGTTCGACACGTAGTTCACAATCACCTGATAGCCCATCTGCGCCAGTTTGACGCACACTGCGCGGCCAATTCCACGGCTTCCGCCTGTTACTAATGCGTATTTCATTTTATGTTATAAGTTATTGGGTTTTAAGTTTTAAGTTATCGATTCTTTCTTTTTAGTTATCAAAATTCAGGCCATCCGTGGCCGCCTCCATTCCCAAAATCTCGGCGCAGGTGAAGAACGACGACATTGAAACGCCCAAAATTCCGTGCAAATTTAAGTTTTGCCCCGTAAGCAGCAAATTCGGCACGGGTGTGCGGGGCGTGAGAAGCGTGAGCATCGGGTTGTTGTAGTCCTTGCGGATTCCGTAGGCCGCGCCTTGAGCCGTGGCGGTGTAGTTCATATAGGTGAGCGGCGTACTGCTGAACTGCCTGTCAATGGCCGCGCCAAAACCAGGAATCACTTCTTCGGCCAACGCAATGCACTCTTGCGCTTTTTGCTCTTTAAACTGCTGATATTCAGCACCACGACGGCCAACTTGCGTGTCGGCCCAGCGCTCAACTTCGGGCCAGTACATCGGTGTGAGAATGTCAACGTTTGCCGCCGACTTGTCATCGGCTGCCGCGCGGTACGAGAGCAGTATGCCGCCAATCGGCTGCTCGGGCTGATAATCGGACAGATTCCAGACATCGTCCGTGCGGTAAACATACTGATTACGATTGAGATACGGCACTGCGCCACTCTTCAGCGCAATGTTCACGGTGAACATTCCGAAGGTGTTCTGCAGACTGCCAATGCGGCGGCGGTAGATTTTGCGCACCTGCGTGCTCTCTTTTATCAAACCGAGCGTGGCGGCAGGGTGAGCGTCAGAGATAAACCATTCTGCTTCAATGTGTTCGCCATTGGCCAAAGCCGCATACGACAGCCGCCCGTCGCTCTCAACAAGTTCGGTAACTTCGGCATTGGTGAGCACCGTTCCGCCTAGTCGTCGAATGCCGTTAACAAGTTCATCAGCAATAAGTTGACCACCGCCATTGAGCCGCCAGGCGCTCTGTATGAACGAACTGTTGATTTGTGCGAAAACGTAGAGCGGCAGCGTCTGCTTCGAGAGTTCCATCTTGAGCGACGTGCCCGACACAACGTTGCGCAGCAGCGGGTCGGTAATAGTCTCGCACAGAAACTCGTAGGCCGACCGCGTGAAGAGCGACGTGCTGAAAACATCGGTGTCGGTGCGCGGACGGAAACTGTCCTTCAGGCCGTCGCCAACGCGCTTGAGCATAGCCACATAGCGGTTCAGATTGTCGCGTTGGTGCGGAAACTGCGCGGCCAGAGTGTCGGCAAAATGCTGATAGCCATTGGCAAAGAAATACGATTGGCCGCCAATGCGCACTTCGTCGAAGGCGTCGTTGTCAAGGCGGTGCCACGGCAGGCTCATCAGATTGAAATAGCGGAAGATAGCGTTCAGCGGCTGACCATCGTCGAGCCCGCCAACATAGTGAAAGCCCGTGTCGAATTCCGATTGTCCGCGGCGGAAAGTCTGCAAGCAACCGCCAACCACCGCATTCTTTTCCAACATACACACATTCAATCCCTTACGAGCCAGAATATAGGCGCACTGCAATCCGCCAAGTCCGCTTCCGATTATCGCAACATCGTATTTCATCTGCTTTGAAAATATGCGCGAAGGTAATAATTTTGGACGATAGACAACGGACGGCGGACTACAGGTTGATTTTGGCGGAAAGGCATACAATCCGATTATTCTTTGCTAAAATCTTAAAAAAATATGCTTAATTTGCACAAAAAGAACGATTATGACGACTTTGGCATTAAACAATCTATGGAATTATTTGCAGGGACTTGCTCTCTCTCAGAGCGATCGTGAGTGGCTTGCTAATAATTTATTATCCAATACATCCAAAGAAAAATTGTTGGCCGAAGAGCGTAAAAAACAATTTCTGCAGATGGCTGGCTCATGGGCCAATTCTGCCGAAAGCGAAGAATACTATCAAATGCTGAAACACCGCAGTGATGGCCGGCCAGCAAATCGCGATATTTCATCGTTCGGTAAGTGATTGATAATGAAAGGTTATATTCTTGACACCGACACGTGGATTGAATTTTTCCACCAACGCGGAAGAATTGCCGCGCATATTGCAGATACGCCTGTCAATCAAATCTTTGCATCAGAAATTTCTATCGCAGAACTTACGTATGGCGCGCTTCATAGTAAAGACGTTGATAAGCACCTGAAAGAACCAAAAATGATTGAAGAGACATTTACTGTTTTGCCTGTTAGAAATTGGATTCAAGATTATGCTGAAATCAGAAATTCACTGACCAATCAAGGTCTGCAAGTTGGTGATTTTGATATTCTTATAGGTGTCTGCGCCCGTTGTCACGGACTGACGGTTGTAACTCATAACACAAAACATTTCAGCAAAATGCCAGATGTGAAGTGCGTTGATTGGATGGTGGATTGAATTGCTTATCTTTGCACCGCGACAAGGGAAGGCAGAAAGGAATCACGAATCCCGACTGCTAACTATTAAATTCTAAATGATTTATGCGATTCAAACTGACTATTGAATACGACGGAAGCCGCTACGCCGGATGGCAGGTGCAGAAGGGCGAGCGCACCGTTCAGGGCGCATTTTTCGACGCCTGCAAGAAGATTTTTGGCGAGACACGATTCGAGTTTTTCGGCTCGGGCCGTACCGATGCCGGCGTGCACGCCTTGGGGCAAGTGGCTCATCTTGAAGTGGATACAAAAATATCGGCCGAGCGGCTGATGCTGAGTTTGAACGACAATCTGCCGTACGATGTGAACGTTTTGGCCGTTGAGCAGGTGAACCCGAAGTTCCACGCGCGATTCGATGCAGTGGAACGCAGTTATATCTATCTGATTACCAAGCGCCGCACGGCTTTCGGCAAGAGCAATGCTTGGTGGATTCGCGACGAGCTCGATGTAGAAGCGATGCGCAAGGCCGCGAAAGAGATGGTTGGCCGCCACGATTTCGCTTCGTTCACCGACAAAAACGCCGAAACGCCCAACACCATCGTAGTCATCAACAGCATAATGATTTACGAGATTGGCGACCAGATTGCCATCCACATCACCGGCTCGCATTTTCTTTGGAAGATGGTACGCCGTATGGTGGGTGTGCTTGTCGAGCTGGGGCGCGGAAAGATAACAATGGTCGACATCGACAATATGTTCGACAGCTACTCGTCGCTGCCGGCAAAACTCACAGCACCGGCCGCCGGGCTCTATCTCGAGCACATCTATTACAAAGGCGAGCACACCATTCACGGACCGCAGATTGTGCCGCAACTGATTAATATGGGGACTTTTTCAAGGCTGGAAAGCGGAAGAGAGAAGGCTTAATGGGTATATTGATTTAGTCCCGATAGCTATCGGGATTAGGAATTACGAATCACCGATTATCCAAAATTCTGTAGTCTGTTGTCCGTAGTCTGAAGTCCCCAAAAAAACTCACCAAAAAAATGAACCATTTCACTCATCTGCAAGAGTTTATCCGCACCACAGAAAACTGGAAGGATGTGATTCACCACAAGCCTTACTGCGTGCGAATATCGCCCTGCCCGTTCAACGACAGGTGGAACTTGCTGATGTACAATATGCACCACTGCGATTTCGGTTTGGATGTGGTGCGCGAGTGCCGCGGCACGGTGGTCGACGACGACGGCAACATCATCTGCGCCCCGTACACCAAATTTTTCAATTTCGATGATGAGCACGCCGACGCAATCGACTGGCAATCAGCCATTGTGCGCGAAAAAATCGATGGCGTGCTAATCAAGATGTTCAAACACGAAGGCCGCGCCTACTGGCTCTCGAACGGCGGTTGGGACATATGCCACATCGACCTTACGGGAACACCTTTCAATAATGCTGAAGAGATGCTCAATTCGCTTCTCGACGCTGCCGACCGCCAATGGATTGACCGCATTCCCGATGGCTATACACTTATGTTTGAGATGGTTAGCCCGTTTAGCCGCATCATCTGCTTCTACAACGAGACTAAACTCTGGTTTCACGGCATCCGCGACAACAACGGCGACGAAATGACGCCCGAAGCGGCCAAAGAGCGTTTCGGCATACCGTTCGACATTCCGCGGCAGTATCCGTTCCATTCGCTTGAAGAAGTTCAGGCCGCCATCGGCAGTTGGCAGAGTTACTCGCAGGAAGGCGTGGTGGCATGTGATAAGGATTTCAAACGCCTGAAAATCAAGTGCGAAGACTACATCAACAAAAAGTTCGGCAACGATGCTAACTCGCTTCGGCAACTCTGGCACATTTGGGCCGACGGCAGTTTCGATGACCTGCCCGAAGGCGAACAACGCTGGCGCGTGATGCTGATGAAGGATGTGGTTGACAATCAGCAATATCGGTTTGAACAGATTTGGAACTCTGCCAACCGCCTGCTGACAGAATGTGGCAACGATTACAAGCAATGCGCCTGCAAAATCAGCGAAAGCGAAGAGCCGCCCCTACGCAAAAATCTGCTGTACACGGCCGCCCGCAACACAAAAGACGATTTTCTGCAAACCGTCGAGACCAACCTGAAGCAGAACTACGGTCATTTTCTGAACATTATGGCCGAATGTGGAGCAAACTTGACAACAATTCTTTCACGCAAATACGAATCCGGGCATTTCAATTATTGATTCGTATATACAATTGATAGTCAGTGTGATTCATACTTTTACAAGGCCGATTCAATGCCTGTTTGTTCGTTTTGCGTTTTACAGCCCTATTTAATATTTTTGCCAATCGTTTAAAATTGCTGAAACTATGAGCAAGACAAATTTTGGATATGTGAGAGTGGCGGCGGCTGTGCCGATGGTTCATCTGGCTGATTGCCAGGCCAATGCCGAAGAGTGCTTCAAACTGGTTCAGGAAGCGGCAAAGCAGAATGTGCAGATTGTCTGCTTTCCCGAACTTTCAATTACGGGCTATACTTGCGCCGATTTGTTTCATAATCAGCAACTTATTACAGACGCCGAAAACGCCTTGCAATGGCTCGCAGAGCAGACGGCAAAAATCGACATTATTGTAATTGTCGGATTGCCAGTGCGTTGCGGCAACTCGCTGTTCAATGCGGCGGCCGTATTGCGTGGCGGAAAGATTGTGGCCGTGAATGCCAAAACGTGGCTGCCCAACTACAACGAGTTCTATGAGCACCGTTGGTTTGCGCCTGCCGTAAGCGCCGTTCGCGACAGTATAACCCTTTGCAATCAGACAGTTAAGTTCGGTCGCAACTTGATTTTCGACGGGGGCGAAGTGTCGTTCGCCATTGAGATTTGCGAAGACCTTTGGACGCCTATTCCGCCCAGTTCGGTTGAGTCGCTGGCGGGCGCGCACCTGATTTTCAACCTTTCGGCAAGCGACGAAGTGCTGGGCAAGCACCGCTATCTGCGCAGCCTGATTGAGCAGCAGTCGGCACGCTGCATCGCTGGCTACATCTACGCTTCGAGCGGTTTTGGCGAGTCGAGCACCGACCTTTATTTCGCTGGCAATGGCCTGATTGCCGAAAATGGCACAATGGTGGCCGAAAGTCAGCGGTTTAGTATGGATAAACAGTTGGTTGTCACCGATATAGATATTGAAAAACTGATTGCCGACCGACAGAAAAACTCAACGTTTATGACAGGCGCGGGCGTTGTCCGCAGCGAGTTGTACACTGTTGTCAGCATCGATTTCCCTGAGAGCAAAACGACTGATTTGCAGCGCAATATCGACGCAAGTCCGTTTGTCCCATCCGACGAAACCAACCGCCAGCAGAACTGCCAGGAAATATTCAGCATACAGACTGGCGCGCTGGCTCACCGCCTAAAGCATATCGGCTGCAAACGTGCGGTAGTAGGCATTTCAGGCGGTTTGGACTCGACTCTGGCGCTGCTTGTCACGGCCAAGACATTTGACCGTATCGGCTTGAGCCGCAAGAATATAATCGGCATTACAATGCCTGGTTTCGGCACCACCAACCGCACCTACAACAACGCTGTGGCGATGATGCGTGCGTTGGGTGTCGATTGCCGCGAGATTAGCATCAAGGCGGCTTGCGAGCAGCATTTTGCCGACATTGGTCACGACATCAACACGCACGATGTGACCTACGAGAACTCGCAGGCGCGTGAGCGTACGCAAATACTTATGGATGTGGCAAATAAAGAGAATGCCATCGTCATCGGCACGGGCGACCTGTCGGAACTGGCGCTGGGCTGGTGCACCTACAACGGCGACCATATGTCGATGTACGCTGTGAACGCGGGTGTGCCCAAGACGCTTGTCAAGTATCTGGTTAAGTATGTGGCTGATTTTGAGATTGATGTCGATGCCAAACCATATCTCTACGATGTCATCGACACGCCCATCAGCCCCGAGCTTTTGCCCGCCGACAGCAACGGCAACATTGCGCAGAAAACCGAAGATTTGGTGGGCCCGTACGAGTTGCACGATTTCTTCATCTATCACTTTGTGCGCAACGGTTTCGCACCCGAAAAGATATTCTATTTGGCCCGCAAAGCCTTTGCTGGCGCTTATTCCGACGACATTATCGACAAGTGGCTGCGGGTGTTCGTCCGCCGATTCTTCACGCAGCAGTTCAAGCGCTCGTGTATGCCCGACGGCCCCAAAGTCGGTTCAGTATCGCTCTCGCCCCGCGGCGACTGGCGTATGCCGAGCGATGCGGCTTGGAAATGGCTGCTTAATGGTCATTCGGATCGATAATATATAGCATTTTAAACAGCCATATGTAGAACATCTGGCTTGGATAAGCCAGATGATGGAAGATATTGCCGATTATGTTATGAATAAAACAGATGAGTTTTGATGTGTGAATACGCATCTGTAAAAACGCATGCTCGGCTCAGTAGCTGTTTTATTCCCACTCAATTGTTCCCGGCGGTTTGTGAGTGACGTCGTACCAGAGCGAGCCGGCGCCATCGGCCTTGAACTGTTGCCACAGGCCGCCGAGCAGGTTTTGGTCGATTTCGGCAAAGTTGGCGGTCATTGCTTCCGAGCTGTTCACGGGGCGCATCACAATGCACGGCTTGTCTTGCACGCGCAGCGGCGTCAGAACCACGGGCATCTGCCAGATTTTCTCGTAAAGGTCGTTGGCCTGAAGAAACTCGGTGCAGATGTTATCGAACTTGCGCAGAGTGTCGAACTTGTCTTTTGTGGCGTACTGTGCAACCAGTTTCGGCATCTCGTCCGATACTGTGCCAACCTGCCATATCACGCGATTGATGACTTTGAACCGGTTCACAAGTTCGGTGCTGAAACGCTCGCACTCTTTCCAACTTAAGTTTTTCGAAGTCAGCAGGAAAGGCTGTGCGTAGGTGCGGCCGTCGCCTTGTACGCCAACGCTTTTCACAGGCAGAACGCGGCCTTCGATATTATTGTCTTTCAAATATTTGTCCAATCCTTCAACATCGGCGTTCGATGCAAACTCGCCTTTTCCGTCGGTGCAGAGCAGGCGCACGCCAAGTCCCGGGCCGGGGAAGGGGTGACGCCAGACCAGATTGTGCGGAATGCCGAGTTCTTCGCCGAGCATGCGCACTTCGTCTTTGTAAAGGTCGGCAAGTGGCTCAAGTAGAAGGCCTTGCGCCATCAGGTCCATCACTTCCTTCACACGGTTGTGGTGGGTTTTTATCAGGTCGGCGTTTTTGGTGCCGCCGCTCTCGATGGTGTCGGGGTAGATGGTGCCTTGCGCAATCATCCACTCTTTCGGGTCAAGGTTCAACTTGCTCATTTCCTTGTCTTTAACCGTCAGGAATGTTGCACCGATGCGTTTGCGCTTCTCTTCGGGCGCGGTTATTCCTTCCAGTTGGCCAAGGAAATCGGCGGTGGCGTCAACCACGCGCAGGTTGTGCATTCCTTCGGCCTTCAGGAACTCAATAATCTTCTGCGACTCGTCCATACGCATCATTCCGTTGTCGATGTGCAGGCCCATAACGCGCTCAGTGCCAAGAACTTTGTTCAGCAGAACGAAAGCCACCGTGCTGTCAACGCCGCCCGACACAAGCAGGAACACTTTGCGTGAGCCCACTTCGGTTCGTATCTTCTCGGAAATCAGCGGCATATAACTCTTCATATTCCACGTGCGCTCGCATTGGCAGATGCCGATGAAATTGTCCAGAAGTTGCATTCCGAATTTGCTGTGAGTCACTTCGGGGTGGAACTGAATGCCGTAAATCTTGCGCTCGTCCATCGCCACAGCGGCAATGGGACAGTCTTTTGTTGATGCTATAATGCGGTATCCATCAGGAAGTTGCGAAACCGAATCACCGTGGCTCATCCACATTGGCGACGATGCCGGAATGCCTTTGAGCAGCGGGTGTTGGCTGTCGCCGATAATCAAATCCGATATGCCGTACTCTTTCACCTTGCCGGGTTTCACGGTTCCGCCCAGTTGCGACGCAATGAGTTGGTGACCGTAGCAGATGCCCAGTTTCGGCACCGGAATGTTCAGAATTTCAGGATTGTATTCGGGTGCGTCGGCGGCATAAACGCTTGCCGGTCCGCCGCTGTAGATGATGCCTTTTGCGCCAGCCAGCTCTTCAACCGGCGCTGCAGGCGAGTGAATCTCTGTGAAAACGCCCAACCGGCGTACACGGTTGGCAATCAGGTGAGCGTACTGCCCGCCAAAGTCAAGAACGATGATTTTCTCTTGCATATCAGTTTGTACTTTAGTGCCGCAAAGATACTAATCTTGGCGGTTGTGTGCAGTCCGATTTTTCAGTGCCACAGCACTTTTATAAAGAAATTGCTAACAAAACCGGTGAACCGCTATTTCACCTCGAACAGCGCCCCGTCGTTTGCAAGGTACGTTTCGGGAAAAACGTTCCGCGCCTCGTCGAGCAGCGGTTGCAGGTTTTTGTACCTATTAGAATAATGGCCGATGACCAATTTCCCGACTTTGGCCGCCAAGGCAATTTCGGCCGCCTGCTTGGCCGTCGAGTGGTTGTTGTCGCGGGCGCGTTTCAGATTGTCCTCTCCGTAGGTGGCCTCGTGGTACAAGAGGTCAACGCCCTCAATCCAGGGAACTGCTTTTGTCAGCTTCACGGTGTCCGACATAAACGCGTATGAACACGAGCGGTCGGGGTCACCGGTGAGTGTGCTGTTTGGGTAAACAGTGCCGTCGGGAGCAGTGTAATCATCGCCCTGCTTGATGCCGAAGCGCTTGCTAATCGGTATCTCCAACTCATTGGCCAGATTCCCGTTAAGATGCCGCAGTTTGGGCTTTTCGCGGAACAGAAATCCGCACGTCGGCACACGGTGTCGGAGAGGGAAGGAGTGAACCGTAACCTTATCGTCCTCGTAGAGCAGAGTGAGCTCGTTCTCGTAGGTCAGGTGGTGATAGATGATGTTGTATGGCATCGGCATCTCAAACGTGCCGATGAACGCGTCAAGAAGCGCGTGCAGCTTCTCGTGGCAATAAATGTGCAGGTCCGACGTGCGCCCTTGCATACTCATACTCGACAGTACGCCGGGCAGTCCCAGAAAATGGTCGCCGTGCACGTGGCTGATGAAAATGTGGTTGATGCGCAGCATATTCACACCGAACCGCCGCATATTGATTTGAGCGCCCTCGCCGCAGTCGATTAAAAAGAACCGCTCAAGCACATTGAGCACTTGAGCGGTTGAGTATCTGTCGGGTGTAGGCGTTGCCGAGCTACACCCCAGTATTCTAAGCGATAAAGACATTTAAGCCTTGTTAATGATTTCGATAGCCTCGTCAACAGTCTTTGTAATGTTAAGAACTGTGTCGAGTTGTGATATGGTTATCAATCGCTCAACAGCTGTCTGCAACCCTGACAGAACAAAAGCACCGTTGGCGTTCTTGCAGAGTCGGTTTGCCACCAGAATGGCGCTCAAACCTGATGAGTCGCAATATCTGCAGTTACTTAAATCAAGAATGATGTTCTTTTCTCCGTTTCCGGCAATCAGTACTAACTCCGATTTCAGCGATGGCGCAATGTGCGTATCAAGTTTGTCTATCAGCACTTCAATCTGCGTGAAGTTGTCAAGTTTTTCAATTTTGAATTCCATATCAGATGTGATTTGTTTCTGTTACCAAATATAGAAAAAACAATTCATCGTGCTATAAAATCATTCAGAAAAAATTATTTTTCTTCTGCAGCGTCGTCTTTTTTAGCTTTTTTAGCGGCTTTCGGTTTCTCGGCCTGAGCCATTTCGTCCTTCAAAGCGGCCAGTTCGGCAATGTCGCCAAGCGTTGTTTTCTCAATGCTGTCGGCGATTTTCTTGGTAGCCTTCTTGGTGGCTTTTGCAGCCGAGTCCTTCTTGCTCTTCTCCTCGCCGCGTTTTGCGTCTTCGAAGATGCGAGAGTGGCTTACAATAATCTTGCGGCCTTCCTTGTTGAACTCAATAACCTTGAAGTCGAGTTTCTCATCGAGTTTGGCTTGTGTACCGTCCTCTTTTACAAGATGTTTCGGAGTTGCAAAGCCCTCAACGCCGTAAGGCAGAGCTACAACGGCACCCTTCTCAGTCAGTTCGATGATTGTTCCTTCGTGGATTGAATCAACGGTGAACAATGTCTCGAATACGTCCCAAGGATTCTCCTCCAATTGTTTGTGGCCAAGGCGCAGACGGCGAGATCGGAAGA
>CAMHPA010000082.1 GCA_946186925.1 uncultured Bacteroidota bacterium | reverse complement strand
TAAGGAAATATTTTTGTGATATGCAGTGGAGTTTAGAAGACAAGGTTGGTACGCAATCAGATTTGATGGTAAAGGGCGAAAATGGAGAAATTGACAAAGCAGTATCACTTATAACGATTAAAAATGGGAAAGTTTCCAAGTTTGACTATATTTCATATGCCCCTATGGTTGCTGTAGGAGACCTTGACAATGATAATGTGGCATTATTGGATTTTGAAAAATTTAAAGAGATAGTGCCACAAGATAAAGTCGAATATTTAGACGAATGCCAAATGTTGGTGAAAATACCATTTACTGTTGAAGATGTATTAAGGATGATTGATTTTGGAAAACAGTAGTTATAATTCTGTATTATTTTTCGGCAATCCCAATATCTTTTCAATTTTCAACTTTCAATTTTCCATTCACTTCGTCGCCTCCAAGTGGTTGCAGCAACTCAACATTACGCAACTGATTCACAAGATTTTGATTGATTTGAACCTTCACCTTTATATAGTTGTCGGTGAAGCCGCACATCTCGCCACGGGCGTGCTCGCCTTCGAAAAGGACGGGGCGCGTTTTGCCTATCTGACTGTCGATAAACACTTTCGTCATTTCTGCACCCATTGCAATCATCTGCTGGCTGCGGTGCTTGCGAATCTCGTTCGGCACCATCTGCATCTTGACAGCCAGTGTGTTAGCGCGTTCCGAATAGGGGAAGACGTGTAGGTAGGACAGGGGCAGCGAGCGCACGAAACGGCACGCTTCGTCGAAGTCCGTTTCCGATTCGGTTGGCACGCCAACAATCACGTCGGCGGCAATGCACGCATCGGGTATCAGGCTTTTAATCAACTCGATACGGCGTGCGTAGAAATCGGTTGTATATCGGCGGTGCATCAGCGATAGCAGACGGTCGGTGCCGCATTGCAGCGGAATGTGAAAGTGTGGCATAATCACTTCAGAATCAACCACGTGGCGGATAATCTGGTCGGTGAGCAGGTTGGGCTCAATCGACGATATGCGCAGGCGTTTCAGTCCCTGAATCCGCTCAAGTTCGGTGAGCAGTTGGAACAGGTTCTCGCCGTTGGCGCGGCCGAAATCGCCAATGTTCACGCCTGTGAGCACAATCTCGCGGATTCCGCGTTCGACGGCTTCGCGAGCCACTGCCACGGTGCGCTCGACGGTATTGCTGCGGCTGCGTCCGCGGGCGTGCGGAATGGTGCAGTACGAGCAGAAATAGTCGCAGCCGTCCTGTACCTTGAAGAAACTGCGGGTGCGGTCGCCAAACGAGTATATCGGCTCAAAAACGCGGCTCTCTTTCGTGACGGAAATCACAGGTTTCGGCTGTTTCCGCAGGTTGCTGATTATGTTGGTCAGGTCCATTTTGTTGTCGGAACCGAAAATGTAGTCAACACCTTCAATTTCAGCCACTTCGTCGGGCTTGAGTTGCGTGTAGCAGCCAATGGCCACCAGAATGGTTTGTGGCGTGCGGTTCAGAATCTTGTGAATGGCCTGGCGGCTTTTCTTGTTGGCCAGTTCGGTCACGGTGCAGGTGTCAACCACCACCACATCGGCTTGCTCGTGATTGTCAACGCGCTGATAGCCAGCATTCTCGAACTGCTGTGCAATCCACGACGTCTCGGAGAAATTCAACTTGCAGCCAAGCGATATGTATGCAACTTTCGGCATAAAAATTAATTAGGGCGGCAAAGGTATTTATTTAGGATTTAGGATTTAGGATTTCGCGTGTAGAAATTGCTGAATAATGATTCTTCGCCAGCCGTGTTAACTCATTGTTGATAATTTTCGTTCTATCACAGAGCTATTTCTGCAAAAAAAAAGCGCAGTTATTCGCTTTTATTTATCTTTGCCGCACACATCGCCGAGAGGCAAAAACAAATTGCAGGCATTTTTAAAATAATTTAGGTATGGCTATAGCCCCTTTGATTATTGAAAGCAGTGAGTTGACCCCAGAGGTCGTTCTCGACAAGGATAGCAACGTTTTTTTGTTTAAAGGAAAATCGTTGCCTGAAAATCCGCTGGGTTTCTACAAGCCCATTTTGAACTGGATTGACGAGTATGCAATGCAGCCCAATGCCTCTACTGAAATCAATTTTAAGATGATTTATTTCAACACTTCAAGCTCGAAGGTTTTTCTCGACATTATGAAGAAGTTCGAGGCCATAAACCGCTCTGGCAGTAAGTGTTGCATCAATTGGTACTATAAAGACGACGATGAGGAGATGCTTGAGGCAGGTGAAATTTACTCGGAGCGCGTGAACCTTGAGTTCAATCTTATTGTCGACGAGAACTAACCATTTTTCCGGTCGCCGCCGATTTGTTTTCCACTTGCCGGGGGCAAAAATTCACAATTATGAAAAAGCTTTGTCTGCTCGTTATTCTTGCGTTTTCGGTCGAGCCGATGATGGCGCAAAGCGATGATTATCACCAATTTTTTACTGACGAATGTCTGCGCGTTGATTATGAGCTTGTGGGCAATCGTGAAGGTGAGACGGCCGTGCTCAAGGAATTGAAAACTCAAGGTGAGTGGGCCGGGCCGAAGCGCGTATGCGCAGAACAGGCACAATTGGGCAATTATCGCATTTCGGTTGTCGATTCGGCTACCGGTAAATTGCTCTACAGCAATGGTTTCAGCAGTCTTTTCAACGAGTGGCAGCAGTCGCCCGAGGCACTCACAACCACGGCATCGTTCTACCACTTCAGCCTTGTGCCAATGCCGCGCCGCACCGTGCTTTTCCGCCTTGAGCGCACGAATTATGACAAGCCCGGCAATTCTCTGATTTCAGAATTTTACATTAATCCAAAAAGCAAATTCATTCGACGCGAAAGCGCTAACCTGCTGAATTACACCGTTGTGCAAGGTGGCGATGATGTGAGCACGAAAATCGACATCGCCTTTCTGGCTGAGGGTTACACTGACGACCAAATGGACAAGTTCCGCGCTGATGTCAGTCGGTTTTGGAATTATATGTCTGGCGTTGAGCCATATAGCAGTCACAAAGACCGTTTCAATGTCTATGCCGTTGAGTCGCCGTCGGCGGAGGGCGGCACCGACATTCCAAACCGCGGTATCTTCCGAAACACGGCAATGAACTTCACATTCAGCACTTTCGATATTGACCGCTATCTGACGACGTTCGATATGAAATCCGTCCATGACATTGCTGCCGTTGTGCCCTACGAGCACATTATTATATTGGTGAATACTAGCGAGTATGGCGGCGGTGGATTCTACAATTTCTATTGTGCCGGTACCGCCGACCACAATCTGTCGCTGCGGGTGATGGTGCACGAGTTCGGCCACTCGTTTGCCGGCTTGGCCGACGAGTATTTCTACGCCGACGAGGCCAACGAGGAGATGTACAGCCTTCAGCGCGAGCCGTGGGAGCCGAACCTAACCACGCTCATCGATTTCGACTCAAAATGGAAATCGATGCTCGACGCCCAAACGCCTGTACCCACACCGCGAACCAAAGACTATGTGGGCAAAGTGGGCGTTTTCGAAGGTGGCGGCTATCAGACCAAAGGCATCTACAGTCCGTTCCAAGACTGCATAATGCGCTCAAACACACCAAAAACTTTCTGCCCGGTTTGTCACAAAGCCATTCTTCGCGCAATTCTCGGTGAATAATACAAATCCAAAGTTGAAGAGAAATCAACTTTGTGCTAATTGTTTGAGATATACGCCCGTAATCAAAAAATTTTTTTCGGAAAAGAACCGAAAAGTTTTTATGTTTGTTAAAACTTTAAAAACAAGTACGGTATGAGAAAAATATTATTGGCGCTAGCGGCATGCATGTTTGTTGCTGTATCAGCCGATGCCCAAATCAATCTGAACAAGTTGCAGAAGGCCGCTCAGGGCGCAATGAAGCAACAGAATAAGTCGAATTCAAATTCGAATTCTAACTCATCAAAATCAACGTGGACGTGCGACAAATGCAACCACAGCGGCAACACAGGCAATTTTTGTGCAGAGTGCGGTGCCAAGCAGATGACCGCACAAGAGAAGCAGGCCGCCGAGCAGGCCGCACGCAATCAGGCCGAGGCCGAGAAGAATGCCGCCGCAGCCGCGCAGGTCAAACTCATCGAGGCTGAGGAAGCCCGAATCGACGCGCTGCATTTCAATCAGAAAAACGACCCCGCCTTCAGTCGCACATCGCACGAAGCAACGTGGGAGTTCATCAAGAAATCGCCAATCCAATATCCAAGAACTCAATTTTCTCAAGGCTGGGACTACTACCGCGCCGAGGGCACTTTCGGGTTGTTTGAGTATTGGGACGACTATGTGATGCCGAAATCGTTCCCCAAAAAACCTGAAAACATCGCTTTGCGCGAATTGCAGATGAACTACCGCCCTTACGACGAGACGGCGATGTTGTCTGAAAACCGCCAATACGGATTGTATGCAATTGACAGAAACACACCGCATTGTGTCTATTACAATATGGATTGCTATGCGTCAATTGAGCTGATGGACTATCTGCTGACAGAACTTGAAAAGAACGGATTCGCACCCACCCGCCGGCCCGACAAGTACGGCAGGGAGGAGATGGACAAAGGCTACGACTACAAGTGGATGATGTATGGCAACGACTATTTTGTCTATATGACTTGCCGCAAATCGTTAGGCCACGATGGCGAATATTCGTACGAGCTTGCGTTTGTGCCGCACAATATGGGGGCGGTTGACGTGTTCGACGGTGTGCCGATGCCTGTTGAAGGCTATCCGACAGGAAAGCTTGAAGCCGGCGTTTGCCACAACACTCAGGCCGATTATTGGGAGTTTGACCCCGACGACAGTTTCGACGGCACAAACAAGAAGCCGGGCACGCACTGGGAGTTGCGCGATTATGTGTTCCCGTGCTTCTCGCTCAACGGATTCAACAAGTATTGCGCCCGTCTCGAAAAAGCCGGATTCACAAAGAAAAGCGCTTATAACGAAGACGAAAAATTCTGTCGCCACGCGACATTTGTGAAAGGCAATTACACGGTTTCGCTCACATTGGACCGCGACAAGCACATCTTGACACTGAATGCTTGCGATTTCGCACTTCTTACGGAAGGATGGTAAATGATTGATATTTAACATAAAACTTAAAATTAATTCGATATGAAAAAATTTGCTTTGATTGCATTTGGAGTGGTTTTCGCATCGGTGGCCGCCGACGCGCAAATCAATATGAACCGCCTGAACAACGCGGCGAAGCGGGCAGCTGAACGCGCCGTTGAACGCAAGGTTGAGGAGAAAGTTGAGGATGCCGTTTACAACGCTCTCGACGGCAACGCCAAGAAAAACAACGCTAATGAGGAATATCAGGAGCAGAGCGAAGAAACACCGGCTACCAATGCAGGCGGCTGGACGTGCGAGAGTTGCGGCGCAGGTGGCAACACTGGCAAGTTCTGCAACGAGTGCGGCGCAAAAAAGCCTGAAGCACAAGCCAATGCGTCGTGGAAATGCCCACAGTGCGGCACCGACGGCAACACCGGCAAATTCTGCAACAACTGCGGAGCGAAACGAGCCGATGGCGCTAATGCCAATATGAAAGCCGGCTCGGAATGGAACAAGTTCGACTTTGTGCCTGGCGATGAGTGCTTTTTCTATGATCAACTCGCAGGCGAGCAACTCGGTGAGTTCCCGTCGATGTGGGATTTGATTGAAGGAGAATGTGAGATAGCCAAAGTAAACGGTGAAAACGTGATAGCAATGTATTCAGGCTGTCATATCAAGCCGCTTATGAAAACCGACAATTATTTGGGTGAAACATATACGGTTGAGTTCGATTATTACGACAATTATGAGAGCGATGGACAGGATTATGGCTATATAGAATACAAATTATGCAAAAGCGGAAGTACTTGGCTTGGAGACGACAATCTTGCTTTTTCTTTTGACAATTATGTCAGTGAATGGGCGTTTACACATAATGACAGGTATCGCCAATTCTCTTGTCGTTGGGAAAAAATTGATAGCGACAGGGCTTCAACGGAACAGAATGTCGAGAATTACGGATACAACAAATGGCATCACGTTTCAATGTCGGTCAATAAGCGTGCCGTTAAAATTTATGTTGACGAAAAACGTGTTGTAAATATTCCAAACTACAATCGCAGAGACAGTTGGCTAAGTATTGGATATGGCAATGCGTCAAAAGAGTATCCCGCTTATATTCGTAATGTTCGCATAGCCAAGGGCGCAGTGCCACTTTACGACCGAATGATGACCGACGGGCGTTTCATCACCTACGGCATCACTTTCGATGTTGGCAAATCGGTTATCAAACCCGAGTCGATGGGCGAAATCAACCGCATTGTCAAGCTGATGCAGGAGAACCCCGATTTGAAATTCGAAGTTCAGGGCCACACCGATGCAACCGGCAACGCCGCTGCCAATCAGACACTTAGCGAGCAGCGCGCCCAATCCATTGTGGCCAAGCTCACCGAGTTGGGCGTCAGCGCCGACCGTCTGACAGCCGTTGGCAAAGGTCAGACAACGCCATTGGCCGACAACGGCACCGACGAAGGCCGCGCCCGCAACCGTCGTGTTGAGTTTGTGAAGAAGTAGGCCATTTCGGCAATCATATTTCAATTATTACGGAAGATTTATGGGTGTTTACCATAATTCTTCCGTTTTTTCATCAATATGGCTATCTTTGTTGGTTGTAAAATATTAAAACTATGAAAAGAATTTTCAAAAGTATGTTTCTGATGGCCAGTGCGGTAGCAGTGGCTATAAATTTCGCATCGTGCAAAGGCGACGATGGAGGAGAGGACAACAACGACGATGATAAAGTTGTAATCGAAGAAGAAAATGGTGTAAAATATACTGTGAAAATCAGCGATTTAAACGATAACGATGAAGAATTGTCGTACACTATCACATATAATTATATTGCACCTGAAGAAGCTAAGGTTGAAAATAAAAACATATTCAAATATACGTTTGTGGCTGACGCCCCCGTTGTGCCAGATAGCGTGGCGCAGAACGATAGTGTGGCCAATCCGAAGCCTGCTGATGTTGTAAAGGATTCTTTGCCAATTATTTCGTGGAAGATGGTTATCACATGCAGTAAGGAGGATTATGCTCAACGGATGTATGAGGATATGAGAGCTGACTCGGTAGAAGAAGACTATGAATCGTTAACAATAGATGGCAAAACAATAATTTGTGTTATTGGTGATATTGAAGGCTTGACATACAGTATGGTTAAAGCTTTTTACGAAGAAGAGAAATCGAAAATAGGCTCAGCCATCGCGGAAGCTAAAAAGGCTGCTGAGGCCAATAAGAACAACGAAAACAAACCTGAAGAAACCAAACCAAACACATCCGCCAAAAACTCGCGTTTGGATTTGACCAAAAACGCTGATGAGCCGTGGAAGAAAGACACATCTTCGATCACAATGTTGTATGTTAATGCAAGTGCGGGCCGCGGTGTGGCTTACAACTTCAATCTTAACGAGGATGGCAGTTTTGCATCGGGTACGGTTGTGGTTGCGTTCAAAAATGCCGATGACGCAAAGGCTTACGCCAAATCGGAGAGCCGCGCAAAAGACGAAAACGGTGACCGCATCTACAAATCGGTCAGCGTCGATGGCGGCAACGTTGTGTTGGCATATTCATCGAAAGCGCTTGCCAATATGACTGAAGAAACTGCAAAAGCGTTATTCAACGAGAAGAAAAATGAAATAGGAGCCATTACACCAATCACACCTGAGGAGAACAATGGTGAGAATAACGGTGAAGAAAACAGCGGAGAAGAGAATGGCGAGAACAACGGCAACGAAGAAAACAATGCTGAAAATTCTGAGAATCAGAATGAAGAGCCTGCAAATGAAGGCGAAGGCAATTCCACAGATGAATAATTAATTTCATTACCGAATATAAAAAGGGCGAGCCGTGAGGTTCGCCTTTTTTGTTGTATGGTTTGACAGTTTTAACCGGAGCTTATCGTTGCGTCCTCACTAAACTCAAAACACGCTCGCAATCAACAACATTCGCAAATTCTTTCTCAAAATTCGGCGTCATTATGCCTTTGCCAATTGAGTTGCGGATTTCGTCGAGCGGCCAGAAGCGGGCGTCGTCAATCTCGTCGTTGCGGCTCACGAGCGGCTTGTCGGTGACAGTTGCGAAGACGTTTATCATTTCGCTCTCAACCGCCGACTGCCATTTGTAACTTGTGATTGCAACTGGTTCAAAGTCGGTCAGGCCGATTTCTTCGCTGGCTTCACGGCGCAGGGCGACGGCAATTTCTTCGCCGTAGGCAATGTGTCCGCCAACGGCAGTGTCCCATTTGCCTGGTTGGATTCGTTTGGTTAGGGCGCGTTTTTGCAGATAGAGTTCGCCTTTCGGGTTGAAAACGTGCAGATGCACAACAGGATGCAGCAGAGTGCGGTCGGAATGGCATTGGCTGCGCAGCGCTTTGCCAATCACGTTGCCCTGGTCGTCAACCAGCGGCAGAATCTCTTCAGTTTCAGAAATGGTCATTTTATTTGGTGAATCGGTGAATCGGTGAAGGTTGAAAGGTATAACAAGTTTAACAGGTTGAAATTATTCATTCAGTCAATCCTTCAATCCTTCTATTATTTCTTCGACAGCGGAATAATCAGTTCGTCGCCCACTTCAAGTTGCTCGCCGTCAGAGAGTTGGTTCGCTTTGATGATGTCCGATGCGGGGTTGCCGTATCGTGCGGCAATCGATTCAATGGTCTCGCCGTTGGCAATTTTGTGAATGGCCTTTACAGGGATTTTCAGCCGAGCACCGACAATTAGTTGCGTGGCGGCTTCGCCGTTCATTTCTTCGAGTTTTGCAAGCGGCACATTGTAGCGCAACCCAATGCGGAACAGGTTCTGGCCCTTCTCAACAACGTGAATGTGTATCTTGTTGTCGTCCATTGGTTTGGCTTGTTTTGTGGCAGGCTCGGCAGTCTTTGCGTTTTTGTTTTCGACTTGAGCGTTGTCCTGATTTGCGGCTTGCGGTTGCTCAGCGGTTTGATTAGCAGCCGTTTGCTCTTGCTTGGCGGGCTCGCTTACTGGCGTTGGTGCAGCGGTTTGCTCAATTGGCTGACGCTCGGGCGCGCCTTCGTTCACCTTGTGCTTGTAAATCTCGTAAAACACTATGATAAAGAGCAATAGCGACGATACAATGGCCACTGTGCGCCATATCGACACCTGCGGTTCCTTCTTTTTTGTCATTGTTGAAAAGTCAATTACTTGTACCGAAACATTGTCAGCGCCACCAGCGTTGTTCGCCAACTCAATCAGGCGGGCGGTCTTCATTTCCGACGACATATCGCTGTTGTTTAGAACTTCAAATATTTCGTTGTCAGACAGTTGGCTGGTCAGTCCGTCGGAGCAGAGCAGGAATGTCTCGTTGCCGTCGAGTTGGATTGGGTTCTTGCAGACGCTGAATTTGATGTTTTTCTCTTTGCCAACCAGCACGCTAACTTCGCCGTTCTCAACGTGGTCGCGCGTGATTTGGGCAATCTGGCCGTCTTTGTGGATGTAGATTCGGCTGTTGCCTGCCGATGCGTAGTAGGCTTCGTCGTTCTGGACAATCAAGATGGCCAAAGTTGAACCGATGCCGTTGTATTTCTCATTCGTATTTGCCTGATTGAAAACGCAATAGTTGGCATACGACACAGCGTTTGTCAGTGCGTTCGACAGGTTGCTGTACGAGCGGTCGAAAAAGTAGCGTTTGATTTCTTCGGTGGTGATTTTTGCCGCCAGTGCGCCGCCGAACTCAACGCCGTCGTGGCCGTCGCAAACTGCAAAAACGTGTCCGTCGGCAATCGGAAACTCAATAACGGCGTCGGTGTTGTGTTCCTTCACCTTGCCTAAATTGCTGATACTGCCGAAGTTTATGTTGAATTTCATTGTTTCACAATTTCTTTGGCGCAAAACTAACATTTACAATAACAAACACCAAACCAATGTGGTCGGAAATCGCACAGATTTTTTTGCTATTGTAATATCAAAAACACAAAACAACCGCGAAATGGTTTACATTTGTAGCAATTATGCTGAAATGAACGAAAAAAGCGTCATACAGAATTTCTCAAAAAATCTATTTTGGGATGTTGATGCCGAGTCTATCGATTTGGAAATCAATGCCCCATACGTTGTGCAGCGGGTTTTGGAGCGGGGGCAGATAACCGATTGGAATCTGCTATGCTCATATTATGGGAAACAACGTATATTCGAGATTTCAAAACATTTACGTTCGCTTGACCCACGTTCGCTTGCTTTCGTTTCTGCAATTTCGTCAACGCCAAAAGAACAGTTCCGATGCTACACTATGAAACAATCGATGCGCGCACCTTGGATTTACTGAAACGGCTACAAACTATCCCCGAATTTCAAAATTTGCGGTTGGTGGGCGGAACGGCATTGGCTTTGCAATTGGGACACCGTATATCCGTCGATTTGGATTTGTTTGGTACTGTGGATGTTGGCGTAAATCATACCCTTGAATTATTGGAGTGTTTCTCTGATGTTCAATTGTCTGGTTCTACCAAAAAAATGATGTTTTTCAATATCGATGGAGTAAAGGTTGATATTGTCAATTATCCGTATAAATGGATTGATACACAGATAGAAGAAGATGGTTTGCGGTTAGCGGCAATTAATGATATTGCGGCGATGAAACTGGCGGCCATAACTAACAGGGGGGAAAAAAAAGATTTTGTTGATTTGTTCTTTCTGCTAAAACGATATTCGTTAAAGGAATTGATTGATTTATATACAGATAAATATCCAGATGGGCAACTTTTCTTTGTTTTGAAAAGCCTTGTGTATTTTGAAGACGCAGAGGAACAACCTATGCCCAAAATGCTTGCCGATGTTGAGTGGAGCAACGTGAAAAAGAAAATTACCGAGTCGGTTCAAGGTTTGATATAAATTTAAAAATCAGATAATTATGGCAGAAGACAACAAAGTTATTTTCTCGATGGTGGGAGTGGGCAAGACCATTCCGCCGCAAAAAAAGATATTGAACAACATTTATTTGTCGTTTTTCTACGGTGCCAAAATCGGCATTTTGGGCTTGAACGGCGCTGGAAAATCGACGCTGATGAAGATTATCGCAGGCGTTGACAAGAGTTTCGAAGGCGAAGTTGTCTTCTCGCCTGGCTATTCGGTCGGCTATCTGGAGCAGGAACCGCAACTCGACCCGCAAAAGACTGTGCGTGAAGTGGTTGAAGAAGGCACGGCCGAAGTTGTTGCTTTGCTGAAGGAGTATGAAGAAGTGAACCTGAAGTTTGCCGAGCCTATGAGCGACGATGAAATGACCAAACTCATTGAGCGTCAGGGCGAACTGACCGAACTGATTGAACAGCACAACGGTTGGGAACTCGACAGCACCCTGGAGCGCGCGATGGACGCATTGCGCTGTCCGCCAGCCGATTGGAAGATAGAAAACCTTTCGGGTGGTGAGCGCCGCCGTGTGGCTTTGTGCCGATTGCTTTTGCAAGAGCCTGACATTCTGCTACTTGACGAGCCAACCAACCACCTTGACGCTGAGTCGGTGCAGTGGCTCGAAGCGCATTTGCAGCAATACAAAGGCACTGTTATTGCCGTTACTCACGACCGCTATTTCCTTGATAATGTGGCAGGTTGGATTCTCGAACTCGACCGTGGCGAAGGTATTCCGTGGAAGGGAAACTACTCGTCGTGGCTTGAGCAGAAGACCAAGCGATTGGAGATGGAGGAGAAGACCGAGAGCCGCCGCCGCAAGACTCTTGAGCGCGAGTTGGAGTGGGTGCGTATGGCCCCGAAAGCCCGCCAAGCCAAGCAGAAAGCGCGTTTGAACGCTTACGACCGCCTGCTCAACGAAGACACTAAAGAAAAGGAGCAGACGCTCGAAATTTTCATTCCAAACGGACCGCGTTTGGGTACGAATGTTATTGAAGCACATAATGTTAGCAAGGCATACGGCGACAAACTGCTCTACGAGAACCTGAATTTTGTTCTGCCGCAAAACGGCATTGTTGGTGTCATTGGCCCGAACGGCGCTGGCAAAACTACGCTTTTCCGCCTGATTATGGGCATTGAGAAACCCGACAGCGGCGAGTTCAAAGTGGGAGAGACCGTCAAACTCGGCTATATCGACCAGATGCACGCCAAAATCGACCCAGAAAAGACTGTATATCAAATAATTTCCGACGGATTGGACGAGATTAAAATTGGCGGACGGTTTGTTAACGCGTGGGCTTATCTGTCGCGCTTCAACTTCTCTGGCGCCGACCAGGAGAAGAAAGCGGGTGTGCTGTCGGGTGGCGAGCGAAACCGCTTGCATCTGGCTCTCACTCTCAAATCGGAAGCCAACGTGCTGCTGCTCGACGAGCCAGGCAACGACATCGATGTGAACACGCTTCGTGCTCTTGAGGAAGGCCTTGAGAACTTTGCAGGTTGCGCCGTTGTCATCTCGCACGACCGATGGTTCCTCGACCGCGTGGCCACTCACATTCTGGCGTTCGAAGGCGACTCGCAAGTCTATT
>CAMHPA010000081.1 GCA_946186925.1 uncultured Bacteroidota bacterium | reverse complement strand
GTTGTTTGTTAGGAAAGAGAGTCTCGGGCCACTGAGGCTCTCTTTCTGTTTTGTTTCTTATTTACTCAAATACCTAATAATTAGATGTTTATAACGACACATCCCGACTATTTTGGGAGAGGATAGAGCTCGTTAACGAGTTGGTTGACGTATGCTCAAGTCAAATAAAAATCCGTTATTACATTGTTCTTTTTTAGGGTTACATAGGGTTACACTTTTTTTGAAAAAAATTTTCAGCTGCAAAATTTCTCCATTTTTCTTATGGACTTTTCTCATTCCTCAATCCGCATTACCTTTGCGGCTCAAAAAAGCAGACTATGATTTCAGTAAGCAACCTGACGGTGGAGTTTTCGGGCGTGCCGTTGTTCAATAATATCAGTTTTTTGGTCAATCCGCGTGACCGCATTGGTCTGACGGGCAAGAACGGCGCGGGAAAATCCACTTTGCTCAAAGTGCTTTGCGGCCGCCAACCATACGACAACGGTCAGGTGTCAATCCCTAAAGGCTTGACAATCGGCTATTTGCCGCAACACCTGTCGGTGCAGGACACGCGCTCGGTTTACGCTGAGGCGCAGAGTGCCTTTGTTGAGGTTAAGGCGCTCGAGAAAGAGATTGCCCAACTGAACAGTCAGTTGGCCGAACGCACTGATTACGAGTCGGATGAATATATGGCGCTGATTAACCGTCTTACTGAGAAAAACGACCGTTTCCATCTGCTGAGCGGCCATAATATCGATGGCGAGATTGAGAGTACGCTGCTTGGTTTGGGTTTCGAACGCACTGATTTTGAGCGTCCGACGGCTGAGTTCAGTGGCGGTTGGCGTATGCGTATCGAGTTGGCGAAAGTCATTTTGCAGCACCCCGACGTGCTGTTGCTCGACGAGCCCACCAATCACCTTGATATTGAGTCGGTTCAGTGGTTTGAGGATATGCTGAAAACCTACGAGGGCGCCGTGATTGTTGTATCGCACGACCGCGCCTTTCTCGACAATCTGACCAACCGCACCATCGAGATTTCGCTTGGCAAGATTTACGACTTCAAAGTACCTTATTCACAATATGTTGTGCAACGTCAGGAACAACTCGCGCAGCAGATGGCCGCTTTTGAGAATCAGCAGAAGATGATTGAGGACACCGAAAAATTCATCGAGCGGTTCCGATACAAGGCCACCAAGGCCGTGCAGGTTCAGTCGCGCATCAAGCAACTTGAGAAGGTTGAGCGCATTGAGGTTGATGAGTTCGACAACTCGGCCATGCACTTCCGTTTTCCGCCCGCGCCGCACTCGGGGCAGGTGGTGGTCGAAACTAAGGCGATGACCAAGCGTTTTGGCGACAAGGTGGTGCTCAACGACATCGATTTTACGCTCGAACGCGGACAGAAAGTGGCTTTTGTAGGTCGTAACGGCGAGGGCAAAACCACAATGGCCAAGGTTATTCTCGGCATCCATCCGTGCGACGGTGTGGTGAAAATCGGCCATAACGTGAAGATTGGATATTATGCTCAGAATCAGAGCGAGATGCTCGACGATAATAAAACCGTTTTCCAAACGATTGACGAGATTGCCAAAGGCGAAATCCGTACAAAAATCCGCGACATTTTGGCGTCGTTCCTGTTTCGTGGCGAGGATATCGACAAGAAAGTCAGCGTTTTGAGCGGTGGCGAGAAGGCACGTCTGTCAATGGCCAAACTGCTGCTCGAACCCGCCAATCTGCTTGTGCTCGACGAACCCACCAACCACCTAGACATGCGCTCGAAAGATATTCTGAAACAAGCACTTATCAACTATGATGGTACTCTGATTGTGGTCTCTCACGACCGCGATTTTCTCGACGGAATGGTGAACATTGTTTATGAGTTCCGCCATCAGAAGATTAAGCAGCATTTGGGCGGCATCGGCGATTTCTTGTACCATAAGAAACTCGAGAACATGCGGCAGTTTGAGATGGGGCAGAAGAGCGAAGCGCCCGCTTCGGCAAAAAATCCAAAGACCGATGAACAAAAACCTAAGGCTCAGCCTGTTGCAACGCAAAGCAAACTGAGTTACGAGGAGCAGAAGGAGCAGGAGCGCCGTCAGCGCAAGGCCAAGAAAGCGGTTGAGGACAGCGAGGCTCTGATTGTGGAGTATGAGGCCGCCATTGCCGAAATGGACAACCAGCTTGCCAACCATCCCGAAAGCGCCACAACCGAGTTCTTCGAGAAGTACGAGGCCGCCAAAAAGCAACTTGCCGATGAGCTGAACAATTGGGAACGGCTGAATGAGGAGGCGGAGAGACTTTAGATTATAAAGTGTTTGCGCAATGTTGGTATTAAGCTGATTTTTTAACTGTTTGGCGTACAAAAAACATAGAGCAATCAGCCGGGATTCTGATGAGAGTCCCGGTTGTTTATTTTATTGTCAGCCCTGAGGTTTGCCTCCGTTGTTCCCGCCTTGGGGTCTGCCGTTGCGCCTACGGTTGCCGTGGTTGTTGTTGCGTCCACCGCGGTTGTTGCGTCCGCCTCGGTGGAAATGGCGGTTCTGCTTGCGCTCAGCCGCTTCGGGCTTATACTCGGGTGCGGCGTCGAAACCATCGGGCAACGCAGGCTTTTCTATTTCATAACCAATCAGTTTCTCGATTTTGGCAAAGCGCTGCACATCCTTCGGGTTAATGAGCGTTATGGCCTCGCCCGTTGATTTGGCGCGGGCTGTGCGGCCAACACGGTGCACGTAATCCTCGGGGTCGCGGGGCACATCGTAGTTCATAACCAAACCGATATTATCAATATCGATACCGCGCGAGACAATGTCGGTGGCCACCAAAACCGAGAATTTGCGGTTGCGGAAATCGAGCATCACAGCCTCGCGGTCGCACTGCTCAAGGTCGCTGTGAATGGCACGCGCATCGATTTTTGCACGGCGCAGGTCCTGCACAAGCGTTTTCACGGTGCTCTTGGTCGAAGCAAAAATAATGACGCTGTCTAAATCCTTGCTTTTCAGTATGGTTGCAATCAGTTTGTTCTTCTGCTCATCGTAAGCCATATAGGCCGTCTGGCGCACGCCCTCGGCGGGTTTTGAGATTGCAATGTTAATCTCAACTGGATTTGTCAGGATTGCGCTTGCCAACTGTCTGATTTTGGGCGGCATAGTGGCCGAGAACATCAGCGTCTGGCGCTGTTTTGGCAGATAGGTGATTATGCGTTTGATATCGTCGACAAAACCCATATCGAGCATCTTGTCGGCCTCGTCAAGTATCAGATATTCAAGGCTGTCGAGTTTTACGTAGCCAAGATTCAGGTGCGAAAGCAGACGGCCTGGCGAAGCAATGAGTACGTTGGCGCCGCTCTCGATAGCCGAGCGCTGCTGGTCCCAAACGCCGCTGTCGCTGCCGCCGTAAATGCCCACCGACTCAACACCGCAGAAATAGGCGAATCCCTGGAATTGCTGGTCAATCTGCATCACCAATTCGCGTGTGGGCGCAAGAATCAGGGCTTTGATTTTCTGCTCGCGCTTAGTCGTCAAGTGATGCAGAAGCGGCAGAATGTAAGCCGCCGTCTTGCCCGTTCCTGTCTGGGCGCAGGCAATCATATCGCGCTTGTCGAGCGCCTGCGGAATCACCTGTTCCTGCACAGGCGTCGCTTCGTCGAAGCCCATTGCATCGATACCTTCAAAAACTTCGGGATTTAAGTGTAAGTCTGCGAATTTCATTTATAAGTTCTAAGTTTTTTAGTTTTAAGTTTAAAGTTGAAGCACTGTGCTGCTGAATTTGTTGAGTAAGGTGTAAAGTATAATGAGTAATGTTTTAGTTTTCAATTTCATACGTAATTCAAACAATATCTCTCTTTCAACTTTACTCTTTACACACTTAACTTTACTCTTTAAACTTTATCTCTTTCATTATCAGTGTGGTTCCGCCGCGCATCTCGTCAACGTAGGCCGAAGCCTTCTGTCCGGCTCGCTTGCAGTCGTCGGGATTGGCGAAGTAGTGGTCGAAGGCGCGAGCAAGTTGCTCATAATCAGATATGCTGATAGCGGCGCCACGCTCAATGAGTTGGCAGGCTTCGCGGAATTTGTGGTATTTTGGACCGAAAACCACTGGCACACTGTAGGTTGCGGCTTCGAGCGTGTTGTGGATTCCCTTGCCGAATCCGCCGCCAATGTAGGCCAACTGTCCGTAGCGGTAGAGCGACGAGAGTAGACCTATGCAGTTTATAATCAACACGTTTGCACCATCAACTTTCGATTCGTCGGCTTGCGCGTCGGTGTAGCGCACAACCTTGCCCGTGCACGAACTCTCAACACGGCTGACGTTGGCTTCGGTGGTCTCGTGCGGTGCGATTATCATTTTGATATTGTGTTCGTTAGCATAACGGCAGAGCAATTCTTCGTCGCCAATCCACGTGCTGCCTGCAACCAAAACCTTATCAGCATCGGCCACAAAACGCTCGATAATAGGCTGTGGTTTAGCCTGTTGCACAAGGTCGTAAACGCGGTCGAAGCGGGTGTCGCCGCCAATCTGTACATTATTGATTCCGATTCCGGCCAACAGTTGCTTCGAGTTTTCGTCTTGAACAAACAGCAAAGTGAAGAATTTCAGCATTTTGCGGTACCATCCGCCGTACCATTTGAAAAACGCCTGCTGCGGACGGAAAATCGACGAGAAGACGTATGTCGGCACACCCGCTTTGTGCAACTGGTTTAGGTAGTTATACCAAAAATCGTACTTAATGAAGAGTGCGGCTTTCGGCTTGACAATCTGCATAAAACGCTTTGCGTTGCGGCGAGTGTCGGCCGGCAGATAGAAAATGTAGTCGGCGCCGGCGTAGTTCTTGCGCACTTCGTAACCCGACGGTGAGAAGAACGTGAGCAGCACGGCGTAATCGGGGTGCTTGGCCTTAAATGCTTCAATGACAGGCCTTCCCTGCTCAAACTCGCCAAGCGACGACGAGTGAAACCAAACAACCGGCTTGCTGCCATCGATTTTTGCGGCCATCTGCGAAAGCAAACCTTTGCGGCCGCGAATCCACAGCCGCGCCTTCTCGTTGAACGGGGCAGCCAAATGTAAAGCTCCCGCATAAAGAATCATCGATATATTGTAAAGAAACGCCATTTCTCAAAATTTGGGCGCAAATATAGGGTATATTTCTACCCGAAAATGACACTTGTATAGTCAAAAACCAACCGTTTTATGTTCACAAATTAGCTTGTTCGTTGGTGATGATTATGTTATGGTGATATTGGTTGTGTAAATCTTTAATTATTATAGTTGCGTTATTGTTTTGTTCATAAACCACAGAATCAGCGAGATTTGTGTTAATTGCAAGTACCCGCAATTACTGCAAGCGTTTGCATAAAAACCCACATTTTCAGCGTATTATTTTGCCTGTTGTGTGTCGGACTGATTGCTCAAAACTCTACTTTTGCGCTTTCTTTTCAGGAAGGGTCCGATGCGGTTTTCCCGGCAAGAAACAGATTGGTTTACAGTTTGATAATGAATTTGATTAAGAATTAATATTAGTATATGTCGTTTATCGGAATTTACCTTTTGACACTTTTGGCGGCAATGCTGCTTGTGGGGCTGCTCAAGCCCAGCGGCAAGAGCGTTGTCGCGGTTTGCGGCACGTTGGCCCTGTCGGTTGTGAGCAGTGTGCCGGCCGTTGGCGCGCTAATGGGCCAGACCTTTGCCAGTGGTTTTGCCGGCTCGTTCTTCACCGGACCGGTGCGCGTGGTTATCGACCCGTTGGCGGCGTGGTTCATTCTGGTTATCAATTTCACAATGATTACCAGCGTGTTATACGGTCGCCAGTATATGCAGGCCTATGCCGACCGCCGTTCGGCCCTGAGCCTGCATTGGATGTGCTATCTGCTTGTGCACGCGGCACTTACAACCATTTGCACAATGCAAAACAGCATTGGCTTCCTGGTTGCGTGGGAACTGATGGCTTTCAGTTCGTTTGTGCTTGTCATTTTTGAAGGCGACAAGGTGAGCACCATTCGCGCCGGCGTCAACTACCTGATACAGTCGCACATAGGTGTGGCGCTGCTCACCGTGGCGTTCGTCTGGGTGGCAATGGTGTCGGGCACCTACGATTTTTCGGGCATTGGGCAGTTTGTCGCCACGCAGTCGAAGGCGGCCTGCTTCGGCCTGATGATGCTTTTCTTCATCGGGTTCGCCTTCAAGGCCGGCTTTGTGCCGTTCCACACCTGGCTGCCGCACGCTCACCCCGCCGCGCCGTCGCACGTTTCGGGAATGATGTCGGGCGTGCTTATTAAAATAGGTATCTACGGCATTGTCAGAATGCTTATCTTGATAAATGTCAACTATTTGGCTGTCGGCTATTTCATTCTCGCCATTTCAGTCGTTACGGGTGTTTACGGCGTGATGATGGCCATTGTGCAGCACAATCTGAAGAAACTTCTGGCTTACCACAGCGTTGAGAATATCGGCATTATCGGTATTGGAATTGGTATCGGCTGCCTGGGTTTGGGCTATGGAAATCAGTTACTTGCGATTATCGGCTTTGCCGGCGGACTGCTGCACGTGCTCAACCACTCGCTGTTCAAATCGCTGCTGTTCTACGGCGCGGGCAACGTCTATCAGGCCACGCACACAATGGATATTGAGCATTTTGGCGGGCTAATCAAGAAGATGCCGCAGACAGCCTGGCTGTTCCTGCTGGCGAGTCTGGCCATTTGCGGACTGCCGCCGTTCAACGGATTTGTGTCGGAATTCATTATCTACAACGGTCTGTTTGGCGGCATAAACGCTTCGTTATCAACCGCTTCGGTGCTGATGTTTGTGGCTGCGATGGCTGGTTTGGCGCTCATTGGCGGATTGGCCATAATGTGCTTCACAAAGGCGTTTGGAATTGTCTTTTTGGGCGAGCCGCGCCACAATTTTCATTCGCAGCCGGCCGAATTCGGCTTTGCACGCTTGCTACCGATGTATCTGGTTGGATTGCTGATAGTTGCCGTTGGCCTGTTCCCGCAATATTTTGTGAGCGCCCTGCAAACTGTTCTGGCACAGACGGTTGGCGGCGCCACCCACCAGAGCGTTCTGCCGCTTTGCTGTGGCGCGATGAAGTGGATAAGTTGGTATATGATTGGTTTCGTGATACTTGTGGCATTGGTTTACGGTTTACGCAGCCTTTGCGCCAGCCGTTTGCCCAAAGCCGAAGGCGACACCTGGGGTTGCGGCTATCTGGCCCCGACGCCCAAAATCCAATACACGGCCAGTTCGTTTGTGCGCTCTTACCGCCGTCTGGCCAAGCCGCTGCTGAATATCCGCAAGCGCGCCGTCGATGTTGAAGGCGTCTTCCCGTCGCCGGCTTCGTACTCAACCGAAGCGCTCGACCACACCGAAACCGGGCTGATTCACCGTCCGCTGCGTTTTTTCCGCCTGATGCTCAATAAGTTGTCGTTCCTGCAGAACGGCCGGCTTCAGAACTACATTCTCTACGGACTGCTGTTTATTGTGGTGGTGCTCGGCGTTCCGTTTATCTGCCACATTATCAGAGTATTTATAAATTATCTAAACACATTATTATAATGTTGAGTTTCGCGTTGATTTTTGTTGCCAGCCTGTTTTTCACGGGCATTGTGGTGCGCGTCAAGAGTTTGGCGTCGGGGCGGAAGGGCCCGGGCGTTTTTCAGCCTATCCGCGACATTTGGCGTCTGCTGCGCAAGGGCGCGGTTTATAGCCGCACCTCCAGTCTGGTTTTCCAACTGGCGCCGTCGGTCTATTTCGCGTCCATACTGGCTGCCATAGCCGTTGTTCCGCTCGGCTCGTACGGCGGAATTATCTCATTTTCTTGCGATTTCGTCTTTTTCGCCTACGTTTTGGCGCTGGGCAAATTCTTCTGCATTATTGCCGCGCTCGACACCGGCAGCAGTTTCGAAGGAATGGGCGCCAGCCGCGAAGCCCTGTTCTCGATGCTCGCCGAACCGGCCTTTTTCATTCTGATGGGCACGCTCGGTCTGCTCACTGGTCACACGTCTTTCTTGCAGATTTTCAGTGGTTTGCATATCGATTCAAACCTTTCGTACATACTCGTGACCATTGCCTGCTTCCTGCTCATAATGATTTGTATGATTGAGAACAGCCGGATGCCGGTTGATGACCCCAAAACGCACTTGGAACTCACTATGATTCACGAAGTTATGATACTCGACAACAGCGGCTTCGACCTTGGTCTGATTCTGCACGCCACCAACCTGAAATTCGCAATGTACGGCGCCCTGATTGCCAACCTTTTCATTGGCAATATGCCGCTCTGGCCGTCGGTTGCGGCGTTTTTCGGCATTCAGATAGCCACAGCCGTGGTGGCCGGCGTCATTGAGTCGTTTATGGCGCGTTTCCGGATGGGCCACAACTCGCAGTTCATTCTGGTGCTCTCGTCACTAGCCCTGCTGATGCTTCTCGGCGTAATGCTGATTATTAATTGAAGGACTGAAGGACTGAATGATTGAATGATTGAATGAGTAACTGATTGATTATTTGCAATATCTAATGCCTAGTGCCTAATGCCTAATGCCTTTTTAACTTATAACTTAAAACTTCATAAAACTTATAACTTAAAATGACCACAATCCTTCTTATCATATTCGCAATCACGCTGTTATACTTTTCGATAGCGAATCGTTTGATGACTTATCTGTCGATTCTGACGTTGCAGGGCGTGCTGCTTTTTGGCGTGGCTCTGCTTGAGTTGCGCGAGATGAGCGCCGTCAACTTCGCCTTCATTCTGCTTGAAACAGTGATAGTTAAGGCCGTTGCCGTTCCGCTTTTCATTCGTCACGTCATTAAAAAGAACGGAATCCGCCGCGAAGCCGAGCCGTTTGTTCCATACTTTATCTCGCTGATTGTCACCACATTGATAATCGTTATCGCCTTTGTGCTCTCAACAATGGTCGATGCGCCGAACATTAACCGCACCTATTTTGTGGTGGCCATTTCGGCGGTTTTCAGCGGGCTGTTCTTCATTGTGTCGCGCAAGAAGATAATCACCCACGTCATTTGCTACGCGCTTATCGAGAACGGCGTGTTCATTCTCTCGCTCGCCGTGGGCAACGAGATGCCGCTGCTGGTCAACCTTGGCGTGCTTCTCGACGTGTTTATCAGCATTTTCCTGCTGGGCATTTTTATCAACAAAATTGGCAATGTGATTAACGAAGGCAGTGTGGCCGAATTGAGTAGTATTAAAGATTAACCATTTGGTAATATGATAGTTACATATCTGATAGTATCGATTTTGATTGCGCTCTTGCTGTTTGTCAACAAGAGCAGGGTGCTCAACGGCGCGTTTGTGGGGCTGTTTATGGTTCTGCAGTGCGCGCTCACGGTTTTCGAGTTCACGCAGCGCGGAAACTACGACGCAGTCTATTTCAAGGCCGACTCGCTCGCCCTGCTGATGCTTGCGGTGCTCACCGTGGTGGCCATTCCGGCGCTTCTGCACAAGTTCAACTATGTTGAGCCCGAAGCTGAGACGCCACGCTCGCGCGGAATCTACTATGGCGCTATGGTTCTGCTGGTTATGGCGCTTTCGGCGGCCACGCTGTCGTCGCATATCGCCGTCACCTGGATTTTTGTCGAAGTAACCACCTTGAGCGCGTCGGCACTGGTTTTCCACCGCCGCAACGCCGGCTCAATCGAAGCCACCTGGAAGTACATTTTCGTCTGCTCAATCAGCCTTGTCTTCGTGTTTATCGGCATTCTGCTGGTCAGCATATCGCTTGGCGCGGCCGGGCAGGCGCAGTTGCAGTACGACAGCCTGATGCGCGTCGCCGCCGACCTTGACCCGTTCTGGATTAAAATCGCCTTCGTCTTCATTTTCGCCGGCTACACCGCCAAATTCGGGCTTCTGCCGATGTACACCGCCGGAATCGACGCCAAAGACAAGGCGCCCGCACCCGCAGCGGCGCTGTTTTCGAGCGTGCTGATGAACGTTGGCTTTGTGGGCATTTTCCGGTTCTACCAGATTGTGTCGCGCACCAGCGTCAGGCCGTGGGCCGATAACATAATTATGGTTGTGGCCGTTCTGTCGATTCTCATTTCGGCCGTCTATCTCATTAAAGTGAAGAATATCAAGCGAATGCTGGCCTATTCAAGCGTCGAGCATATGGGCGTTGTGGCGCTCGGACTGGCTGCCGGTGGCGTGGGCTGCTTTGCCGCAATTCTGCACCTTGTGCTGCACAGTTTCGCCAAATCGGCAATGTTTTTCCACACCGGACACATTTATAAATACTTCAAATCGAAGAACATATACAGCATTGGCAACTATTTCGGCCACAACCGCGCCGGCGCCGTGTTTATGCTGCTGGCGTTTGTCTGCATTGCTGCAATGCCGCCTTCTGGCCTGTTTGTCAGCGAGTTGCTGACGTTCAAGGCGCTCATTGCCAGCCACCACATTCTGGCGCTCGTGATTGTGCTCGTGCTGCTCACCACCATTATCTGGGCTTTGGGGCGCAACATTCTGAAAATGCTCTTTGTCAATTCCGAGAATGTTCACGTGCAACCGTCTGTGCGACACAATGTTGCAGAGATGGTGATGCAATATTTGCTGCTCGCGCTCACTGTTTGGCTCGGATTCTGCCCGCCGCAGTTCTTTGTTGATTTGATAAACGAAGCCGTTCAACTTATAACTTTCTGATAATATGGATTTTATTAGCATAAAAAACAATCAGTGCATACGGTTCGGCGAGATTCCCGTTCTGCCTTATGCCGATTTTTACAGCCTGATAGACAATAAGTTGACAACCGCGCCCGATGCGCATTGCGTCGCCTACTACGGCGTGCCGATGGACGGCAAAATCCGTCTCATTTGCTGCCTTGCCGATGATGCCACGCACCTTATCGACGTTGCTTCGGCAGTGGTTGAGCGCACGGCCGTTCTTGAGTCGCTCACCCCCAAACACCTTGACCTTCAGTTGTTTGAGCGCGAGATTCACGAGAATTTCGGTGTCGGATTCAGCGGCCACCCGTGGCTCAAGCCCGTGCGCTATCCGCACAATGCCGCCGACCGCTCGCTGAAAATGCAGGATTATCCGTTCTATCAGATTGACAGTGAAGAACTTCACGAAGTGGGCGTGGGGCCGATTCACGCGGGAATCATTGAACCTGGCCATTTCCGTTTCATTTGCAACGGCGAGCAGATTCTGCACCTTGAAATTCAGTTGGGCTATCAGCACCGCGGCGTTGAGACGCTTTTCTTGCAGAAAAAAAATCTGTTGCAGCGCGCCACACTGGCCGAGAACATTGCTGGCGACACCGTCATTGGTCACTCAACGGCGTTTGCCAATCTTTGGGAAAGCCTTTGCGGATTTGAGCCGAGCCGCCAACTGCAAATTGAGCGCGCCTTCGCACTTGAAAATGAGCGCATTGCAATCCACACTGGCGACTTGAGCGGCATTTGCACCGACATTGCCTATCAGTTGGGCAACTCGGTTTTCGGCCGCTTGCGCACGCCCGTAATCAACTATTTCCAACGTTGGGCGGGCAACCGCTTTGCCAAGGGGCTTATCCGTCCTGGCAAGACTAACTTTCACTTTACCAAAGAGTTGGCGCAGCAATGGATAGAGATGATTTCGGCCTATCAGCCCGATTTTGTTGAGATGGCAAACCAGACGTTCGACCTGCCGTCGGTGCTGTCGCGAATTGAGCGCACAGGCATTGTCGAGCCCGAAACGGCACGAAAGATTGGAATGGTGGGAATGGCCGCCCGCGCAAGCAACGTTAGCCGCGATGTGCGTTCGTCGCACCCGTGGGGCTACTACAACGAGATTCAGTATCAGCCCGTTACAGAGCCTGTCGGCGATGTTTACTGCCGTGCCCGTATCCGCCACGACGAGATTCTGAAATCAATCGACCTGATGAAGCAAATGATTGATACAATGGATTATACTGCACAACCGTCGGCAACGCTGGCCAACGCCGCCGCCGACTCGTTTGTAGTGTCGCTTGTCGAAGGCTGGCGCGGCGAGATTTGCCACTGCGCAATCACCGACGCACAAGGTAACTTGCTGCATTACAAGATTAAAGACCCGTCGTTCCACAACTGGCTGGGCCTTGCCCTTGCCGTCCGCAACAACGAGATTTCCGATTTCCCAATCTGCAACAAGAGTTTCGACCTTTCGTACAGCGGACACGACTTATAAATTGAAGGATTGAAGGATTGAATAACTGATTGATTGAAGAAGAATTACGAACGTAAAGAATTAAAAATGAACAATTAATAATTAAACCTGTTCAACTTGTTAAACCTTTAAACGATTCAACAATTCACCGATTCACCGATTAAACAATAAAGCAATGTTTATCAACAACTTAAAAATATTATTCCACCAGGGCAAGCAGTTCATTCCTGATGTTACCACGACCGATGTTCCAGGTGTGTTCCGTGGCCGCCCTGTGATTACCGACGCCGCTTGCAACGAGCAGCAACTCATTGATTTATGCCCCACGGGCGCAATCAGCGGCAAGCCGTTGAGCATTGATTTGGGACGCTGCACCTTCTGCGGCGAGTGCGCCATTGCCTGTCCCGAAAAAATCCGTTTCACCAAGGATTACAAAATGTCTACCAACGACCGTAACCGCCTGATTGTCACGGGTGACCAACCCATTGAAGTGGATGCCGACAAGGTTCGCGCCGAGATTCACCGTTTGTTCGGCCGCTCGCTCAAGTTGCGCGAAGTGTCGGCCGCTGGCGACAACAGTTGCGAGTGGGAATTGAACGCCACCAGCAATGTCAACTTCGATATGGGCCGCTTCGGTATCGACTTTGTAGCGTCGCCCCGCCACGCCGACGGCATTGTGGTTACTGGACCAATCTCTGAAAATATGGCCGAAGCGCTCGAAATCTGCTACCACGCCACCCCCGACCCGAAGATTCTGATTCTGGCTGGCACCGACGCCATTAGCGGCGGCATTTTCGCAGACAGTCCCGCGCTTAACCGTTCATTTTTAGACAAATACAAAGTCGATTTGTACGTTCCAGGCAATCCTGTCCACCCGTTGGCGTTTGTCAATGGCGTGTTGAGTTTAGTACGGGGGAAGAAGTAGTATCCGATAATTATCGAGAGAGTGATTATACAGAAAATGCCGTCA
>CAMHPA010000080.1 GCA_946186925.1 uncultured Bacteroidota bacterium | reverse complement strand
CATTTTGGAAAAAAGACGATATCCACACTCGGGCCGATGTAGCAAAACTTTCCAACCCAAAAATGATTTCTCTGAAGGAATATTACGAAGATTACTACAACAAAAAATTGAGCGGCAAAGACAAATTAGTGTTCAGTTTTATGAACGAAATGTCGAAACAGGTGAACGAATAAACTATGGAACCAATCAACGTGACGATGAAGTGGTCATACCCACGGCCATTGGAAGATTACAAAGATAATCCGCTGATTAACAGTTGTGGATTGTATTACATAACACGTGTCATACACTACAAGAATGGTGACAATAAATCGCCTGTTTATATCGGGAAAACGGCAAGAACTTTCAGCGAACGGTTTTATGAGCATTTCTACGACTATGAACATTACTCAAAAGGCACTCCATTTCTGCATAAACACGGTGATTTTGAAGTGCGTTTTGGCATAATTCAAAAATTACAATTCGGTTCAAACGGAATGCCCGCAAACATCGACTTTGAGAAACTCTTGTTGGCAACAGAAAGCAGTGTCATTTATGAGATGAAAAAATTTGGAATTTCCACGCACAATCTCGTAAATGTAAAACAGACAAATGGCTACACCACTGATTATGACATAATTGTCCATAATACAGGTTTCCGTGATATGATTCCGAAAACAGTTGACAACAGAACGCACTATTAATAATTAAGGCTGTCCAAATTTGGACAGCCTTAATTGTAAAAATCAAAATCTGTGAAAATCAGCGTTCCCGATAGTTATCGGGACTGTGTAATCTGTGCGAAAACAATCACCCATTAGCCTTCATCGCCGCCTCAATCCTCCGCAGCGTCTCATCCTTGCCGATAAACTCGCAAATATCGAAAATGCTCGGGCCTTGGCTGATGCCCAAAATGGCAATGCGCAGAGTGTTCATCAACTGCCCCATCGACATTTGGTTATCGACAATCCATTGGTGAATGGCGGGCTCGGTTTCGGCGGCGGTAATCTTGTCGAACTCGGCCAGTTTGACGGCCAGTTTCTTCAGATTCTCAACATTCTCAGGCTTCCAGAACTTGGCAACCGATTTTTCGTCGTAACTGCTTGGCGCAACAAACATATACTCGGTGAGCGGCAGCAAATCCTTGGGGAATGTGGCGCGCTCCTTAATCAGCGACACGGCCTTGGCGGCACGCTCGACGGTTGTTGAAACGCCCTTTTCGGCGAGCATAGGAAGCAGTAATTCAGCAAGTTTCGCATCGTCGCACTTGCGGATATACTGTGCGTTGAACCATTTTGCCTTTTCGGGATTGAACCGCGCTCCCGCCTTGCTAACCTTCTCGAGCGAGAAGGCCGAAATGAGTTCGTCCATCGAGAAAATCTCCTGCTCGGTGCCAGGGTTCCAGCCCAGCAGAGCCAGCATATTTATAAATGCCTCAGGCAGATAGCCATCTTCGCGGTATCCAGCCGAAACCTCGCCGTCGGGTGCTACCCAACGCAGCGGGAACACGGGGAAACCGAACTTGTCGCCGTCGCGTTTCGAGAGTTTGCCCTGCCCTTGCGGCTTAAGCAGCAGCGGAAGGTGTGCAAACTGCGGTTGCGTGTCGGTCCAGCCGAAAGCACGGTAAAGCAGGTAGTGCAGCGGCAGCGACGGCAGCCACTCCTCGCCGCGGATGACGTGCGAAATCTCCATCAGATGGTCGTCGACAATGTTGGCCAGGTGGTAGGTCGGCAGTTGGTCGGCCGATTTGTAGAGCACCTTGTCATCCAATGTCGATGTGTTGATGGTGATGTGACCGCGGATTATATCGTCCATCTCAACATTCTCGTTTTCAGGCATTTTAAAGCGGACAACCCATTGGTCGCCACGCTCGATGCGCTGACGGACCTCGTCAGCCGAAAGTTTGAGCGATGTCTCCAACTGATTGCGAACCTGATAGTTATAGGCAAATGTCTGTCCTTTCGACTCTGCTTCTTTGCGCATTGCGTCGAGCGACTCAGCCGAATCGAACGCATAGTAGGCGTTGCCCGAATCGATAAGTTGCTGAGCGTATTGCAGATAGATTGCCTTGCGCTCGCTTTGGCGGTAAGGTGCGTGCGGTCCGCCCTGCTCTACGCCTTCGTCGGTTTTTATGCCGCACCATTTCAGCGCCTCAATAATGTAGGCTTCGGCTCCAGGCACAAAACGCTGAGAGTCAGTATCTTCGATACGAAGAATAAAATCGCCGCCGTGGCTGCGGGCAAACAGATAGTTGTACAAAGCGGTGCGGACGCCTCCAATGTGAAGGGCTCCTGTGGGACTTGGTGCAAAGCGCACTCTAACACGTCTTTCCATAACAATACATCGTTAAAAGGTTCATAAACAGCACAAAAACTGCTTTAAACAAAAAAAGCTGCCTTTCCGCAGCTTTGGTAGTCGATAGGAGAATCGAACTCCTATTTAGAGATTGAGAATCTCTCGTCCTAACCGTTAGACGAATCGACCGGTTGTGTCGTTTTGACGGGTGCAAAAGTAGTGGTTTTTCCGTTTGTTGCAATAGGGTGATAAAACTTTTTTCAAAATCCGTAAAAAAGAAAAGGCCAGACTACAGAATCCGGCCTTCAGTTTATCTCCACGAAAAACCTAAAAATCTTATTTTGAGTTGATTATGTCAATAATCTCTTCCAAACTTTTCTTTGAATTCGGCATAATATTTTCAGGTACGGGTTTGCCTGTCGCCGTAGCAGCCTGGAATCGCTTACACTCTTTATACTTGCCGGGCACTAGGCAATACATATTCTTATATGCAACACCTGTATAATCGTTAACCAACACCCCTTTTACAAAAATCGGGCATTTTTCCACTTTTGAGCAAACTCCGTTTTCCATATCTCTTTTTTTATGCAAATAAAAAAAAAATACATTGCATTTCAAAACTGTCGGTAGCATTTTTATGCCAAAATACTTATCGATAGAATTTGTAACGCTTGTTTTTGAAAAATCACACTACTTTCGCGGCTCAATTTCGTAAAAAAGAAATGGCGCAACTGCAAGCATTTTTCGATTATGTGTGGCACCGCGGCAAGAATTCCTGCCTGACGCTCTTCAAGTTTATGGTGCCTATCTCGATAATAATCAGATTTATACAACAATGGGGACTGCTGACCTACATCTGCGACTATCTTGAGCCGGTGATGCAGATTGTGGGGCTCCCTGCTGAGACTGCCATAGTGTGGCTAACTACAATGGTTGTAAACATTTACGGCGGTTTTCTAACTCTTTTCAGCATCTATCCGCAGATGGAACCGATGACTGTGGCGCAGATGACCACGCTATTTACAATGATGCTGGTGGCGCACACCTTCCCCATCGAGATTACCATTGCGCAGAAAACGGGCGTCAAGGCGTGGGTGATGACTGCCATCCGTTTTGTTTTCGCCATTCTGCTGGGCATTCTGATGTCAAGAATGTACAACGCGCTCGGTGCTTTGCAGGACGAAGCCACCATATCGCCGTTCCTTACCACAACGCAAACAAGTTGGGGCGCGTGGGCGCTGAACGAGTTAAAAAACTATGCCATAATCACTTGCGTGATATTCACTTTGGTAATCTTCTTGCATTTGCTCGATGTTACGGGACTAATCCGCATTGTGAACAAAGTGATGGAACCCACTCTCAAATGGTTGGGAATCAGCCAGAAAGTTCTGCCAATCACCATCATCGGCCTCACACTTGGCATTGCCTACGGCGGCGGCCTGCTGATTGAAGAGAGCCGCCAGAAGGACATCGACATAAAAGGCATCTTCTACTCAATGACGCTTATGGGGCTGTTTCACAGCATTATAGAAGATACGCTGCTAATGCTCTCAATGGGCGGCCACTGGACGGGCGTGGTGCTGTTCCGCTTTGTCTATGCCTGCATCATCACCTTCATTTTTGTGAAATGCACCAACCGTATGCCTCTCGACAAATTCGAGCGTTTGTTTATGACTAAAGCGGTGAAAAACAGAGAGAAGACTGTTTAGAAATTCACATTCAACTTCACATTGAACCGTCGGCCTGTGAGCGAGTTCTCAACGGCATATTGGCGGTTGGCGAAGTCGGTCACCCACTCGAACGAAGCCACGTTGCGGCGGTCGATAACGTTGAGCACTTCGGCGCAAATCCACGCTTCCTTCACGTAGTAGAACGGGTTGCTTTTTGAGTAGGTCTTTTGACTGTTTTTCAGGCTTTTAGAAAATCCCAAGTCGACGCGTTGATACGACGACATTCGGCCCGTAGCCATATAGCGCGGTGACTGCGGCGGCCCGAACGGCAGACGCGAGCCGTAGTTGATTTGCAGGTGCACCTTGTAATCGGGGTTGCCAGGGAAATAATCCTGAAAGAACATACTGATATTCAGCCGCTGGTCGGTGGGGCGCGGAATGTAGCCAGGGTGGGTTGTGTACTCGTTGCCGTCGGCATCGGTTTTAACCCACACGTCGTTACGAATGTCTTCTTCGGTCTGCATCAGCGACAGGCTGAACCACGAATCGACGCCCTTCACAAACTCGCCGTTGATTTTCATATCGAGCCCCATCGCGTAGCCGTCGGCATCGTTGCGGCCCGAGTAAATGGTGCGCAGGTTGTCGATTTGGTACGATATAAGGTCGGTCAACTTCTTGTAATACAGTTCAGTAATAAACTTAAACGGTCGGTTCCAGGCGGTGAAATTCCAATCGGCGCCAGCCACAAAATGCAGCGATTTCTGCGCGCGAATGTCCCTGTTTATCTGCCCGTTGGTCATTCGCATCTCTTTGTAAAATGGTGATTGATAGTAATATCCGCCCGAAAGTTTGAACACAATGTCGCGCTGCCAATTGGGTTTGTACGACAGACTCACGCGGGGCGAAACGAGCAGTTCGTCGTTGAAAGTCCAATAGTTGGCGCGCAGCCCCACGGTCAGGTGCATTTCCGACGAGTCGAACATAAACTGATAAACATCCTGCACATAGGCCTGTAACCTATTGGATTTGACGCTATTATTGGCGCGCAGACTGTAACTCATATTCACCTTGTCGGGACGGTGCGGCATTGAGTAGCCTGCCGAATCAATCATTGTCCATTCCGAAAGGTTGTCGTCAATCTGCTGACGCTGAACCGACAAGCCCCAGTTCAGGAAGTGGTTGCCGCTACTGAACAAGCCTTTGTGCTCAACGCTTAACACTTTGGCATCGAGATAGTTGCGCCCGTGATTGCGGAACGCGCCAATGCCCACGGTGCTCACGCTGTCGCCGTAGGAACTTGCGCCAACGGCGTTATCTATCTCATTTATAAAATATTCGCTCAAAATATCGTAGGTTTCGCTCTCGTGGGTGCTGAATGCCGACGCCGTGAGTTTCAGGCTGAAGCCGTCGTTGACCTTGAAATCGGCCGAAAGGGCGCCTGTATAGGTGTTAAATGCGTCTTTTTCAGCACCTTCGAAAAACATCCGCAATTCCATTGGTTGGTTGAAAAGGCCGAATTTGGTGCGGCGGTTGCGTGGCAGAAAATTATAGACGTTGCTCGAGCAGTTGCCCAAAAATCCCAACTCAATGCGGCTAGTCAAATCGAATGACAGATAGGTCTGAAAATCAATAAATTTAGGGTCATAATCGCCCGACGTTTCGAGCGAGTTGAGCAGATATTTGTTTCGCTTGTAGCGGAAACCCGAAATGTGGTGGAAACGGTGGTTGAAACTGTCGCCGTGAAGCATCACCGAGCCGCCGAAAAGGCTTGCCGCGGCCGTTCCGCCCCACCCCGCGGGACGCTTATATTTAATGTCGAGAACCGACGACATCTTGTCGCCGTACTTGGCGTCGAATCCGCCTGCCGAAAAAAGCAGCGACGACACCATATCGCTGTTGACGAAACTCAAGCCTTCCTGCTCGCCCGAGCGCACCAGAAACGGCCGATAGACTTCTATACCATTGACATACACAAGGTTCTCGTCGAAACTGCCGCCGCGCACCGAATACTGCGAACTCAACTCGTTGTTGGCCGCCACGCCAGGCATCGTCTTAATCAGGCTCTCAATGCTTCCCGAAGCGTCGGGCAGCACGCCCATCACCTTGGGATTGAGTCGCGTAAGCGTGCTCTTGCGCACCTGCACGTCTTCAACTGTCACCTGCTCAAGTTCTTGCGACGTTGCCACCAAATCGACATCGAGCCGCCGCTGCTGCCCGTCGGCAAGCATCACCTGTTCCCAGCGCGTCTGATAGCCAATCATCGAGAACGATACGTAAACCGATTTGCCCGAAGCGATATTCAGGCGGTACTCGCCATTCTGATTGGTGACGGTGCCTGCCACATTGTCCTTCAGCACCACATTGACGAACTCAAGCGGCTCGCCCGACTGATTGGTGACGCGTCCGAAAATGCAGGTCTGCGCCGAAACCGCGCCTGCCGCCAATATCAATATCGCCAATAGAAAATTTCTCACAAACGGTGATTTTGCCGCAAAAATATAAAAACACAAACGCAAAAACACAAACGCTGACCATTGCGGGATTATTATTGGCGGAAGATTACCCGCAACTCAAAAAAATTTTTCGGCGGCTTCGGTTTTTTAATCAACTTCGTGCTATATTTAGAAACGAGTTATTGAGAAAAACAATTATAGGTAACTAAAAGAGTATCAACTATGGTATCGCAATTTCAAATCACACTTCCCAACTATCAAAGGGGATATCACCTGATAACGGGCACCATCATCAAGAGCCTGCCAGAACTGCCAGAGAGCGGCTTGCTGCATCTAATGATTCAGCACACATCGGCCGCGCTGTCGATAAACGAGAACGCCGACCCCGCCGTCCGCGCCGACTTTGAGTATGTGTTCGACAAACTCATTCCTGAACGCGACCCCAACTACACGCACGACACTGAAGGCGCCGACGATATGCCCGCCCACATCAAGGCATCAATGATTGGGCCGTCGGTGACAATTCCCATCACCAACCACAAACTGAACCTTGGCACGTGGCAGGGAATTTATTTGTGCGAGTTCCGCAACTACGGCGGACGACGGAATATTTTCGGAACGATTATCAGTTGATTTTTGAACGAAAATTTCGCACAGCCCTGACTTTGTCGGGGACACAAGATGACACTGATTTACACAGAATTATAGTCCACATACACAAAGAATCCCTCGTTGAGGGATTTTTTGTTGTACACATACGATGCAACTAAATGTCGAAAACTTTTTTATTTATAACTCCAGGAATTTTGTATCTTTAATGGTTGTATTTCTATTATTATGCAAGATTCCAACGCCATTATTTCTCATATCAGACAATATGACATGGCCGTTCAAACAAATGAAAGCCATCAGCGTTGTGTTGCCGAAAAAGCCGAACGCTTTGCTGCGGAATTTGGTATGGGTGACTTGGGGCGAATTATGGGGTTGTTGCACGACAAAGGCAAAGAACAAATCGAATGGCAAAAATATATTCAGGGAGTCACGGGGTATAATAAAGATTTTGCGAACGTACGGACTAGACCAAACCACTCCTATGTAGGGGCTGTTATGGCGCAGAAACTTTATCCGCAGATTTCTCCTTTCATTGCTCAACCAATTGCCGGGCATCATCGCGGGCTTTATGATTACTGCGAATACATTGAAGAAACAAAACGGGAGATTCCCAATGAAGTAACTTTGGAAACAGCAATTCCTTACCAAATGAAACTGCCGAAAGTGGAGCAGTTTGATTTGCACCACATTGTCCGAATGCTGTTCTCCTGTCTTGTTGATGCTGACAGTTTGGACACGGAGGAGTTTATGGCTCCCGCACAAGCAAAACTGCGAGGCAGTCATACAACAATGCCCGAACTATTGCAAATGCTTGAAGCGCATCTGCAAAAACTGAAATCAAATGCTCCTGACACTGAAGTGAATCGCATACGAAATTATGTGCAGGAACAGTGCATCAAGGAAAGTCAGGACTGTGGTGGTTTCTATAGTCTCACCGTACCTACCGGTGGCGGAAAAACCTTGTCGTCAGTGCTTTGGGCATTGCACCACGCCGTGAAGAACAATCTACAGAGAATCATTATTGCCATACCATATACCAGTATTATTGTTCAGACTGCAGCGACGCTGAAACAAATCTTTGGCGAAAACAATGTGCTTGAGCACCATTCAAATATCAATCTTGAGGACATCAAAAACACCGAATTGCGTGAACGGTTGCAGTTGGCAACTGAAAACTGGGACTACCCAATCATTGTCACTACCAACGTTCAACTTTTTGAATCGCTTTTCAGCAACCGGCGCTCCGACTGCCGCAAACTGCACAACATTGCAAAAAGCGTTATCATTCTTGACGAAGTGCAGACTTTGCCTTTGGGTTTCTACAAACCAATTGTCCACACACTAAACACGCTGCAACGAGTTTTTGGCACATCAGTGCTGTTCACTACTGCAAGTCAGCCAATTTTGAGCGGACGAATTGAAGGAACAAATCCAATGGCAAGTTTCGATGCTCTGCAATCTGTCCGAGAGATTATTCCTGTCGAAGCGCAGTTGCACGAAAAGTTGCGCCGCGTAGAGTTGCAGTTTATTGATGGTGCAAAGAACTATGACGAGATTGCAGAAGAGTTGGCAAAACATCAAAAAGTGTTATGCATTGTGAACACCCGACGCGACGCAAAAGAACTCTACGACCGTTTGCCCAAAGAAGGTATCCGTTTGCATCTTTCGCGAATGATGTGTCCGGCTCACGTTTCAGCCACAATTGAAAGCGTCAAAGAAGCATTGAAGAAACAAGACAACCAGCCTATTCGTGTGATTGCCACACAATTGATTGAAGCCGGTGTTGACATTGATTTTCCCGTGGTATTCAGACAAGAAGCAGGGCTCGACTCCATTCTGCAGGCCGCGGGACGCTGCAACCGCGAAGGGAAAATGGGTATTTGCTCAACATTTGTGTTCAGCCTGGGCAAGGAACACCAACTACCACCCGGTTTCATCAAACAAACCAACAACGCCCGTTTGGGAATGGGACAAAATCACGACTGGTTTGCACCCGAAGCGATGACCTGCTATTTCAAGCAGTTACATTCACGCATCAACGATTTCGATGAAAAGCAAATCCAAAAACTGCTCTACAAACCCGAATGCGAGTTTGAAGAAGCCGCAAACCAATTCCATCTGATTGATGACCTGACAAAATCTGTCATTATCAACTGGAACAACAGTCTGAACATATACCAGCAACTCATTGCTCAAGGGCCATCATACTCTTTGATGAAAAAATTGGCACAATACAGCGTCAATATTCGTGAGCGGGACTTTAAGAAATTGCAAAGTGCTGGGGCTATTGACGAGCCTTTTGAGAATATCTTTGCCATAACCAATCCCAACATCTATAAGGCAGACACGGGATTGTCAATTGAAAACCAATGGTTAGAAGAAACTTATATCATATAATATGGACATTATACAACCCGACAAACAACTTTTCGCAGACATCTGTCAGATTATTGACGCGGCCAGAAGTCGAGTTGCCGTCAATGCCAACGCCGAACTTACGCTGATGCATTGGCACATCGGCCATCGTATAAACACAGATATACTTGGAAATCAACGCGCCGAATATGGCAAACAGGTTGTAGCAACGCTAGCGAAACAATTACAAGAGCGTTTCCAAACCAATCAGTTCTCCTTGCGAAGTTTGCGAAGGATGATGCAGTTTGCTGAAGAATTTCCCAATTTGGAGATTGTGACACCACTGGTGACACAATTGTCGTGATCGCATTTTCTCATTGTTCTACCAATAAAAAACGAAACCGCTCGCGAGTTTTATCTGACAATGGCGGCCAATGCACATTGGAGCAAACGGGAACTCAACCGCCAAATTGACGGAATGCTCTTTGAACGCACCGCCATTGCGGGCAAAGACAACGAGCAAATCAAACAAGAGTTGGCACAACTGCGCAACAATGATGTAATGTCGCCTGACCTTGTGTTTAAAAATCCTTACTTCCTGGATTTTACAGGATTGAAAGGCTACTACAGCGAAAGAGACTTGGAAGATATGCTGATTACCGGTTTGCAGCGTTTCATTATGGAATTGGGCAGCGGATTCTCTTTTGTCGAACGCCAAAAACGTATGATTATTGATGGCGAGGACTTCTATCTCGACCTGCTTTTCTATCACCGCAAACTGCACCGCCTGATTGCCATTGAGTTGAAACGCGGCAAATTCAAAGCGGCCTACAAGGGGCAAATGGAACTCTATCTGCGATGGCTCGACAAATACGAACGGCAACCCGGCGAAGACGCACCGCTCGGGCTTCTGCTCTGCTCCGAAGGAAGTGAGGAACAGATTGAACTTCTGCAACTTGACAATGCAGGCATTCAGGTGGCGCAATATTACACCGAACTGCCACCAAAACATTTGATTATTGAACAACTGCAAAAGCAGATTGCGCTGGCTAAACAGAGAATAGATAACCGAATAGATGAATAACAATATGATTTATACTGATAAAGAATTTTGCCTGGAAGTTTGGGGGCCGATGGCCTGTTTCACCCGTCCGGAGTTGAAGGTGGAGCGTGTGAGTTACGATGTCATCACGCCATCGGCAGTACGTGCCGTTTTTGAAGCCATATTCTGGAAGCCGGCAATCCACTGGCAAGTGACAAAAATCGAGGTTCTCAACCCGATTAAATGGACATCGGTGCGGAGAAACGAGGTTGGCGCTGTGGCATCGAAGACACCAATCTTCATTGAAGACAAACGCCAGCAGAAAAACTCTCTGATGTTGCGCGATGTCCGCTATCGTCTTTACGCCAAACTGGAATTCATTCCGGTGCGGAACCGCAAGCAAAAGCCCGATGAGAATGACCATTCCGACGAGAATCCTGCAAAATACAATGCGATGTTCGAGCGCCGCGCCGGCAAGGGGCAATGCTTCACCCAACCATATCTCGGCACACGCGAATGTTCTGCCGCGTTCAAACTCGTCAATCCGGAAACCGATGCACTTGATGCGCCCATCAGCGAGAGCCGCGACCTTGGCATTATGCTCTACGATATGGATTTTGAGACGGACATAAAAAATCCACCCGCAATGTTCTACCGTGCGCGGATGGAGAACGGTGTCATTATTGTTCCACCAAAAGACAGCGAGGAGATACTACGATGATACTTAACGCATTATACGATTATTACCACCGCAGTGGCGACCTTCCGCAAAAAGGTATGGAACTTAAAGAGATAGGATTCCTTATTGTTATTGACAAAGAAGGGCGTTTCCTGCGTTTTGAAGACCGGCGAATCGACAACAAGCAGGCGCAAAAGTTTCTTGTGAAAAAACACATTGGCAGAACCAGCGCTTTGGCGGCAAACCATCTGTACGACAACAGTGGTTATGTTTTCGGCTATTCCGACAAGGGCGACGTGATGGCTCAATATCAGACATTTAAAGACAAGGTGAACGAAATCTTTGAGGCGAACCCCGACAATGCTGACATTGCGGCTGTTCAAAAATTCTATCAGCAGGAACAGCCCGACATTCTTGAACAGATGCAAAACGACCCGCTTTGGCCTGATATCGAGAAGAATCTGAATAAGAAATACTCAACTTTCTCATTTCAGATTGATGGCGACACTGAAATTGTAGCCGCAAAGAGAGAACTGATGGGTGAAGACGAAACCCAACCAACGGGCGACGGCCAGGTGTGCATTGTTTCGGGCAAAAAAGGCAATGTGGTGGAAACCACAACGGCGACAATGATTCCTGGAAGCCAGGCCACCGCAAAACTCGTTTCGTTTCAGGTGAGTTCGGGGTACGACTCGTATGGAAAATCGAAAGGCGGAAACGCGCCTATCAGCGAGGATGCCGAATTTGCCTACACCACGGCGCTCAACCATCTGCTTGAGACTAACTCGCGCAACAAGTTTATGATTGGTACGCGGACATTTGTTTTTTGGGCATCGAAAAACGACGAGGCCGGACAAAAGGCAGAAGAGAGCATTTTCACAATGTTTGGCTTTAACGAGCAGGACGACGACCCAAACAAGAACGTGGAACAAGTCCGCAAGGTGTTCCTGTCAATCTATTCGGGCGCGATACGCACAACCAATGACGACAAGTTCTACATTCTTGGCCTTGCGCCCAATGCCGCCAGAATTGCCGTGGTCTATTGGGCCGAAATCCCGTTGAAGGAATTTGCCGGAACAATCTGCAAGCATTTCAGCGATATGGAAGTGACCGACACTCGGCTTGAAAAGAAACCATATATGAGCCTGCGCAACATTTTGAGCGCCGTAACGCTTGGCGGAAAAGTCGCGGACGCGACGCCCAATCTGCCCGATGCCATTGTGAAAAGTATCTTTCAGGGCATTCCATATCCTCAAACGCTCTTTGCCTCGTGCATTCGCCGAATCCGCGCCGAATCGGGCGACAAAGACAAAAACGCGGTGCATATTACCCGCGCCGCCATTATCAAAGCATATCTGAACAGAATCAATAATAATCAAAACATTAAAGTTATGTTAGACAAAGAAAACACCAATCAAGGCTACCTCTGTGGCCGACTGTTTGCCGTGCTCGACAAGATTCAGGAGGAGGCAAACAACCAGCACACAATCCGCGAACGCTATATGAACTCGGCAAGTTCGACTCCGGCGGCTGTATTCTCGACAATCCTCAACCTATCGAACCACCACGTTGAGAATCTGAAAAGCGATGGACGGAAGATTTATTTCGAGAAGTTGAAACAGGAGATTTTCAGCAAGATTGACGCCGATGGATTCAAGGCGCAACTCGACCTGCAGGACCAGGGCCGGTTCTTCATTGGCTACTACCAGCAACGGCAGGACTTTTTCACTAAAAACGAGGAAAACAATAACGAAGAATAACCATAAAAATCTACAACTATGACTGAATTAAAGAACAGATTCGATTTCGTTTACATCTTTGATGTACAAGACGGCAACCCAAATGGCGACCCCGATGCTGGCAACCTGCCGCGCGTTGATGCCGAAACTGGTATGGGGCTTGTGACCGATGTATGCCTTAAACGCAAGGTGCGTAACTATGTTCAAGTGGCAAAAAACTGCACAGACGGTTTTGATATATTTATTAAGGAGAAAGCCGT
>CAMHPA010000079.1 GCA_946186925.1 uncultured Bacteroidota bacterium | reverse complement strand
TGTTTAATCTTGTAATTTTTGGACCTCCGGGTTCGGGAAAAGGAACCCAATCAGAAAACATCATCAAGAAATACGGCTTGAAGCACCTGTCAACAGGTGATTTACTTCGCGCCGAGAAAAGTTCCGGCTCCGAGCTTGGCAACAAGATAAAAGAGCTTATCGACAACGGAAACCTTGTTCCCGACAGCCTTGTCGAGGAAATGGTTAAGAAGAATGTGGCTGAAGACAAAGAGTCAGCAGGCTTCATCTTCGACGGTTTTCCACGTACAAAAGAACAGGCCGCATGGCTCGACAATATGCTTGCCGAGCAGGGACAGAGCGTAACGCAGATGCTTGCCCTCGACGTTGACGACAACGAGTTGCGCAACCGCATTCTTGAACGTGGCAAGGTATCGGGCCGCGCCGACGATCAGGACGAGAGCATCATCAACAACCGCATCGCCGTATATCACAAACAGACTCAGCCGGTTATCGATTTCTATTCGGCTCAGGGCAAGTTTGTTTCGGTTGACGGCATTGGCTCGCTCGACGATGTGTTTGGCCGCATCAGCGACGCAATGGACAAAGCAATGCAGAACTGAAGAGACGATTCCGAAGGAAACACAAAGCCCGCCGACTGATGCCGACGGGCTTTTTTGTTGGTACCGGAATTCTTTGAATCGCATAATCTTGCGATTGTTGTTCGTTTTTTTTTGCGGACAACAATATTTTCAAATCAACGGAATATCTTTGCAGACAAATCATAGTTATGGCAGATTCGAATTTTGTTGACTACGTAAAGATTTTTGCGCGCAGCGGCAAAGGTGGCGCTGGTTCGGCACATTTCCGCCGTGCCAAATATGAGCCGATGGGCGGACCCGACGGCGGCGACGGCGGCCGTGGCGGTCACGTCATTCTGCGCGGCAACGCACAAATGTGGACATTGCTTCACCTTCAGTTTCAGAAACATACGTTTGCCGAAAGTGGCCAGTCAGGTATGGGTGCGCTCAAGCACGGCTCCGATGGAAAAGACGTTATTCTGGAAGTGCCGCTGGGTACGGTGGTGAAGGATGCCGAAACAATGGAAACGCTCTTTGAGATTACCGCCGACGGCGAAGAGAAAATCCTGATGAAAGGCGGCCGCGGCGGCCAGGGCAACAACCACTACAAATCGGCCACCAACCAGGCCCCGCGCTATGCGCAGCCCGGCGAGCCGTTCGAGGAAGGCTGGCGCGTTCTTGAGTTGAAAGTGCTTGCCGATGTTGGTCTTGTGGGCTTCCCCAACGCCGGAAAATCAACGCTGCTGTCGGTTGTGTCGGCGGCCAAGCCGAAGATTGCCGACTACGCATTCACCACGCTCGAACCTAATTTGGGCATTGTCTCATACCGCAACAACCGCTCGTTTGTGATGGCCGACATTCCAGGCATCATTGAAGGCGCCCACGAAGGCAAAGGTCTGGGATTGAGATTCTTGCGCCACATTGAGCGCAACTCGGTGCTGCTGTTTATGGTTCCGGCCGACTCCGATGATGTCGCCGCCGACTATCAAACGCTGGTGAACGAGCTGCGGCTCTACAACCCCGAACTGCTCGACAAGCGCCGCGTTCTGGCTGTGACCAAGTGCGATATGCTCGACGACGAGCTCACCGCCGCCATCAAAAAAACACTGCCAAGTGATGTACCCTGCGTGATGATTTCGTCAGTGGCACGGACCGGCCTTGAGCAACTGAAAGATTTGCTATGGAAAGCAATAAATGATTGATTAGATAAAAGTTAGAAATTAGTAGTATTGAATATTAGGTGCTGGCAGGGACGCGACGATTGTCCGATTAAACAATTCACCGATTAAACGATTCACCAGTTCACCAATTAAACAATTCACCAAAATGATAGATTTTCTCGAATCGATTGACCGTCAGCTGCTTCTGCTGATAAACGGCTGGAACTCACCGTTTTTCGACGAAGTGATGTGGACTATCAGCGGCAAACTGACGTGGGTGCCGCTCTATGCCCTGCTGCTGTTTCTGATGATTCGGAAAGCCCCGCGCCAGTGGTGGGTACTAATAATCGGCATTGCGGCGGCCGTAACCTTGGCCGACACCATTTCGGTTCACTGCTTCAAAAATGTTGTGATGCGTTACCGTCCGACGCATAACCTTGATATTGAGAATATTGTGCATCTGGTTCACGGCTATCGCGGCGGATGGTACGGATTTGTGTCGTCGCACGCGGCCAACACGTTTGCCATTGCTGTGTTTGTGACGCTCATACTGAAAAACCGATGGGCGACAATCGGCATTTTTGCCTGGGCCGCACTTGTTTGCTACTCAAGAATTTACATAGCCGCCCACTACCCTGCCGACATTGCCTGCGGCGCCATTTTGGGCTGCGTCTGCGGTTACGCCGCCTATCGTCTGCACCAATTCATTTGCAACAAATTATCGACATTAAAAACTGAAAATCAGCACGATGGAAGACCTTGAAATTCTATACGAAGACAACCATCTGATTGCCATCAACAAGCGCTCATCCGATTTGGCGCAAGGTGATGCTTCCGGTGACGCGCCGCTCGCCGACAAAGTGGCCAACTATCTGAAAGTCAAGTACCACAAGCCCGGCAATGTGTTTGTGGGTGTTACCCATCGGCTCGACCGCCCCGTTTCGGGCGTGATGATTTTTGCCCGCACATCGAAGGCGCTTGAGCGGATGAACAAGCTCTTCAAAGAGAAATCGGACCTTGAGAAAATCTATTGGGCGATTGTTGAGAAACGGCCGCAAGAACCACAGGGAAAGCTTGTTAACTATCTGCGAAAGAACGAGAAACAAAACAAATCGTATGTGTGCGAGCCGACTGCCGAAGGCGCAAAGGAAGCACAACTCGAATACCGGCTTCTGGACGAGTCGGACAAGTATTTTCTCATTGAAGTAAAGCTACTTACGGGCCGCCACCACCAAATCCGCGTGCAACTGGCCAACATTGGCTGCATCATCAAGGGCGACCTGAAATACGGCGCGCGCCGCTCAAACCCCGACGGCAGCATCAGCCTGCACGCACGCCGCATCAGCTTCACTCACCCGGTGTCGAAAGAGCCGGTGAACATTGTGGCGCCAACGCCCGACAACTCGCTTTGGAAATATTTCGAGAACCGTCAAACGCAGCAATAATGGGCATCTGGCGCTCTATAACAATTCTAACTACACTGCTCTACGCCACATTCTGCGCCAATGGGCAAATGATTTTCAAATCGAAAAGTTCGAAACAACTTGTCGAAGAGCTATTACCACGCAACTCATTTGGAATCACCATTTTGAATACTCATTTTCAAGCCAATCCTAACTCCATTGCCTCGTTTGTATCCATGTCGGATAAATTACCCATCCAATCGGGCGTAATAATGACAACCGGTATTGTCAATTGGGTTGGTTACCCCAACGACTCGCCAAGTTCGGGCTGCGGAATGTTCACACCTGGCGACAGCCGGCTCGAGAAGATTGCCGGCGCAACAACATCCGACGCCGCCATCCTCGAAATCGAATTCGTAGCCAACACCGATGAGGTGTCGTTCGAGTATTTTTTCGCATCGGAGGAATACCCCGAATATGTAAACAAAGGTGTGAACGACGTGTTCGCCTTCTTTATTGAAGGTCCGGACTACGACACATTATATAATATAGCCAAACTACCCACCACAGGCGAGCCCATTTCGGTTGACCATGTAAACGCTGAGCGCAACTCTGAGTTTTACATTGAAAACAAGCGATGGCGCGGATTCTCGATTGAAGATCCCGGCTCCAGCCTTGCCAGCATCTTCCAGTTCGATGGTATGACTACGGTGCTCGAGGCCAAAGCCAAAATCCGCCCATACGCAACATACAAACTAACAATGGCCATTGCCGATGTAGGCGACAACATCTACGACTCCGGCGTGTTCATCAAAGCCCACTCTCTAAAGAGCGAGGGCAAGCTACAACCCATCGTTCCACTTTTGAAATCGGAAATAGAGAAGCGTATGCATTTGATCGGTGCCAACCGTATTCGCGTGACTGGTGATACCGTCGGTTTCGACAAGACTGTTCATTTCGATTTCAATTCATTCGACATTCTGATGGAAGACACCACCTCGCTCAACGCCGTGGCTGAATTGCTGACTGTTTTTTTCGACGCCAGGCTTGTGCTCATCGGCCACACCGACGACGTAGGCAGCGACGAGTATAATATGGACCTGAGCCGTATGCGCTCCCGCTCGGTGGCCAACTACCTGATTATGCGCGGAATCGACAAAAGCCGGATTGCCACCGAAGGCCACGGCAAGCGTCAGCCACTAACCTACGGCCAAACCGATGCCGAACGCCGCAAAAACCGCCGCGTGGAATTCCTCATTTACAAGTAGTTGCATCGGCACCGGCCGACAACAACGCTCTATTCTGTCAAAAATCGCGACAGCGAAAAAAACGTTCGCAAAAAATATATTTGTGTATCAAAAAAAATTACATTTGACAATTAATATTGATGTATGGAAGCACTTCATATAAACGGCACAATTACTACCCCCGAGGTTGACCTCAACAGCGACACCGGTGTGATGGAAATCAAAGGTGTATCGCGGCCTGAAGATGTGCTGTCGTTCTATAGGCCTGTATTTGACTGGATTGCCGAATACGTGAAAAAACCGGCGCAAAAAACCCTTTTGAATTTCAGACTCAAATACCACAATTCGGCGTCGGCCAAGATTGTATGCCGGATTATGAATATGTTTGACCAGCTGAGCAAAGACACTGGCTCGGTGCAGATAAACTGGTACTACAACGAGGCCGATGAGGATATTTTGGAGGCCGGAGAAGATTACAAGACGCTAATCGACATTCCTTTTGAGATTATAAAAGTTTGAATATGAAACAAATAATTTCGACACCCAACGCGCCGCAAGCCATTGGGCCATATAGCCAAGCCGTTGAAGCCAACGGCTTTGTTTTTGTATCGGGGCAGATTCCAATTGTGCCCGCAACCGGACAGATGCCCGATGGCATTGAAGCCCAGACAGAGCAAGTGATGCGCAACATCGGCGCCATTCTGGAGGCCGCCGGACTCACCTACTCCAACGTGGTGAAAACAACAGTGCTGCTCAAAAGCATTGCTGACTTTGCCACAATGAACGGCATCTACGCAAAGTACTTCACCGCCGACTGCCCCGCGCGCGCCGCTTTTGAAGTTGCAGCCCTGCCCAAAGGAGCTCTCATTGAGGTGGAAGTGATTGCCGCTAAGAATTAATTAGGATTTAGAAATTAGGATTTAGGATTTGTGAGTTATTCCCAATAGCTATCGGGACACCGACTATTCTTGCTCCCCTAGACCGTTAAACCTTTATACTTCCAAACTTATAACTTCTAAACTTTTAAACCTTAAACTTCAACGAAAATGACACCAATAGTAAGCATAATAATGGGCAGCACATCGGACCTGCCCGTGATGGAGAAAGCCGCTCAGTTTCTGAACGATATGGAGATTCCGTTTGAGATGAACGCACTCTCGGCGCATCGCACTCCGGCTGAAGTTGAGCAGTTTGCCGCCGAAGCCAAAGGCCGCGGGCTGAAAGTGATTATTGCCGGCGCCGGTATGGCCGCTGCCCTACCAGGCGTGATTGCCGCCAACACCACAGTGCCAGTCATTGGCGTGCCCATCAAAGGTATGCTCGACGGACTCGACGCAATGCTCTCAATCATTCAGATGCCGCCGGGAATCCCAGTTGCCACTGTTGGTGTGAACGGCGCGCAGAACGCCGCCATCCTAGCCGCCGAGATGCTTGCTCTTGCCGATGCAAACCTTGCCAGCAAACTCGCAGCTTACAAAGAAGGGTTGAAACAGAAAATCGTTAAAGCCAACGCCGAATTGGCCGAGGTTAAGACTTGGAAGTTTAAAACGAATTGAGGCTCCGCTCAAATTGGGCGCGCCAAAATCTAAAAAACTCAAAACAATTACGATTTGCGGAATGCTATCGTTCACATAAACAATGCGTTGTATTTCCGCACAGCTTGTATGTTTGTGACATTTTAAACCGTATAGTTTTAGCCACAGAATCAACGTATGAAAAATCCTTGGGAAAAAATACGTCTTGATGACTACGAAAATCATATGAGCCTGAACTCTGTAAAGCAGCTTCAAACTCTGAATATGATGATGAAAGAGCAATTTGACGCTTACCCGGTTGAATCGGCAATGGTGCTCGGTGTGGCTGGCGGCAATGGATTGGAGCATATCAACACTGACAAGTACCGCATTGTGTATGGCGTTGATGTGAACGAAAATTATCTGCGAACAGTTGAGCGGCGATACTCTCAATTTAATGCGCTGAAATGCTTATGCATTGATTTAATGAAAGATGCGTCGTTTCTTCCACAAGCACAGCTGCTGATTGCCAATCTACTGATTGAATATATTGGTTATGCGGCATTCCAAAATGTTGTTTTGCAAACGAGACCACAATACGTATCATCAGTTATTCAAATCAATACCGACACCGTAAATTGGGTTTCCGATTCGCCTTACATTCACAAGTTTGACTGCCTCGATGAAGTCCACCAGCAAATGGATGGCGAGAAACTCACTGTGGTGATGAAAGAAATCGGATATTCAAAAATCTTAGAGAAATCGGAACCACTACCAAACGGCAAATTATTTCTCCGAATTGATTTTCAACATCTTAGTTAGTTTTCGCTTTCGCGATATAAAAAAGCAACAACCTGTTTCTTGACAAGCGCTTTTCTGGCATATATTTTTGCATCGTCAAACAATAAAAAATGATGATACAATGGAAGTTAAAGACATTTTAAGGAATCTGCGCGAGCATAACAATCTGACGCAGGAACAGATGGCGGAACGCGTGAATGTCACCCGCCAGGCCGTGAGCCGCTGGGAAACTGGCGAGACGCAGCCCAACCCCGAAATGCTGAAAGTGCTGTCGCGGAAGTTCGATGTGTCAATCAACACGCTGCTGGGCTCGCCGCGCACGCTCATTTGCCAGTGCTGCGGAATGCCGCTCACCGAGGACTCGATGATTAGCCGCGATGCCGACGGCAACTTCAACGAGGAATACTGCAAATGGTGCCTTGCCGACGGAAAATTCACCTACACAAGCAAAGATACGCTGCTCGACTTTCTGATTAAGACTATGCCGAACCCTGAAAATCAGCCCGATGGCGAGCGCCGCAAGACTTACGACGGCTACCTGTCGCAGCTGAAACATTGGAAATAAAAAAGACCGACTATGCCGCGCGCACGCAACAAGGCCGACCTGCTGAAATCGGCTGCCGAAAACTTTTCGAAATTGATGGATTTGATTTCGACGATGACTGAAAACCAAATGAATACGCCATTCAATTTTCCCGCCGACGCAAGCCACAAAGAGGCGCATTGGGGCCGCGACCGCAACGTCCGCGATGTGCTTGTGCACCTTTACGAATGGCACCAACTGATGATAAAATTTGTTGAGCGTAACGCAAAAAACACTGGTAAAGGACTGATATTCGCCTTCTTACCCGATGAATACTCGTGGAAGACCTATGGCGCAATGAACATTGAATTTTGGAAGCGACACCAAGAAACAACTTTCAGCAACGCAATGCAGATGCTTGCCGAAAGCCACCGAAAAGTGCTCTCGCTCATTGAGCAATATACTGATGACGAACTGTTTACAAAAAAGCATTTCCCCTGGACGGGCACTTCGGATTTGGGCTCGTATTTTGTGAGCACCACCGCCAGCCATTACGATTGGGCAATTAAGAAACTGAAACAGCATTGTAAAATGGTGAGTTTACGATGCAACATTCATTCACGACAAAAGACCGCGCATTTTTCTCAAAAATCATAAATTGCAGCAAAAAAGTAAATGAAAAACATAGCAATTGTAACTGGTGCCAGCAGCGGAATAGGCCGCGAGTTTGTGAAACTTTTGCTCAAGCGCACAGAGATTGATGAGATTTGGATTATTGCGCGGAATGCCGACCGCCTGCAATCGATGGTTACGGAATTTGGAGACAAACTGAAGTCCGTACCAATGGATATGTCTAATATTGAGCAGATTAAATCGTTGACTGACACACTTAAAAACGCCGATGCCCAAATCAGTTTTCTGATAAACAGCGCCGGATTCGGCAAATTCGGCTCTTGCAGCGATGTGGGTATCGATGAGTCGGTGAATATGATTAACTTGAATATCAGCGGATTGGTGGCAATGGGGCTTGTTTGCGTGCCGTTTATGGCGCGGGACTCACGTATAATCAACATTGCGTCGCAGGCGTCGTTCCAGCCGCTGCCTTACTTGAACGTGTACAGCGCCACCAAAGCCTTTGTCCGCAACTATTCGCGCGCGCTCAATGTCGAACTGAAAGAACGAGGAATAACCGTCACAGCAGTCTGTCCGGGCTGGATGAACACCGCTTTTATCGACCGCGGCAAAACCGATACCGCAAAAAGTGTCAACAAGTTTGTGAATATGGTCACGCCCGATGTGGTGGCAGAAAAGGCGCTACGCGATTCACTTCGCGGCCGCGATATATCAACATATTCTCTATACGTAAAATTCAACCGTTTGATTGCCAAGTTGTTGCCACAACGTTTGCTGATGAAAATCTGGTTGAGACAACAAAGATGGTAAAATCCAATTTATAACATTCTCACATTCAATTAAATGCAAATAACCAACAAAGATTTCGACAACGGGAATCCTTTTGATTTCGGGCGGACGTCGGCTGATTATGCCAAGTACCGCGATGTCTATCCGCCAGAGTTTTACAACCGACTTGCCGAACTGAAAATCGGTGTTGGCGGGCAGAAAATTCTGGATTTGGGCACAGGAACGGGCGTTCTGCCGCGGAATATGTATCGGTTTGGCGGCCAGTGGATTGGCACCGATATATCTGAAAATCAGATACAATACGCCAGGGAATTGTCGCGGAAGGCGGGAATGGAAATCGAGTATCTGGTTTCGGCTTCCGAAGCGCTGGATTTTCCCGTCGAATCGTTCGACGTGGTGACCGCCTGCCAGTGCTTTATGTATTTCGACAAGAAAATCATTGTGCCGAAAATCCATAAGTGGCTGAAAACGAATGGTCATTTGGCGGTTTTGTTTATGGCTTGGCTACCCGACGAGAGCGCGATTGCCGCCAAAAGCGAGGAACTTGTGCTGAAATACAACCCCGACTGGACTGGCGCACACTGGCAGCGCCGCGCCGTGGTCGAGCCTGATTGGGCTAGCGGATTTTTCAGTCTGGCAAACGCCGTGGCGTTCGACGTACCTGTCAGATTTACAAGAGATTCGTGGCACGGACGCATAAAATCGTGCCGCGGAATCGGGGCGTCGTCGCTGACGGAAACCGAAATAGCAAATTGGGAAAAAGAGCATTTGGCCTTCTTGCAAACCGTTCCCGAACAGTTTGATATTCTGCATTATGTAACGATTCTTGATTTGAAAAAACTGAATTAGCACACTATTTTATGGAAACGAACAACATTGGCGGGAATCCCGAAATTTTGCTGAAGAATCTTGGCAAAATCCACACCACCCCGATGGGCGTTGAACGAATCAGGCGGAATCTGCAACTTGCTGACATTGACGTGGTTGACTTCTGCAAAAGCAAAATCGGCAGCCCGGCTTGCCGCATCAGCAAAAACGGCAAAAACTGGTACTGCGAGACTGACGGCATCGTAATTACAGTTAACTCATTCAGTTACACCATTATAACAGCGCACACAAAATGACACAGCGCCCACCATTCAGCGAGATAAAAACGTATCTGGATTTTGCAAAATACTACTGGTACAGAGCCGAATTGCAGCAGATTTGCAAGCAGTTAGGCATATCGTCGGCGGGAATGAAAAACGAGTTGTGCCACAATATTGAAGAGTATTTCAAAGGGAACCGGATTGTCGGCAGTCAACCCAAACGCAAGGTAAAGCCTTCCACCACAACACTTTCGCTCGATTCCGGACTGATTGATTGCGGATTCACCTTCGGCCCGCGTTTCCGCGCCTTCTTTGCCGAGCAAACAGGCGTGAAGAATTTCAAATTCAACGTGGATATGGTGGCGACAGTGAAAAAAGTACGGGAAGACAACGACAAATCGTTTACAATCAAAGATTTGCTTGATATTTACTACGGCAAAAAGACATACGCGAAATACGACAATTCTGCCCTTCAGTGGAATCGGTTTGTGAAGGATTTCTGCGCCGACCCGCAAACAGCTCGTTTTCGTAACAAGCTGAAAATGGCGGCATTACTATGGCAGGAAGTGCGCAACTCGACACGCGAGAAATTCTATACCCCGGACTTGCTGACCGAATTTGCCGAAAAACTTGACGCCGACAAGACCTGCGAGTGACAACCGCAATCGCACATCGCTTTTTCTTACAAAATTCTTTGTTTTAGGGTGTTGCATAATATTCAAAAAGAAGTAATTTCGCAGCCGATTTACGATAATCTCTTTCAGTGACATAGGGGCCTGATACATTACGTAAACAAATTATTGAATTTTAAATATTTACTACAATGGATTTAATGAAAATCGTAGAGAAGGAAATCGTAGGCGAAAATTCCTTCCCTGAGTTCAAAGCTGGTGACACCATCACCGTCAGCTACAAAATCAAAGAGGGTAACAAAGAGCGTATCCAGCAGTTCCGCGGCGTTGTTATTCAGCGCAGAGGCAAAGGCGTTACCGCTACTTTCACAGTTCGCAAAATGTCGGGCAACATCGGCGTTGAGCGTATCTTCCCGGTTAACTCGCCGTTTATCGACAGCATCGAAGTGAACAAAGTTGGTTCAGTTCGCCGCGCACGCATCTTCTACTTCCGCAACCTTACTGGTAAGAAGGCAAAAATCAAAGAGAAGAAGAACGTTACCGCCGCAAAAGAGGATTAATAAGTTTCTCAGAAATATGCAAATCCCGGAATCTCAATGGTTTCGGGATTTTTTTTGCCCCTAAGGGGATGCGTCGGGAAATCGAAAACAAAGGCTAACAAATTGTTCATTATTCAATTCCGATAATTGATGATAAATGATACATTTGCGCTGAAAATGTGAAATATATTCTTAAAACGTATCATAATGAAAAAGAGTCCATTACAGATTGCAAGGGCCGCCTATCAGCCAAAGTTGCCGGCAGCCCTTAAAGGTAATGTCGTGCTGAGTGAAGGCGCTGCAACTCAATCGGTTGCCGACCAGGCCGACATCAAAAAACTTTTCCCGAACACCTACGGAATGCCGACTATCCAATTCGTTGCCGGCGAGGCAAAGAAGTATGACGCTGTGAATGTGGGTGTTATCCTTTCGGGCGGACAGGCACCAGGCGGACACAATGTCATCTCTGGCTTGTTCGACGGCTTGAAGAAAATGAACCCCAACAGCAAACTCTACGGTTTCCTGGGCGGTCCTTCGGGCTTGGTTGACCACAAATATGTTGAACTGACTGCCGACATCATCGACGAGTACCGCAACACTGGCGGCTTCGACATCATTGGCTCGGGCCGTACAAAACTTGAGGAAGTTGAGCAGTTCGACAAGGGTATTGAAATCTGCAACAAACTGGGTATCAAGGCTATCGTTATCATCGGTGGCGACGACTCGAACACCAACGCCTGCGTTCTGGCTGAATATTATCTGCAAAAGAAATGCGGCATTCAGGTTATCGGCTGCCCGAAGACCATCGACGGCGACCTGAAGAACGAAATGATTGAGACTTCTTTCGGATTTGACACTGCCACAAAGGTTTACGCTGAAGTTATCGGTAACATTCAGCGCGACGCCAACTCGGCAAAGAAATACTGGCATTTCATTAAACTTATGGGCCGCTCGGCAAGCCACGTGACGCTTGAGTGCGCACTGAAGACTCAACCAAACATCACGCTCATCGGCGAAGAGGTTGAAGCCAAGAAACAGACTCTCGACGACATTGTGACCTACATCGCGCAAGCGGTTGCCAACCGTGCCGCCAAAGGCCTGAACTTCGGTATTGTGCTTGTTCCTGAAGGACTTATCGAGTTTATTCCTGCCATCAAGAAACTGATTTCAGAGTTGAACGATATGCTGGCCGCCAACCAGGCCGAGTTTGACAAGGTTGCCGACGACCAGAAAATCGACTATGTGGTTAAGCATCTGTCGAAAGAGAACGCCGCCATCTTCGAGAGCCTGCCAGTGGCCGTTTCGCGTCAGTTGGCTCTTGAGCGCGACCCGCACGGAAACGTTCAGGTGTCGCTCATCGAGACCGAGCAACTGCTTGCCGAAATGGTTGGCAAGAAACTGGCCGAGTGGAAGAAATCGGGCAAGTTTGTTGGCAAATTCGCCACACAGCACCACTTCTTCGGCTACGAAGGCCGCTGCGCCGCTCCGTCGAACTTCGACGCTGACTACTGCTACTCGCTGGGCTACACGGCTTCGATGCTGATTGGCGCCGGCAAGACTGGCTATATGTCGTCGGTCCGCAACACCACCGAGCCTGCCGACAAATGGATTTCGGGCGGTATTCCAATCACAGCAATGATGAATATGGAAAAACGTAACGGCAAGATGAAACCGGTTATCCAGAAGGCACTTGTGAAATTGGACGGCGGTCCGTTCAAGTATTTCGCTTCGAAACGCGACGAGTGGGCCATCAACACCGACTTTGTTTACCCAGGCCCAATCCAATACTTCGGCCCGACCGAAGTTTGCGACCAGCCGACTCACACTCTGCTGCTCGAGCACGGAAAGAACATTTAATCAGTGTTTAAATAGCAATGAAAAAGCCGCCCGATTTGGACGGCTTTTTTTTGTGGTAATTATCGCACTGATTACACGGAATACACAGAGTTTCACAGATTTTTTGAACACAGATGACACAGATTAAATTGATTTAATAACACAACTACAGTTTTATTTGTTTGACTTATTAAATCTACTGTACGTTCTTGTATAGTCTGTTAATTTGGGATTTTTACCATCATTTTTTTTATCAAAATCCCATTTGATATTTTCAAATTTATTGGAACATCTATTGGGTAATCTACTATCATAGAAACACAATTCTTCATTTTCATATTGTGTAATGCCATATCTTTCAATTGATTTTACTTCACAATTATAAACTTGTTCTTTGTATTTTATATCTGGCATTCTTCTGGATTTAGAACAACTATTTAATATCTCATTAGCACAAACGGTTGGACCTGTGATGTATTTGTCTATAACTTTGTCGTACAAACTTCTAATTAAGATTCCACCAAACTTCACATCATTTATTTCTTCATTGATAACACTCTTAAAACAAATGTCGCAACCACTATAATGGAAAAACAAATCACCAGCCTTTTTGCCAGTCCGAGGATAGGTC
>CAMHPA010000078.1 GCA_946186925.1 uncultured Bacteroidota bacterium | reverse complement strand
TGTGGACCAGCAGAGTGGCCTTGCCGCCGTAGAGCACTTCCTTTTTGCCGCGGCGCACAGCCCGCAGAATAATCCGCGCCGACTCTTCGGCCGACATTCCTGCCGCTTGGCCCTTGTCCATAATGCCGTATTTCTCGCCGGTTTTTGTGATGGCGTTCAGCGACACGTTGGTTGCGATGCGGCCCGGTTCAAGAATTGTGATTTGGATGTTCTTTCCGGCAGTTTCGGCGCGCAGACTCTCGAAGAATCCGTGCAATGCGTGCTTCGATGCCGAGTAGGCCGAACGGAATGTTATTCCGTATTTGCCTACAACACTAGAAGTTACCACAATCAGACCACCGCCGTTCGCAATCATATGCGGCAGAAGTGCCTTGGTTATGGCTATGGTGCCGAAAAAGTTGATTTCCATTACTTTGCGGTCGATTTCGACGGGCGTTTCCACGGCCAGCGACCGTTGGCTGATGCCGCCAAAGTTCATCAGACCATCGATTTTGACGCCATCGGCAAGCACGCTGTCAACAGCGGCCTGCATACGCTCATAATCGGTCAGGTCGAAGGCTTCGATGCGGGTGGCGGCGCCAAGTGTCTGGCAACGGTCAGCCACGCGGGCAAGGGCTTCCTCATTCCGTCCCGACAGAATCAGCCGGGTGCGGTGCTTGGCCAGCTCGTAGGCCACACCTTCGCCAATGCCCGACGACGCGCCTGTTATCCAGAATGTCTTTTCGTCGAAATTCATCATTGCAAAGCGGTGAGAGTGAGTGATTTATTTTACAATCTCAAGCAGCTCAACTTCGAAAACCAGCACGCTGAACGGTTTAATTTGTCCTGCGCCATTCTCGCCGTAAGCAAGTTCCTGCGGAATAAAGAGTTTCCATTTCGAGCCGACAGGCATCAGCTGCAGAGCCTCAACCCAGCCCTGAATTACCTGGCCAACGCCAAATACAGCCGGTTCGCCGCGCTCAACGCTGCTGTCGAAAACAGTGCCGTCGAGCAGAGTGCCGGTGTAGTGAACTTTCACGCGATCGTATAATGTAGGTTTCGCACCCTTACCTTCTTTAATCACAGTGTATTGCAGTCCTGATTCTGTGGTGATGACATTTTCGCTGGCCTTGTTTCTAGCCAGAAAATCTTCGCCCTCGCGCTTGTTGTCGCCAAAGCGAGCCATCAGTTCCTTCTCGCGGACTTCGGCAAAATATTCGTTAACCATCGCGCTGTATTTTTCAACATCAATACGGGTTTCATCCTCTTGGTTGGCTTCACGGAAACCTTCGAAGTAGAAGCAGTATTTGATGCCAATGGTATCGAGTCCTGAAGCGTTGTATCCTTCGCCAATGCTCTGTCCGTCAGCGGCACCAAGCAGATAGCTGACAGAATCGATTAGTGATTTTGAGAAATTAACTGGCGGCACACTTCCGGTAGTGTCATTCAGCACTTTTTGAGTCTGTAACTGTATGATGTTAGTGAATTTCGACAGCATAACACTGTTTGCCGAATCAAGCTCATACTTAAGTGGTTTCTGGTTGCTGGCCTTGTAAAGCGCATCAAAATAAGTGTCGAAATCAAGCAAAGTGTCGAGGCCGAAATGCTCATAAGTGGCTTTTTGCCTATTTCCATCAATAACCCCCATAAGGTATGCGACAGAGTCAGCTTTTGTGATGATTTTAGTTTGCGATTTGTACGATGTCCCGCACGAAACCATTGTTGCGGCAAGTGAGCCGGCAAGAATGTAATTTTTGAGATTCATAGTCATATATTATTAAACGTTTAACTTTGAAAAAGCGTGCGAATATAATAAGGTGTTGTTGTTTTTTTGTGCAAAGGTTTGATTTTTTTGTGATTTTGGAATACAACAAAAAAGCGAAAGTTGATTGCAACTAATTATTACCTTTATGTTATGTTTTTGAAACGTACCATATTGTGTGCATTGCTGCTTGCGGCAGGCCTTGCGGTTAGAGCCCAAAACGCCAATTCCGAGCCTGTGGCGCTGCCTTTTTTTATTGACGACAACGGCGATACCATACCCAATGTCAATATAAAAACCGTGACGGTGCGCCGATTCAGCAAACGCCGCCAGCAAATAAAGTACGACAAATTGGTGCGGAACGTGAAAAAGGCCTATCCGTTTGCCGTGGCCGCCCGCGACGAGCTTGCGAATATGAACTCGCAACTTGTTGGCGTTGAAGGCAAACGCGAGCGCGAACGCTACATTAAAGAGTACGAGAAGCAGATGTTCAAGAAGTACGAGAAGGACCTGCGGGCGCTCACTATCTCGCAAGGGCGCATTCTGCTCAAACTTGTTGACCGCGAGATAAATAACACAGCTTACGAACTTGTCAAGGAATATCGCGGCTCATTCTCGGCGTTCTTTTGGCAGGGCGTTGCCCGACTGTTTGGCGAAAACCTGAAAAGCGAGTACGACCCTGAACTGGAAGATATTTATATTGAAGAGATTGTGCAGCTGATTGAAGCAGGAATTATTTGAAGGTGAAAGGGTAGAAGTTTAGTCGCTTCGCTGTTTAGAAGGTTTAGAAAGTTTAGTTTAAAGTTTATCCCGATAGCTATCGGGGGCTTCGCTGTTTAACGGGTTTAACTATTGAGAGTTAGAATATGGCGATAGTCTGACAAACAACTGAATTATGCTTGTTTTGTATTTGTCTGAAAGACAATATTTACATAACCGTAGGTGAGCGAAGCGTAACCTACGGCAGTAGTCGCCCCCGATTTTCAGTCTGAAAGACTGCACCTTGACTTGGTCATTTCTTGCAGAGAGTAATCGCTCACTTTGAACTTGTGCAACTTGTTGAATGCGTGAATTATTTCAGTTATAATCCTTCATCCCGATAGTTATCGGGACTTCAATCCTTCTGTCCTTCAATTCTCCCACCACCTTCCGCTTGCGCCGCAGGGTAGCACCAATCCGTTTGAAGTTACAGGCAGACCAACTTCGCTTGCCGCAACATTGCCGCCAAAGCGTTTCAGCGCTGTGCTCAACATATATGACAGCACTGCAGGCTGCAAACCTGTTGTGTATGAATTGATTAAGAAGAAAATCGGTGCGTCGTTCAAGAGTTGTGAGCAGAGTTGGATGAGCGGAAAAACATTGTCTTCAATCTTCCAGATTTCGCCTTTCGGGCCGCGGCCATACGACGGCGGGTCCATAATAATGGCGTCGTAGCGGCTGCCACGGCGGATTTCGCGCTCAACAAATTTCACGCAGTCGTCCACAATCCAGCGGATGGGCGCTTCGGCCAATCCCGACACCGCCGCATTCTCGCGAGCCCAGGCCACCATTCCCTTTGCCGCGTCAACGTGCGTGACGTGCGCACCAGCCGCCGCAGCCGCAATGGTAGCGCCGCCCGTGTAGGCGAACATATTCAGCACACTGATTTTGCGGTCGGGATTTTGCTGCTTTGCCGCGGCAATTATCTGCGAGAACCAGTCCCAGTTTACAGCCTGCTCGGGGAAAACTCCCGTGTGCTTGAAACTGAATGGTTTAAGCCTGAAAGTCAGTGTTTTGCCGATAATCAGTGGGTAGCGGATGGTCCACTCGTTGGGCAGATTGAAGAATTCCCATTCGCCGCCGCCGCTCTTGCTGCGGTGGTAGTGGCCGTTCATCCGTGTCCAGCCTTTTTCGGTTTTCGGTGTGTTCCAAATCACCTGTGGGTCGGGGCGGACAAGCGTGTATTTGTCCCACCGTTCAAGTTTCTCGCCACAAGAACTGTCAATCACTTGATAATCTTTCCAACGGTCGGCAATCCACATAATCGGGTGGTTATCAGATTATTTCTTTTTGATTTTATCGTATTTCGACAGGTTCGAAGCGTCAATTTCTTTCAGAAAATTGTACACTTTGTTCTGCTGCGCCTGGTCCGACGAGTTCGAGAAGATGTTGACAATCTCATCGGCTTTGGCGTCGAAGAAAATCGACATCAGGTACGAATCGGACTTCTGACGGTGAACCTTCAGCAGGTCGTTCATTCCTTCGGCAATCGATGCGCAGCCGTCGGCAAGGCGCGTGCCCATCAGGTCGAGCCCAAGGCGGTGATACTTATAAATATACTCGCGGATGGGCGCGTAAATTGAGTTCATCAGGTTTTCGGCTAGCCAGTAGCGGTTGCGTTTGTTGGTCTCAAACGACTTCCAGCCAGCGTAGTCCGAGCCTTGCGCGTTGTTCACAATCTTCTGCGCCTTCTCAAAATAAGGCGTGCCGCCCATTTTGCCGAACGAGTCGTAGTCGAACCCGATGATGATGTAAACGTAGTAGGCAATGAGCGATGTCAGTTCGTCGTGACTGTTCTCGTTGAAGATCAGCGTCTCACCGTCGGCATATTTGAATTGAATGTTCTTGTCGAGAATGTTCAGCATCGGGCTGTCGTAGCCAGTGCCATACACGGGGCGGCTCGAAACCACCTGCAGCGTGGCCTGAAACTCATCGCTGTAAACTTCTTTGGTGATGTTCAGCAGCATATTGCACTTGATGCGCTCTTCGGTCTTGAACACGTTGTTGGTCCAAATCTGATTGGTAACAAACTCGTTCAGAGCCTTTTGCATATTTTCATATTTCGAGTTGTCAACGCCCTGAAGTTGCGCGTGGCTTACTTGAATTCTGATTTCAAGTTCCTGAGCAGCAGCGCTTTGCGCGAATATTGCAACAAACAGAGCCGCAATCAGATATGTCAGTTTCATCAGTCGGTTCATTGCTGTTTGTTGTTGAGCAGAGGCACCAGTTGCGCAATAATGTCGCGTGCCACTGCGTGTTTGTCTTTCTTTTGATAATCAATCTGTTGGCCATCGTTTTTGATGATAGTCACGCGATTGGTGTCGCAGCAGAATCCAGCGCCTGCTTCGTTTGCGTTGTTGAACACGATGAAGTCCAGATTCTTCTTCTGCAACTTTTCGGCGGCGTTGGCCAGGCCGTTTTCAGTTTCGAGCGCGAACCCCACAAGCACCTGTCCCGAGCGTTTTGCCTTGCCCAAAGTTGCGGCAATGTCGGGTGTCGATTCAAGAGTGACGGTCATCTGTGCATCGCTCTTTTTTATTTTCTGCCCAGCAATGTTGGCGGGGCGGTAGTCGGCCACGGCGGCGGCCATAATTGCCGCGTCGCAGTTGGCAAAGTTGGCGGTGCAGGCTTCAAACATCTGCTGCGCCGATTCCACATTGATGCGTTTGATTTTGGGGTTGGCGGTTGCCAGATTGACAGGCCCGCTCACCAGAATCACGCTTGCGCCTGCATCAGCGGCCGCTTCGGCCAGTGCAAAGCCCATCTTCCCCGACGAGTAGTTGCCGATAAACCGCACAGGGTCAATCTTTTCGTAGGTCGGACCCGCTGTGACAAGCACCGTGCGGCCTTTGAGCGGTTGGTCGCTCTCAAAATAGTTCGCCAGCGCGCCGACAATGGTTTCGGGTTCAGCCATACGGCCTTTGCCGCTCAGTCCGCTTGCCAGTTCACCCGCTTCGGCATCAATGATGATGTTGCCTGTGGCTTTCAGTGTTTCGATGTTTCGCTGCGTGGCGGGATGGGCGTACATATCAAGGTCCATTGCAGGTGCAACAAACACCTTGCCGCGCATCGACAGATAAGTTGTTGTGAGCAGATTATCGGCAATGCCGTTGGCCATTTTCGCGATGGTGTTGGCTGTGGCGGGCGCCACAATCATCGCATCGGCCCAGAGCCCCAACTTCACGTGGCTGTGCCAGTCGCCGTTTTCGGGGTTGAAGAACTCTGTGAGAACGGGATTCTGCGAAAGCGTGGCAAACGTGAGCGGCGCCACAAACTGCTTTGCCGCGGGTGTCATCACCACCTTCACGCTGGCGCCTTCTTTTACAAGCAAACGGGTAAGATTTGCAGCCTTGTATGCCGCAATTCCACCCGTCACGCCAAGTAATATGTTCTTACCCGATAAAGACACTATTCAAGTTCCTTCTCAGGTTTGCGCCAGTAAACTTTGTCGTTTACAAACTCATCGATGGCCATTGCAGTCGGCTTCGGAAGAGCCTCGTAGAACTTCGAAATCTCAATCTGCTCGCGGTTCTCGAAAACCTCTTCAAGGTTGTCGGTGTACGATGCAAACTCCTCGAGTTTCTTCTGCAGTTCCTCTTTGATTTCAACCGAGATTTGGTTTGCACGGCGCGAAAGCACAACAATGCTCTCATAGAGGTTGCCTGTTTCGTTCTCGATTGGTCTAACGTCGCGCGTAACGGTTGTTACAGCGGCAGTGCTTTTTTTGAAATCCATTTTTATAAGTTTTTAATCTTGTCAACTGACTGTTTGTACATTGTTTCTATTTCAGGAATATATTGCGATTCAGGAAATTCGTCGATAAACGAGTAGTATTCCGTCACAGTGCTCTGGTAGCGCTCGGCCTTTTTGTTCTCAACGCTGTTCTCGGCCAGCAGAAAGCTCGATTTCACAATCATATACATCAGCTCCTCGCGGTATTTCGTGTCAGGGTAATCTTTCAAGCTGTTTTTCAAGGTGATGGAGGCCGATTGGTATTCGCCAATTTTGAAATAGAGTTTGGCGGTCATATACGATTTCTCTTCCAGTTTCTGTCGCATTTCGTTAATCACCTCGTTGGCTTGGTGCATATATTCTCCTTGCGGATATTTATTCAGATACACCTGCATGGCGTCAATGGCCTTCTGCGAACAGGTCTGGTCTAATTCAACGCGCGGCGAATCTTTGTAGTAGCATTGCGCGCACATGAAATAAGCCTCTTCGGTCTGTGTCGAGTAGGGGTAGCTTTTGTAGAATGTTTCAAAATAGTATGCAGCCATTGTGTAGTCGTGCATCTTGTAGTGGCAGTTGGCGTAGAGCATTTGCGCCTCTTCGGCCTTGTCGCTTCCGCGGAAAACGCTCACCACCTCGTCCAGGAGCGCCTTGGCGTGGTAGTAGTCCTCATATTCGTAGTAGGCTTTTGCCTTCTCGTATTTCAGATTATAGTCGTTGCTCTTCTGAATCTTGTAGTACTCGCTGCAGTTCGAGAAGAGCACTCCCGCCATCAGAACCATTAAAAACGATAAAGCCTTTTTGCTCATAATCACACTTAAACGCCATTATAACGTGAAAATTTTCAGTTTATTGACTGAAATTCACTTGGGGCTGCAAATATAATCAATAGGTTGATATAAACGTTGATAAAAAACAGGCTATTTTCATATCGTTGTCGATAGGCGTGTATCCAACATTTTTCTTAAAAAAACTTGCGTGTTTGCCCATCTCATAAAAATAATTGTAAATTGCACCTTTATTTTTAATAATCACTAAATAACTAAATTGCAATGATTAAGAAACTATTTTCTTTGACAATTCTTGCCTGCTCGGCGGTTGGTCTTATGGCTCAGCCCGCGGGCGGCAAAAAAATCAGCAACGAGCTTATCGGAATTTTCTTTGAGGACATCAGCTCATCGGCCGATGGCGGCATTTGCGCCGAACTGGTTCAGAACGGCTCGTTTGAGTACAACGTGTCGGAGCGCGACGGCTGGGGCCCTGGCACCGCTTGGAAGGCTATCCGCCCGGGACACTCGCTCGGCTATCTTGAGGCTCGCCAAATCGACCCGCTCAACGAGAACAACCCCAACTATATGCGTCTGCACGTTGAGCGCGTGGGCCACTACTACGACTTTAACGGCTGGACGGGCGTCGGCTTGCAGAACGACGGTTTCGACGGTATTAAAATAGCGGCCAACGCAAAATTTGATTTCTCGGCCTTCTTCCGCAACCCCGACGGCGTTGACAAAGAGGTGCGCGTGGCAGTTGTGCAGCCTGGCCGCGGATGGCGCAGTCAGCCGACAGCCATTCTCGACACCACTTTCAAGGTTTCGGGCAAGGATTGGAAGAAATATGAGATAACACTCACGTCGAAACAGGCTTGCGACAGCGCCTGCCTGCAGATTCTGGCTCTCACCGTTGGCGACATCGATATTGATATGGTTTCGCTCTATCCGCAGGACACATACAAAGGCCACGGAATGCGCAAGGATTTGGCACAGGCTCTGGCCGACCTGAATCCGAAGTTTATGCGCTTCCCGGGCGGTTGCGTGGTTCACGGCGGCGGCGACGGATTCTGGAACACCTATCACTGGAAAAACACCGTCGGACCGAAGGAGCAGCGCAAATCGCTGAAAAACACGTGGGGTTACCACCAGTCGATGTCGGTTGGCTACTATGAGTACTTCCAGTTCTGCGAGGACCTTGGAATGCAGCCGGTTCCGATTCTGCCTTGCGGTGTGAGCTGCCAGGGAACCAACGGCGGTTGGAATATGTATCCCACTCAGGCTCAGGACGCTTGCCCGATGGAGGATATGGACAAATGGACTCAGGACGCTCTCGACCTGATTGAGTGGGCCAACGGCGACGCCAGCACCAAATGGGGCAAGGTTCGCGCCGATGCCGGTCACCCCGCACCGTTCAACCTCAAATATTTAGGCTTGGGCAACGAGGAGAAAATTTCGCCTGAGTTTGAGGAGCGTTTCAAATATATGTATAACAAGATTAAGGCGAAATATCCTGATATTGTGATTGTTGGAACAGCCGGACCAGGCTCGCACCCCGACAATCCCGATTACAAGAACGGCTGGCGCATTGCCGAGGAGGTTGGCCTGCCAATCATCGACGAGCACTACTACGAGCCGCGCGACTATTTCCTCACCAATCGCCAGTACGACAGCTATCCGCGCAACCGCAAGACCAAGGTTTATCTGGGCGAGTATGCCGCAAAGGATAAAAAGTTGATTGACGCACTTGCTGAGGGCTTGTATCTGCTTCACGTTGAGCGCAATGCCGATGTTGTTGTGATGACTTCATACGCTCCGCTCTTCGCCCGTAAAGGCGCCACCAACTGGAACCCCGATTTGATTTATTTCGACAACCACCGTCCGTATCTCACTTGCAGCTACTATGTTCAGCAGATTTTCGGCCAGTCGAGCGGCGATTACTATTATGGCGATTGCGTGAAATTTGACCGCGCCGATGATAACCTGCTTGGTCAGTCGGTCATCTACGACAGCAAAACCAAGAAACTGTTCGTGAAAGTCTGCAATGCAGGCTCTTCGGCTGCTCAGGCCAATATCGATCTTAGTCGTTTCAAGGTTAAGCCAAACGCAGTGAAAACAACTCTTTCAGGCAATCCTGATGACGAGAACAACTACAACCGTCAGCCGGTTGTGCCAATGAAGGAAAATGTCAGCATCAAAGGCAAATTCGCAGAGAAAATCTTGCCTTACTCGTTCGTAATGTGGACGATACAGCTGTAGAACTACTGGTGTTTGAATAAGAAACGTGCGGTTCAGTTATGAGCCGCACGTTTTTTTGTCGTAGCAGTTGGCGTTAAATCTGGTCGAGTGCTTGCGAAAGGTCGTCGATGATGTCATCGATGTGCTCTGTTCCAATGCTCAGGCGGATTGTGCTCGGCGTGATGTGCTGCTCGGCCAACTCCTCGGGCGACAGCTGTGAGTGGGTGGTTGTGTAAGGATGAATGACAAGGCTTTTAACATCGGCCACGTTAGCCAAAAGACTGAAAATCTTTAAGTTGTCGATGAACTTCCAGGCTTCATCCTGGCCGCCTTTTATCTCGAAGGTGAAGATTGAGCCGCCGCCGTTCGGGAAGTATTTTTTATACAGCTCGTGGTCGTGATGGCTGCTGAGAGCCGGGTGGTTCACGTGAGCCACTTTCGGATGCTTGCTCAGGAAATCAACCACTTTCAGTGCGTTCTCAACGTGGCGCTCAACTCTGAGACTCAGTGTTTCAAGGCCTTGCAGCAGTATCCAGGCGTTGAACGGTGAGATGGCGGCGCCGGTGTCGCGCAAGATGACCGCACGGATGCGTGTTACAAAGGCTGCGGCGCCTGCCACATCTGCAAAAACAGCGCCGTGGTACGACGGGTCGGGGAGGGCGAGTGCCGGGAACTTGTCGGCGTTGGCTTTCCAGTCGAAGTTGCCGCCGTCAACAATCACGCCGCCAAGGCTGCTGCCGTGGCCGCCAAGGAATTTTGTGGCCGAGTGCACAACCACGTTTGCGCCGTGCTCAAGCGGACGAATCAGATACGGGGTTCCGAAGGTGTTGTCCACAATCAGTGGAAGATTGTGACGGTGAGCCACTTCCGCCACCGCGTCAATGTTCAGAACGTCGCTATTCGGGTTGCCAAAAGTCTCGGCAAATACCACTTTCGTGTTCGGTTTGATGGCAGCCTCAAGAGCTTTCAGGTCGTTCACATTTACGATAGTGTTGCTGATGCCTTGAGTTGCAAGTGTGTGTGTGATAAGGTTATAGCTACCGCCGTAGAGGTTGTCGGCTGCCACAATGTGGTCACCGGCTCTCAAAACGTTTTGCAGCGCGTAGGTGATGGCTGCCGCACCGCTGGCCACTGCCAGACCGGCCACACCGCCTTCGAGTGCTGCCACACGGTCCTCAAAAACGCTCTGAGTCGAGTTGGTGAGGCGTCCGTAGATGTTGCCCGCGTCGCGCAGACCAAAACGGTCGGCGGCGTGCTGCGAGTTGTGGAACACGTACGATGTTGTTTGATAGATAGGAACTGCGCGCGAATCGGTTGTCGGGTCGGCGTTCTCTTGTCCAACGTGAAGTTGCAGTGTTTCGAAGTGAAGTTTTTTCTGTGTCATAGCTTTAAATTTTTTATTGTATAGTAAATACGTTTTGTTTCAGAATTTTTGATGTGACAAAGATGTGGCGCGTGGATATATTATCCAAACAAATTGCTTATATTGGAATAATCAACTGCGATTGCTTTATGTGTAGATGATTATTCCAAAACCGACACTTGAAATTAGGCTTGGCAGAAATATATTCCAAGAAAACCTATCAAAATGGTAGCTAAATAGTGCCTATGGAAGGCCAAAATGGGGTCAAAAATGCGTAAAACTGGATTTTTTGCTTGAAAAGCCGTTTTTTGTTCGCTTTCGCGAAGCGGAAAAGGGCATTACCGGTTGAAGCGCAGCGCCTCGCCTTTTCGGTCAGAAACAAACTCGCCGTTGCGGTAAACCAGCGTGCCGTTCACGAAAGTGTGTGTGACGGTCGAGCCGAAAGTGTGCCCCTCAAACGGCGACCAGCCGCATTTGTAGAGAGTGTTTGCCGTTGTGATGGTTTGCGGCTTGTTGGTGTCAACAATCACAATATCAGCCTTATAGCCAGGGCGCAGATAGCCGCGGCGGTCGATTTGGAAAAGGTCGGCGGGTGCGTGGCACATTTTCCGTACCACATTCTCAATGCTGATGCGGCCAGCCTTCCACAAGTCGAGCATTGCGGGTAGCGAGTGCTGAATCGACGGCATTCCCGAAGCCGATGTGAAGTAACTGTCGCCGAACTTCTCAGCGGGCAGATGCGGTGCGTGGTCGGTGCCGATGGTGTCAATCTTGCCCGATGTGAGCGCCTCGGTCAGCGCCTTGCGGTCGGCTGCCGATTTGATTGACGGATTGCACTTTATGCGATAGCCGAGCGTTTGATAGTCCGCGTCGTCGAAGAACAGGTAATGAGGACAGGTTTCGGCGGTTATTTTCTTTTCACTCAATGGTTTGGCTTCAAAAAGCGCAAGCTCGGCGGCCGTTGAAAGGTGAGCCACGTGCAGACGCGCACCGTATTTTGTAGCAAGCGCCACAGCAAGCTCGGTCGATTTCAGGCACGCTTCGGCCGTGCGGATTTTCGGGTGGCACGTTGCGTCCACTTCGTTGGCGGGAAGCGCTTTATACCGTTCAATATTGGCTCGGATAATCTGCTCGTCCTCGCAGTGCGCCACAATTATGTAGGGCGATTCGGCAAAAACGTGCTCAAGCATATCGGTTTGATTGACAAGCATATTGCCTGTCGATGAGCCCATAAAAAGTTTGATTCCGCACACTCGGTTAATGTCGGCCGTGCGGATTTCGTCTATATTATTATTGGTGGCGCCCAGATAGAATGCGTAGTTTGCCACCGATTTTTCGGCAGCCAGTGCTGCGCGCTCGTTGAGCAGTTGGTTGGTGGTGGTTTGCGGATTCACGTTGGGCATATCCATAAACGATGTCACGCCCCCGGCCACCGCTGCCCGCGATTCCGACTCAAAATCAGCCTTGTGCGTCAGTCCCGGCTCGCGGAAATGCACGTGCTCGTCAATCACGCCAGGCATAACCACGTGATTTTCAGCATCGATAATATTTTCAGAGCCGTCGGTTGCGGGCAATGTTTCCGTCACCGACTCAATCAAATCGTTGTTAATCAGAATATGACCGCTGAATTTCCGGTCATCGTCAACAATCGTGGCATTCTTGATGAGCGTTTTCATCGCCTATGCGGCTTTGCGTTTATAGCTGCGGAATAGGCTGCGCCATTTCATCCGGATGACACCGAAAACAGCCTCGCTGAAGATTCCGCCGCTCATTTTCGATTGTCCTTCCTTCCTGTCGGTGAAGATGATAGGCACTTCGACAACGTTGAAGCCGAACTTCCAAGCAGTGAATTTCATTTCAATTTGGAACGCGTAGCCCTTGAATTTTATTTTGTCTAAATCGATGGTTTCCAGCACTTCGCGGCGGTAGCAGACAAATCCGGCGGTGGTGTCACGCACCTTCATCCGGGTAACCAGCCGCACATAAGCCGATGCGTAGTACGACATCAGCACGCGGCCCATCGGCCAGTTCACAACGTTGATTCCCGAAATGTACCGCGACCCGATGGCCACATCGGCACCGTTCGCGCAGGCGTTGTAAAGGTTCAGAAGGTCGTCGGGATTGTGCGAGAAGTCGGCGTCCATTTCGAAAATGTACTCGTAGCCTTCGGCAATCGACCACTTGAAACCCTCAATGTAAGCCGTTCCCAGGCCAAGTTTGCCTTTCCGCTCTTTGATGAAAATGCGGTCGGGGAACTCTGTCATCAGGCGTTTAACAATGTCGGCAGTGCCGTCGGGGCTGTTGTCCTCAACCACAAGCACGTTGAATTCGCCGTCAAGCGACATCACTTTGCGCAAAATCGCCTCAATATTCTCTTTCTCGTTGTACGTCGGAATTATGACAATCTTATCTTTCATCGATTTAAAATTTTGGCACGAATATAGCACGTTCTTTCCGAAAAGAAAATTTGCGCTGCGTTTTCCGTGAAAATATTTATGTCGGTTAGCACACCTATTATATATAGGCCAGCGTCACCTGTCATTTTTCTTCCGGTTTGCCCGATGTCTTATAGTGGTTTCGATGCCGATGTGTTCCGAATTTGCATCTTTTGTGCCCGGCCTGGCGGTGAATTTTCAGATTCGTTGTCTATAGTCGTGCCGATTTTCACCCCATTTGACCACCGTTTTTTAGTAGGCGTTTCACGGGATGTGCTTTCACGTTTTTATCGATAATTTTCTCAAACTCGCCGAAAAATGACGTCCGTCAGCCGTGATTTTCGCGTTTTTTGAAGGAATTTCCGTTTGAAAAACCGGCGGTTCTCCGCGTAATAACCAATGGCACAGCGTAATAAAAACCCGTAAAAATATTTTCAAAAAAACGCGTCAACCTCTTGCGTGAAACGAAAAACCCTCTA
>CAMHPA010000077.1 GCA_946186925.1 uncultured Bacteroidota bacterium | reverse complement strand
TAGGTGTCAAATCGTGCCAACCGAAGTTAATCTGGCTGAACGGCACGTTGAAACGGCCATCGTATGAGTATGTTTTTGCGTGCCGAGTGGTGGTTGTAGAGCCATCGGCATTCTCTTCGCTGCTCACCGACGCGTTATCGACGCTCATAAAGCCCGAGTTCAAACCCATATAACCTTCGAAAACAGCGTGCTCGCCAAGCGGTTTGTAGGCGCCAAAGGCAAGCTGCGCCGCGCCCATTCCACTGCCGTAATTGACGTGCGCCTGCCCGGCTATCCAATCGTTGAAAGCGTGGGTGGCAGTGGCGTTGAGTGCCATTTTTGTAGGAATCACGTGCCCCGACAGACTTACCGAAGCATCAATTTTAGTCTCGCCGCTCTGGCTCATTAGCGGAATGTCGACAGCCTGCGGGTGATAGACGCTGCAAGCTGAGATTGTGATTGTTCCGGCCACTATGGCCAATGTTTTTTTCCACAACATAGCTTTTCAGTTTTAAAGTTCTGTAATATAGACAATCGAAACGGGTTCTACCCTACTCTCGAATGTCCGCAAGCCGCCGGTTTCCCGAAAGGCTCATCCAAAAATATCGCTTAAAGCGACACGAAAAACCGCCATCGGACACCGATTTTGCCACCTACACCAAAAAAAACGGCCATCGGCGAAAGCCTGATATTTTTATTGATAAGAAGTGTAAAGATTGCGCCCCAAGTATGACAAAGAATGATATATTTGCCATCGGTTTTAGAAAAGTATATTTTTAATTATACAATTTTAATAATATGGTAAACTACAAAGATTTAGGCTTGGTGAACACTCGTGAAATGTTTGCCAAAGCAGTTAAAGGCGGATATGCTATCCCGGCCTTCAACTTCAACACAATGGAACAAATGCAGGCTATTGTTATGGCCGCAGTTGAGACCAAATCGCCTGTCATTATGCAGGTATCGAAAGGCGCTCGCAACTACGCTAACGGCACCATCCTTCGCAACCTGGCAAAGGGCGCCGTTGAGTACGCTAAAGAACTTGGCTGCCCCAATCCGCAGATTGTTCTTCACCTTGACCACGGCGACAGCTTCGAGCTCTGCAAGGACTGCATCGACAACGGTTTCTCATCGGTTATGATCGACGGCTCATCGCTGCCATACGAAGAGAACATAAAGTTGACAAAGAAAGTTGTTGAATACGCTCATCAATTCGACGTTACTGTTGAGGCTGAGCTTGGCGTTTTGGCTGGTGTTGAAGACGAAGTTTCGGCTGCTGAATCACACTACACAAAACCTGAAGAGGTTGTGGATTTCGCCACTCGCACAGGCTGCGATTCGCTGGCCATCTCAATTGGCACATCGCACGGCGCACACAAGTTCACACCAGAACAGTGCACTAACGTAAATGGTGTTCTTGTTCCGCCCCCGTTGGCATTCGACGTTCTTCACGAAATCGAGAAAAAACTTCCTGGCTTCCCAATCGTTCTGCACGGCTCATCGTCGGTTCCGCAGGAAGAAGTTGAAACCATTAACAAATATGGTGGCAAACTTGAAGCCGCTATCGGTATTCCTGAAGAGCAACTTCGCGAGGCTGCGAAGTCGGCTGTTTGCAAAATTAACATCGACTCTGACTCTCGCCTGGCTATGACCGCCGCTATCCGCAAATATCTTGCCGAGAACCCGTCGCACTTCGACCCGCGTCAGTATCTGAAACCTGCCCGCGAGAATATGAAGAAAATGTACATCCACAAGATTGTCAACGTTTTGGGCAGCGACAACAAATTGTAATCACGCTTCCGCGATATAAGAAAAGCGAATTCCGAAAGGGATTCGCTTTTTTTGTTGGGGTGAATGCAGGAACATTGCAGACAGCGAATCGCAATGCTATTCTCATAAATATTGGATTGCAGAATCAGTTGCCACAATGTGACAGCCCTACAGTTTTCCAATTTACCGCATTCAATCCTTGCCCCCTAATGCCTAACATCAATTATCCGATTCAACAATTAAACATTTTATGTAGATTTGTATGTTTAAAAACTAAAAACACATTCAAAATGAAGAAATTATGCTTATTACTGACTGCTGCTTGCTTTGCGGCTGTCGGTTGCTCGTCGCACAAAGCGGCACCTGAGACTTACAACCAATCGCGCACGCTCGAAGACGGCGGCACGGGCGACTACAAGGCCATTATGGTGGCTGAGCCGTCGCTGGCCGAGCACACCATCTTCCGCCCCGCCGACCTTTCGCCGTTCAACGCAAAGAACCCGCTGCCCGTGCTGGTTTGGGGTAACGGCGCCTGCGGCAACTCGCCGTGGGAACACGTCAATTTCCTGAACGAGATTGCATCGCACGGCTTTATGGTTGTGGCCATTGGCAACTTCCCTGTCGACGACCAGCCATACCACGGTCCAATGTCGAAAACCGAGCAGCAGATTGAAGGCCTTGACTGGGCAGTGGCTCAAAACGCCGACAAGAACAGCCCCTACTATCAAAAACTTGATATGCAGAACATTGCGGCTGCAGGAATGTCGTGCGGCGGATTGCAGACACTCAACAACGCCACCGACGAGCGACTGAAAACCATTATGATTTGCAACAGCGGCTCGTTCATCGACCCGAATACCGCCATTCCAGGAATGCCAATGCCAACCAAGGACGATTTGCAGAAAATCAAAGTCCCTGTGCTCTACCTGCTTGGCGACACCACCGACATTGCCTATGGGAACGGTATGGACGATTTCAGCCGCATCAACAACGTGCCCATTGCCGCCTGCAATCTGCCCGTTGGCCACGGCGGAACCTACCGTCAGCCTTACGGCGGCGAGTTTGCCATTGTTGCAACAGCCTGGCTCAAATGGCAACTCAAGAACGACGACGAAGCAGCGCTTATGTTCAAGGGCGAGAACCCTGGCGTGGCTCAACGCGAAGGCTGGCGAATTGACAAGAAGAATATTGACTAATCGGTCCTTACGGTAACAAAAAAACGGTTCACAATGTGAGCCGTTTTTTTTGTGGTAGCAATATGTCTATCCGAAATATAAAACGCCGCGTCGATTAGTCAAATAATGATTAGCTTTGCCATTATGAAACCGATTCTTGCCACCATAAGGCTCATTTTGGTAGTGATAGTATCATTGACATTCCTGATTGTCGGGCTGATACTATTATTTATATGTCTGGGCAGTCCGGCCATAAGTCGCTTCATTACAAAGAATTGGGCGCGGTTTTGTCTGCTGATTCTCAACGTCAAAGTGCATTTTTCGGGTCAGGTACCCGAGCAGCGCGTCATTCTGATGGCCAATCACCGCAGTTACGTCGATATTTTTCTCACATTCTCGCGCTATCCGGCGTCGATAGTGGCAAAGAAGGAACTTGGCCGCTGGCCGATAATCGGCTGGAGTGTGCGCTTGGCGCGAATGATTCTGGTCGACCGCAGCAAGAAAAGCAGCCTGATTGCCACAATGCGCGCCATTAAAGCCGAGATTGACAAAGACGGCAGTGTCATTCTCTTTCCCGAAGGCGGAATAAAAGACGAACCGCTGACAGCGCCTTTCAAGCACGGCTCGTTCAAGATTGCGCAGACAACCGCCACGCCCGTTGTCCCCGCCGCCATTTTCTATCACGACCACGGAATGATCTGGGGCGATGAGTCGTTCCTGACCAACTTCTACCGACAAATGGGCCACTGGCACACCGATGTCGACTTCTGGATTGGCGAGCCGATAACCGCCGAATCGGATGCTGCATTGATGGAGGCTGTTAAGCAGAAAATTGATGCAAGACTGACGGAATTCGAAAGCGCAATACGCAGTTAGTTAACAATCTAAATAACGTATCATATAACAATCATCATCATTATTTTTCCCCATTTCTATTATAGATATTGAGTTTTGGGGAAAAATAGCATTCATTTTCCCCCAAAAGTATATTCATTTTTGAATTTTGGGGAGAAATAATCAAACATTTTAATATCTTAGCGGTGTGAAAAACAAACGATTATGGAAACAAATTTTGTCGGCAGAGAGAATGAAATCACCCAACTAAAAAAGATTGAAAAATCGGGTAAGGCAGAATTTATAGCCGTTTATGGACGGCGGCGTGTTGGCAAAACCTATCTGATTCAGCAGTATTTCGATAAGAAATTCGCCTTTTCAACATCAGGGATCATCGATGGGACAAAGGAAGAACAACTGTTTGCCTTCACTCGCTCGCTGATAAATGCTGGATACACGGGCAAAATGCCCGAAAACTGGTTGCAAGCCTTCAGCGCACTTGCACAAACTCTTGATAAACAGCAGTCTAGCGGAAGATGCGTTATATACATCGATGAGTTGCCGTGTTTCGATACACAAAAATCGGGATTTGTCCGTGCCTTGGGTTACTTTTGGAACACTTGGGCATCGCTAAAGAAAAAGGTCATTCTAATAGTTTGTGGATCAGCCACTTCGTGGATGATTGACAATATCATCGATAATCACGGAGGACTACACAATCGCATCACGCGCACCATCTGTTTACGGCAATTCAACTTATATGAAACTGAATTGTATATGAAATCGCGCGGCATTCGCTGGCCCAGGCAGATGATTATCGAAACCTATATGATACTGGGTGGCATTCCGTATTATTTGAGTCTGCTCGACAATCAGAAAAGTCTCGCGCAAAATATTGATAATATTTATTTTGCAAAGGATTCTGAATTGAGCAACGAGTACAGGCGGCTATATGCATCACTTTTCAAAACGCCTGAGCCATATCTCGAAATTGTTGAGACTCTTAATAAAAACAAGCAAGGTATGACGCGCAACGAAATTGCCGCCGCGTTGAAAGTTCCATCGAGCGGCACTCTCAGCAAACAACTCGAAAATCTTGTTAACTGTCATATTATCAGACAGTATGCAACTAAAATCAATGGTAAACCGAAATTCAATGATGCTTATTATCAACTAATTGACCTTTTCTCATTGTTTCACCTGACTTTCTCAAAAAAAATCACAACCGACGATTATTGGCAGCAACATCTGAACACACCAACCATAAACACTTGGTCGGGACTGGCATTTGAACACGTTTGTATGCTGCATATCAATCAGATACGCCACGCTTTGGGGTTAGACAGAATTGCTGTTGAATACTATTCGTGGCGCAGTAGACAAAATCCAACAAATCAAATAGATATGATAATCGAGCGCGCCGACCGACTAATCAACATCTGTGAGATAAAATACTCACAATCAGAATATTTAATTGACGCAGCCGAAGATTTAAAAGTGCGAAACCGCATCTCATCGTTCTTAAAAGAGACAAAAAACAGAAACGGAGGCATCGCGACTTGGATAACTCCTTATGGATTAACCAAAAACGAATATTCTGTTGATGTTTTATACTCGGTAACCGCTGCCGATTTGTTTTTGCCACTAAAAGAACATTAATTACATTTATGGCTGATGGTTTTGTGATTTACACTAATTGCTTATAATTGAAAATAAACAAGTTAAACATTAAATTTTATAAAAATGATTCTAACAACAACATTCACAGTTCCAAATCGCGAGATTGAGCAGATTTTGGGAATCGCTCGCGGAAGCACCGTCCGTGCCAAAAATGTTGGCAGTGACTTTTTAGCTGGCCTCAAAAACATTGTCGGTGGCGAGATTGAAGAGTACACAAGACTTCAGGCCGAATCGCGCGAGCAGGCGCTGCAACGTCTAACCAGGGACGCCGAACGTTTGGGCGCCGACGCCATTGTCGGAGTGTCGTTCACCACGTCGATGATTGCGCAGGGGGCTGCCGAAATTTTGGCTTACGGCACCGCTGTTAAACTCAAATAGTTGATATAGTGAAATTTATTGATACGATATGCTAATAAGTTTGTTATATGCAGCGTTTTTGGCCGTCAGCGCAGTTATTATTGTGGTGCTGATTGTCCGCCGAATCAGAATCAAGAAAACCGAAACTTTTGAGAAACGCGATGATTAACGTCAGTATTGGCCCCGAACTGGAAGCCGTCAACCCGACAATGGCGTTGGGTGTGATGGAGTGTAAAGTGCTGAACACCAGTTATAACGAAGGTTTGTGGAGCGAGATTGACGCACTCACTGCCGAAATCCGCCGTACACTGACGCCCGACGCCATTAAGGAGCAACCGCAGATTGCCGCCACGCGCCGTATGTATTCCGATTGCGGCAAGGACCCTAGCCGCTATCGCCCCAGCGCCGAGGCTCTGATGCGCCGTTTGGTTAAGGGCAACAACTTGTACCAAATAAATACTATGGTGGATTTGGTCAATCTTGTGTCGATGCGATATGGCTACTCAATCGGCGGTTTCGATGCCGACAAGGTTGTGGGCAATGTGGTGGCAGGAATCGGGCGCGAGGGCGAGCCTTACAACGGCATTGGCCGCGGTCCGCTCAATATTGCCTGTCTGCCCGTTCTGCGCGACTCGGTCAGCGGATTCGGCACGCCCACTAGCGATGAGGAACGCACGGCTATGAGCCTTGAAACCAGCCATTTCCTGATGGTTGTCAATGCCTACGATGGTCCAGCCTTGTTGCCTGAATTGTTCGATTACACCCGTCAACTGCTTGAAAAATATGCAGATGCGAAGGATATTGAAACGAAAATAGTTTAGGCATTAGGCACTAGGCATTAGGAGGCATTAATTAGGTGTTAGGTGTTGGGGGGAAGTAAGGTACTAGGAATTAGGATTTAGGAATTAGGATTTAGGAATTAGGATTTAGGAGTTAGGAATTAAGATTTAGGAATTAGAGTTAGAAATTAGGAGTGAGAAATTGGTGTTGATTTTAAACTTGTTAAACCCGTTAAACTTTAAACTAAACCTTCTCAACAGCGAAGCGCTAAACCTTCTCAACGTCAAAACAATTCACCAGTTAACCGATTAAACCAAACCAATGTCCGACGAAACTGATAAATATCTGACTTTCAGCGGTTATTCCGAAGGCGTCTACAAAGAGAAAGGTAGTCGTTTCTTGGCTTTTGCGTGGCCGGTTTTCACCGAAGACGAGGTTCGGCAGCACATTAAAGAGTTGAAAAAGACCTACTTCGACGCGCGCCACCACGTTTATGCTTTCCGCTTGGGTGCCGATATGAAAACCTATCGTTGCAGCGACGACGGCGAGCCGGCAAACTCGTCGGGGCCACCGGTTTTGGGGCAGATTCAGTCGGCCAACCTGACCAACGTGCTCATTGTGGTTGTGCGCTATTTCGGCGGCACCAAATTGGGCGTTCCAGGCTTGATAAACGCTTATCGCACAGCTGCTTCCGATGCCATTACCAACAACCAGATTGTGGAGCAGTATGAGCAGGACCGCTTCACAATAAAATTCGACTACGCCGCAATGAACGACGTGATGCGTGTGCTGAAGGACGAGAATCCGCAGCAATCGAACCAACAATTTGACAATCAGTGCAGTATCGACCTATCAATCCGCAAAAAGCAAGGCGAAACTCTGCGACAGAAACTGTCAAAAATTGAAGGACTAGAAATTGCGTGACTGATTAATAAAGAAAGGTAAGGACTCAAAGCTCGTAAGTAATAGTTTTTTCACACCCGGGCATTCACCTTATACGATTTAATTATAACTTCGCATTTCGCTTTCGCGGAACGGCGGACGATTGCAACTGTGTATGAATGAGCGGTTTGCACCTTTGCCTGTCTTCGTCGAAAGGCAGAAAACACAAAACGCGCCGCAGAGGCGTACGATTTGCGAGCAGAAACATAAAACATTATATACGATGAAATTATTTGAAGTTTACTCGCTATTTCCCATTGAAATAGTGAAAGGCAAAGGCTGCCACGTTTGGGACGCCAACGGGCAAGAATATCTCGACCTTTACGGCGGTCACGCTGTGATTTCGGTCGGGCACGCGCACCCGAAGTATGTGAAGGCCATCAGCGAGCAGGTGGCAACGCTTGGATTCTACTCTAACTCGGTGATTAACAAGTTGCAACAGAAGTTGGCCGAAAAACTTGGCCCCATTTCTGGCTACGACGATTACTCGCTTTTCCTGATAAACTCAGGCGCCGAAGCCAACGAGAACGCGCTGAAACTGGCATCGTTCTACAACAACCGCAACAAGGTGCTGGCCTTCCGCCACTCGTTCCACGGGCGTACATCGGCTGCCGTTCGCGTGACCGACATTCCAAAGTATATTGCCCCTGTAAATGAAGGACTTGAAGTTACTTTCATCGATTTCAACGACACCGCCGCAATGCGCGCCGAACTGCAGAAAGGTATCTACTCATCGGTGATAATTGAAGGCATTCAAGGCGTTGGCGGCATTCAGGTGCCCGACGACCAATTTATGCGCGACCTGCGTCAGGCTTGCACCGACACCAACACGGTGCTGATTCTGGACGAGATTCAGTCGGGTTACGGACGTAGCGGCAAATTCTTCGCCCACCAATACGCGGGCATCAAGGCTGATATTGTGACAGTTGCGAAAGGCATCTGCAACGGTCTGCCAATGGCGGGCGTCATCATTGCGCCGTTCTTCACGCCTGTTGTGGGCCAACTCGGAACAACCTTCGGCGGCAACCATCTGGCCTGCGCTGGCGCTTGCGCTGTGCTCGACATTATCAAAGAAGAGAATCTGGTTGACAACGCCGCAAAAGTGGGCAACTATCTGCTCTCGGAACTGAAGAAAATCGACCGCATCAAGGAAGTGCGCGGTCGCGGCCTTATGATTGGCATCGAATTCGAAGAGCCGATAAAGGAAATCCGCAACCAACGGCTGCTTATGGAACAGCACGTGTTTACGGGCGTTGCGGGCACAAACACCATCCGTCTGCTGCCGCCGCTCAGCCTGTCAATGGCCGAAGCACAGGATTTTATTGAGAGATTCAAGAAATGCTTGTAACAGGTAGGATTTAGGATTTAGTAGGTAGGATTTTGAATTACGAATTACGAATTACGAATTACGATTCACCGATTAAACAGTTAAACGATTAAACAATGAACGAACTCACAATAGTAAAAGTTGGCGGTGCGGTTGTTGAAGACTCGACAACGCTCAACACTCTGCTCGACGATTTTGCGGCAATGCAGGGCAACAAACTGCTTGTCCACGGTGGCGGCCGTGCTGCCGACAAACTGCTGAACCGCCTGGGCGTCGAAATCAAGAAAGTTGACGGCCGACGCATCACCGACAAAGAGACAATCGACGTTGTGACAATGGTTTACGCAGGTCTGGTGAACAAAAATATTGTGGCGCAACTGCAGCGGCGCGGCGTGAACGCGCTCGGCTTCACTGGTGCCGACCTGAACATCATTCTGTCGCACAAGCGCCCCGTGAAAACCATCGACTACGGCTTTGTGGGCGACGTTGACAGCGTGCAGACCGAAGTGCTCTTCTCGCTCATCGAGCAAGGCGCGGTGCCTGTGGTGTCGCCCATCACGCACGACGGCCGCGGCCAACTGCTCAACACCAATGCCGACACCATCGCGTCGGAACTGGCGCGCGCTCTGGCCAAATCGTGCGGCGTGACGCTCGTCTATTGCTTCGAGAAGCCTGGCGTGCTTATGGACGCCACCGACGACAACTCGGTCATCGGCACGCTCACCTACGACAAATTCAAAGAGTATCAGGCCACTGGCATCATCAACGAAGGAATGATTCCGAAACTCGACAACGGCTTCGACGCCATCCGCGCGGGCGTTGCGAGCGTGGTCATCACCAACACCGACGGCCTGAAAAACGGCGGGGGAACGCGGTTAACTCTGTAAGGCATAGTTTTTTTATATCGCTTTCGCGGAAAAGGCCACCAAGCAGTTTGTTGGGGTCGTGCATCTGCGGCTCGTCCCTCGCCGCGGCAACATTCAAGCTGTTTGTTATCAGCCAAAAGCGAACATAGCAATTATGAGTGCGTTGTGCAATATGGGTTTCTGGCAAGCCATCTCGCACCAACATTTAACACCTAAAAACCTATACCCAACACCTAACACCCAATACCCAACATCTAACACCCAGCACCAATCTTTCAATTGTTGAAAACTTACCAACTTGGCATATATATGTTTTTCTATATTTGCCAATCTGAATAACAGAAATGGGTGAATTTATAGTATCGGCGCGAAAGTATCGTCCAATAACGTTTGAGAGCGTTGTCGGGCAGTCGTCTATCACAACAACGTTGAAAAACGCCATTGTGAACAAGCATTTGGCGCACGCATACTTGTTTTGCGGACCGCGCGGTGTGGGAAAAACCACTTGCGCCCGCATCTTCGCCAAAACCATCAACTGCCTGAATCCATCGGCCGATATGGAGCCGTGCAACGAGTGTGAGTCGTGCAAGGCCTTCAACGAGGACCGCTCATACAACATTCACGAGCTCGATGCCGCGTCGAACAACTCAGTCGATGACATCCGCAACCTTATCGACCAGGTGCGCATTCCGCCGCAGATTGGCAGCTATAGCGTCTACATCATCGATGAGGTGCATATGCTGTCGCAGGCTGCATTCAACGCCTTTCTGAAGACGCTTGAAGAGCCACCCAAACACGCCATTTTCATTCTGGCAACAACCGAGAAGCACAAGGTCCTGCCGACCATTCTGTCGCGTTGTCAGGTTTACAACTTCAGCCGCATAACGGTTGAGGATGCCGCCGCGCAGCTTGCACGTGTTGCCGAGAAAGAGGGCATCAAAGCCGACCCCGACGCGCTGAACCTCATCGCCCGCAAGGCCGATGGCGCAATGCGCGACGCTCTTTCGATTTTCGACCAGATTGTCAGCTTCTCGGGCACCGAAGTAACCTACGAAAAGGCCGTGGCCAACCTCAACGTGCTCGACTACGATTACTTCTTCCGCCTTGTCGACGCCTTCCTTGCGCAGGATGTGGCAACCAGCCTCACCATCTACGACGAAATTCTTGACAAAGGCTTTGAGGGGCAGCATTTCCTGTCGGGATTGAGCAATCACTTCCGCGACTTGCTGGTGGCCTCGAACGAGAAGACCGTCCAACTGCTCGACGTTGGCGCAAACATCCGCACACGCTATCTTGAGCAGGCCAAGAAATGCCAGACTTGGTTCATTTTCGAGGCGCTGCGAGTGCTGAACGAGTCGGAGTCGGGCTATCGCGTAAGCCAAAACAAACGCTTGGCTGTTGAGTTCGCGCTTATGAGGCTTTGCGACCTCGAGGAAGAAAAAAAAAACGACTGAAACGGCATAAACGGAACGTATTTTCAATTCCATCTCCAAGCAAGGCCCAATCGGCACGGACATCGGCTTCTATTACCACAAAAACAACAGAACAAACCGCAAATCATCCGGTTTACAAAGAATATCCACAGACGATATCGTTGCAAAGCGTTGTGGATGAGACAGCCAAAGCGCAAAAAGCTTTGTCGGCAAATGAGTGCAATGATTTTTCCCAAGAAGAGCTTGAAGCCGCGTGGAAGAATTTTGCGAAAGATGAAAGCTCTCACCGTCCACGATTAAGCAATCTGCTTACCAGCCAAATTCCGCAAAAACCAGCAGAAGGATTTGTATTTCGCTTTATGGTCGACAGCATAACTGTAAAAGACTACCTGTATAAAAATATACACAAAACGCTTGAAGGCTATCTGCGTGAGAATCTGCATAATTCTAAAATCGTTTTAAGCTTTGAGATGGCCGGTGACGCTGAATCTGACGCGCGTGAAAAGGGTCTTCCCTACACATCGAAAGAAAAATATATGTATCTGCTCAATAAAAACGCTGATCTAAAGCTTTTGCGCGACACTTTCGACTTGGAAACCGATTAACCGAACTCATCCCCTTTTGATATTTATCACACCGTCAACTCGCAAATCTCGCAGCCTGTAACCTTCACCAAATCGTCAGGCGCAAGTTTTATCTGCATTCCGCGGATGCCGGCACTGATGTAAATCTCATCGTAAAGGATGCACTGCTCGTCAAGATAGGTTGGATAATGCTTTTTCATACCGATGGGCGAGCAACCGCCACGGATATAGCCCGTAAGTGGCTGAAGCTCTTTTACGTGAATCATCTCTGCGCTTTTGTTACCCGATGCTTTGGCGGCCTTTTTCAAATCAACTTCGTCCGCCCCTGGAATCACGCAGACGAACAACCCTGTCTTGTCGCCCCGCAGCACCAATGTCTTGAAAACCTGACCTATATCCTGCCCCATCTGCTCTGCAACGTGCGTAGCGCTCAGGTCCGACTCGTCAACCTCATACTCGGTCAGGCTGTAGTTTATGCCGGCCGAATCCAAAATACGTGCGGCGTTTGTCTTGTTCATTGTTCAAATTTTTGGCAAAAATACCATCAATTTTGTTGCTACGGATAGTATTTTTGCGGCCGATGGTCACCATTCACAACATATTGAGCTATCTGCGATGGCAGGCACAAGCCCGCGACCGGCAAGGGCACCGCATACACTCGCCTTTTCTTTTCGAGCTGATAACCAACCAGCTGCATCAGAAAATAAAAGCCAATTGGGTGACAAAGGTTGAGCAATACCGCAAACAGCTACTGACCGACCGCCGCATCATCAACGTTACCGACTACGGCTCGGGCAGCCAGTTCGACAAAGGCAACACCCGCCGTGTGCGCGACATTGCCCGCCACAGCTCAACATCGGCCCGCGACGGACGGCTGCTATCAAATTTGGCCACCGCAATGCAGTGCCGCAACATTGTTGAGTTGGGGACCAATTTGGGCATTGGCGCGCTTTATTTAGCCCATTCGGCACACTGCCAAAAACTAATAACCATCGAAGGCTGCCCCACGCTTTCGCAGATGGCCGACACTGCTTTCAAGCAATTGGGTGCCAACAACATAACCGCCATTAACGAACGCTTTGAATCGGCACTTCCCAAGGTCTTGGCCGAGATACCAACTCTCGACCTGCTTTTTATCGACGGCAATCACAGTTACCAGCCAACAATGAGTTATTTCACTCAGTGTCTGCCATTTGCCGGCAACAATTCCGTTTTTGTCATCGATGATATTCATAAAAATGCCGAAATGGAACGCGCTTGGCACGAGATTATTGAAAATGAGCGAGTAACGTTATCTCTCGATTTTTACACTATGGGCGTGGTCTTTTTCCGCAGCCAACTGTCGCGTCAGACCATCTGTTTGCGCTACTAAACTGCGTTTTTGTCGAAATTGTAGTCATATAACAATTTGATTATAAACATATTAACCGATATATATAAAAATATTTGCGTGGTATGATACATTTTGGATATTTTTTTCATATTTGCGCGAAATTTTAAAACCTAAAGGCTATGTATTGGACTCTCGAACTGGCATCAAAGTTGGAAGACGCACCTTGGCCAGCAACAAAAGAAGAATTGATTGACTACGCCATTCGGTCAGGCGCACCAATGGAAGTGGTTGAGAACCTGCAGGAAATGGAAGACGACGGCGATATCTACGATAGCATTGAAGATATTTGGCCCGACTATCCAAGCAAGGAAGATTTCTTTTTCAACGAAGACGAGTATTAATCACACGTCACAAAAATAAAAAGAACGATATGCAACAGCATATCGTTCTTTTTTTGTATACAAAGGTCTGTATGTCAGACTATTTCC
>CAMHPA010000076.1 GCA_946186925.1 uncultured Bacteroidota bacterium | reverse complement strand
TATTCGGAACGGTCACTTTGCTAAAAGCAAATATGCAGGACTCAGTTTTAATAAAGCATCAATGTAAAATCATAGAACACGGTTATTTTATCTTCTGTTCTTTTGATGATAAAACTATTATTAAGAATACTTTTAGTTATAGCCTTGACTTGAAAAAGCGAACATATGTTGTGAAACATAATGGAAACGATACTGTTAAAACAGCTTCAATAACTAAAGATTACATTGATGGGTTTCTTAGTAGCGAAGAATATAAAGGGAATAAATCCTTTCTTATTTTTCATCCAGAGTTCCTAAAATGGAATAATGCGCAAAAATTAGATTTTTTTATTCAAAAAAGTAATTATAAGTGAGTATAACCGAGGCTGCTGAGAATTGCGGCGGCCTCGGTTAAAAAAAGCAAACAGCTATGATCAAACCCTACACCTACGACGCCAACGGCTACCTCACCGCCATACAGCTTCGACGGTGCCACCGGCAACCTTAAAAAAGGCGGATTGTAATTTTTTTATCTGCCAACCCGCATCGCACGCCGTTCCGTTTGGGACGTTTTTTTTACCCATTTGGAACTCTGACTGAACTGATTTTCACAGATTATTTTCACTGATTTTCTAGAATTTCGCTATTTTAGCTGACGAAATAAATAAACAACATATTATGAAAAATGCACTATTAACTTGTTTCGTTTTTTTAGTATCATCATCTGTTTTTGCCCAGAATGCTATTATTGAAAATGAATCATATTTCATCCAAAAAGCAAACACTTTGGAGAATCTGATAACAAAAAGGGATAGTAGTTGGTATAAAAATTGCCATTCCGAAATATTCTCTGTTTTAGACAGTCTTGATATGACTCCCCACTATACCATAAGCATCGATTTACCTGATAGTACTGGACTTTCTCACATATATGCTGTTAATAATTGTGGTGAGAAGAAAGATGACTATTTAAACTACATACACATAAAAACGTTTTCTGAATCAAGCTGTTGGCAGTGGTTTTTGCTATACAACATCAAAAATATGTTGCCTATATGGTCGAATGGCCTACATAAAATACATTTTGAAGTATTAACAAACGGTGATTGGCCGAAAATCATGAGTACAATTTGGCCGGTTGTTCCCGATAGCATTTATGAAAATGCAGAAATAGAAGAAGGTGCTATTTCCGAATCCGAGTTTCAAAAAATGAAAGCCACAGAAATCAAACCAATCAATATCAAAATAGACGCGTCACTCAAAAAAGCGGAAATAAGTCTTTGTTTGTGGAATTATTGGAGCGGATTGTCATACAAAAGCTATTTTTTATCAGTAAAGGATGATAATACAGTTGAAATAGACAATATTGTTTCTGAGACAATAATAGAATATGATTGCGGAAATAAATGGTAGTATTGAATGATACCCCGAGGCAACTGAGAATTGCGGCGGCCTCGGTTAAAAAAAGCAAACAGCTATGACCAAACCCTACACCTACGACGCCAACGGCTACCTCACCGCCATACAGTTTCGACGGTGCCACCGGCAACCTTAAAAAGGGCGGATTGTAAATTTTTATCTGCCAACACGCATCGCACGCCGTTCCGTTTGAACGGCTTTTTTTGTTGCCTGTTTGGAACGCTGACTGAACTGATTTTCACAGATTATTTTTACTGATATTTTAGAATTTCGCTATTTTAGCTGACGAAATAAATAAACAACATATTATGAAAAATGCACTATTAACTTGTTTCGTACTTTTAGTATCATCATTTGTTTTTGCTCAGAATGCTGTTACTGAAACGGTCAGAAAAGAAACACAAGCCGATATTTTTCTTCAAACCACCACTTACTATAAGAGTATCAATGTTTTTGAATATCTGGGTAGTGATGTGGAGATATTTGGCACTGTGCTGATAGACGAAATGAACAAAACGAAAAAAGTTGGCACTATTATGATTGCCGGAGATGGCTACAGCCTCAGTCAGAGCAAAATGCTGATGTATACCCGCAGCGCCTATTATCTAAATGTGAGTCAAATAGATAGCGTAGTGCTTGTTTTAAGACAAATTTGCGCTGACATTACAAATCAAAGTCGGAATTTTACAATTAATTATATTGCTGACGGAGGATTAGGATTCTTATACAATAGTCGCAGTAAAAAACTGCTTTTACTGAAATACAGCGTACCTGATTCTAACTCAAGCAGATATTCATATTATGAGGATTTAAAGCCGAATGGCGTTAACAATCAGAAGGTTGCGGAAATCAAGAATAGTGAAATTGCCAAAATAATCACACTGCTAATTCAGGCCAAAAACAGTGTGGAAAAATATCTGCAAGAGAACCAATAAAACTTACTGGGCATTAATTTTCAAAGTATTTGTAATACAATAACAAAAAAGCGCCTTCCGGCGCTTTTTTGTTAGCAAATAATCAGTGTTATGATGCTGTTTTCTTTTCTTTCTCAACTTTTTTGTAACGTTGATGCATCTTCATGTGAACTTCTTCCAACTCGTCCTTCATTCCCTTTATGGCTGCTTCATCATTGGTATTCTTCTTTACCTTCTGAATCTTCTTTTCGAGTTTGCTTGCTTTCATCTGTGATTTGTGCAACTTACGCTCAGCAATTTCCAACGACTCCTTGCTTTTCTGTTTGTCTTCTGCAGTTTTCATAACTCAAAAATTTAAATAGTTAAACATCTCGTTACTCACGTACCACTTTGTACGTTTTTCTTTCTCTAAAGATATAGTGAAAATATCGAAAATTCGCATTATTTCTTCAACTATTATTTTCATATATTGCCGTGTTTTAAACATATCTGAAATGAAATTGAAAAAAACGATAACGGCGCTACTATCGATTTTACTTGTAGTTGCCTCATTCTCAAATCTATCGGCACAAAAAGTCAAGGGTTATCTGGCCATCAAAGGCACTGTTAAAATAGAACACGACAACTTTGCGATATCGAAGGTGAAGGTATATGTCGACGGCGCATTCGACAAAATCTACGATGCCGACAAGACCGGAAAATTCGCTTTCAACATCGACTTGAACAAACAAGTGGTGCTTGAGATATGCCGGCAGGGATACTACAGCAAGAGACTTGAATTCAACACCAACGTGCCCGTTGAGGATGTGGGCATCTGGAACTACAAGTTCAGCATTGAGCTGCTGCCCGAAGTCGACGGATTCGACGCCTCTATACTGAACCAGCCCATCGGCAAGATAAAATTCGTTGACAAGATTGGCGATTTCGACTATGACGAGGCTTACACCGCCGAGATGCAGAAGCGGCTGAAAAGCATGATGAAAGACTACGAGCAGAAACGCGCGGCAACATTCCAGCGTCTGATTGAGGAAGCCGACGCCCAATTCAGCCAGGCCAACTACGAAGAGGCCGTGGAGCTTTACACCAAAGCCATCGATGTCGATCCGTACGACTCCTACCCCGACAACCAGATCACCATTATAAAGAAAATCCTGGCAAAGAACCAGAACAACGACAAAAACTACCAGAAGAACGTAGAGTTGGCCGACGGATTCTTCAACCAACAACAGTACACAAACGCGCAGATATACTACAAACGGGCGCTCACCTATAAAGATGATCAGTATCCGAAAGACCAGCTGCTGAAAATCGACCGCATTCTGAGCGAGCTGTCGGATGCCGACGCCGCACTGGCCGCCAAAGAGAAGGCTTACCGCGACGCCATTGCCGAAGGCGACAAGAACTTCAATGCCAAGAAATACGAAGACGCCCTGGCGCGCTTTGGCGAGGCAGCCGCCATCAAGCCCAACGAGCAATACCCGAAGGACAGAATTGCCGAACTGAACGCCATTTTGGCCAAACTGCAGGACGACGCCGCCAGCAAGGCCGCCATCGACAAGGCTTATGCCGATGCCATTGCCCTGGCCGACAACCAATTCAACCAGAACAAACTTGTCGATGCCCGCACCAACTACGTAAAAGCCAAAGAGTTGAAGCCTGCCGAGAGTTATCCGCAGATAAGAATCAACGCCATCGACAAACAGCTGGCTGCCGACAAAGCCAACAACGAGAAATACAAAGGCTTTGTTGACGCCGCCGACCGCGCGTTTGCCGAAAAGAACTACCAGGCGGCCAAATCGAGCTATGAGCAGGCTCTGTCGCTTAAGCCTAACGAGGCCTACCCCAAACAGCGCATTTCCGAAATCGACAAAATCATTGCCCAGCAGCTGGCCGACAAAGCCAACGACGGCTATAACAAATTCATAGCCCTTGCCGACGCCGCGTTCAACAAAGAGGACTACACATCGGCCAAAAGCAACTACCAACAGGCATTGGGCTTCAAAGCCGACGAGGCATACCCCAAGCAGCGCATCGCCGAAATCGACCGCCTGTTGGCCGAGAAAGCCGCAAACCAGACTAAATACAACGCCGTACTGGCCAAAGCCGACAAACTGTACGGCGAATCGAAATGGGAAGAGGCTAAGGCCGCCTACAACGAGGCCCTGGCCATATTCCCCACCGAGGCATACCCGCAGAGCCGCATCACCGACATTGACAGCAAGCTGCTGGCCATGAAGAACGCCGAAGAGCAGAAACGCGCCCGCGACAAGGCTTTTGCCGATGCCGTGCGCAAGGGCGACAGCCTGCTAAACCTGAAGATGTACAACGAGTCGAAAAACTCTTTCAACCAGGCCATTGCGCTCAAGGGCACCGAACAGTACCCGAAGCAGAAAATTGCCGAAATCGACAAACTCATAGCACAGCAGAAAGCCTTGGACGACAAATACATCAATCTGATATCATTCGCCGACGACCAGTTCTCATCCGGCCAGTACCCCGAGGCGCGCAACAACTATGTCAACGCGTCGCAGCTGAAACCCGACGAGAGCTACCCGAAAGAGCGCATTGCCGAAATTGACAAGCGCCTGGCCGAGCAGAAGGTTGTAGCCGAAAAGGCCGCAAAGACCAATGCCGAATATGAGAAACTGATTTCGCAAGCCGACGCGCAATTCAAAGCGCAGAATTACTCTCAGGCCAAGAACATCTACGGACAGGCTTCGGCCGTGAAACCAGACGAGGCTTACCCAAAATCGCAGATTGCCGAAATTGACAACCTTATGGCCCGAGCCGCCGAGACTGAACGGCAATACAGCCTGGCCATCGCCACGGCCGACGGCTACTTCAACGAGAAGAAATACGAAGAGGCCATCAACGCCTACAACCAGGCGCTGACCATCAAGCCCAACGAGGCCCATCCGAAACAGCGTATTGCCGAGGCACAGTCGTTCATCAACGCCGAGAACCAGAAACGCCAGCAGTATGCCGCGCTCATCGCCAAAGCCGACAACATGTTCAACCAGAAAGACTACGCCAATGCTAAGCCAGTCTACCAGCAGGCACTGCAACTGATGCCTAACGAGCTGTATCCGCAAAACCGCATCCAGCAGATTGACGCTTTTGCCGCCGAGGCCGCACGCCTGAAGGCTGAGCAGGAAAACCAACTGCGCTCCTACAAGGCAAAGATTGCCGAAGCCGACCGCTCATTCAACGCTCACGACTACGACAAGGCCATTGAACTCTACAACGCAGCCAAAGCCATCAAAGCCGACGAGACCTACCCCGACCAACAGATTGCTCAAATCAACGCCAATATAAAGACCGAGAAAGAGCAGGGACGTTTGGCTAAGATTGACGCTGACTACAAGAACGCCATTGCCCAAGCCGACAACGCCTTCAAAGTGAAAGACTACTCAGCGGCCATCGGACACTACAAATCGGCATCGGCTATAAAACCGGCCGAGAGATACCCGAAAGACCAGATTGACTTGTGCGAGAAACGCATGCGCGACGAGAGCGCCCAAGCCCAGGCCGAAGCCGAACGCCAGCGCAAAGAGCAGCTGGCCGCCGCACAAAGCTCGTTCGACAGCAACAAGAAGAACGACTTCGACGTGCCAACCGGCCAACGTAGCGATCACTTCCTCAACGACCTTGCCAAGAAATATCCGGAAGGTGTGACAACTGAGAACTACGACAATCCGAACAAGAAAGTCAAACGCGTGATTGTGAACCGCAACGGCCTTGCCCACGAGTACATCGAGGTCAAATACTCATACGGAACATACTACTTCCGCGATGGCCGAAGCATCTCGTCGCAAGTATTCTACAAAGAAGCTAAATAATTAAAAATGAACCAATAAAAATCAAATCAATATGAAAAGCATTAAGCTAAGCGTTGCTGTCTTACTGACCGCCGGACTGATGGTCACAAGCTGCGACAAAAAGACAAAAAACATCGAGGCTTTCACTAACATTGAATGGCATCTCGACTCCACATTGGTAATCCACAACGACTCGGCATTCTCGTACGCGGCCTACGACTCAGTACTTGATCAATTTTCAAAGCCCGTGCTGATCCCGCTTCGCCTGACCGATTCACTGATAACAATATCACGCTACAAACCCGTCGGCGCCTACGACGACAAGCACGTATTCCACATCAAGGCCTGCGAATTGGACACCGACACTGTGCGCTACGACATCAAATACATCAACAAGCGGCCGAAGCTGATCATCTACACCGACCCCTTTCCTATCATTCTTTCCACCGACAAACGGCTTGAGATTGAGGAGACAAATAATTTCGTACCCATCAAATTCCAAATTTCCGATTTTTCGATAGGCGACCAAATCGACCGCTCGATGCTCAAAACCGTAGGCGTGTACAACTATCCCAACTACACCATCGAGGATTGCGAGTGCATCAACGATAAAAATCTGAGTTTCAAGATTATCGGATATAACCACATTTTCTCGATCGACCGCCGTAAAATTGAGGACTACAAGATTAAAGAGGTGATGAGTGTGGTGTCGGCCAAACTGGGGAACACGCCAGAATACCGGCCAATGCGCCAATGGACCAAGGACAGCGACTACGAATACGAGTTCTACCGCTGGTCGACAAACGGCGTACACATCGACCTCACACGCAGCAAATACATCGGCACCGATTCCTACAAATCATTGCTGAACAGTAAGAACTGGAATCTGTCGTACGACGATGTGGTGCTGCAAGCCATTCTTATTGAGACATTTAAGAACGGGAAACCTCACTCATCAATCATAAACTAATGAAAAAACTACTGCTGATTCTACCATTTTTAACTGTTATGGCGTGCACCAGCGATGACGTTCACGACTCGAACCTGAATATGCTGGCGGCCGGCAAATGGCACTTAAGCGGAGTATTCACTAAATTTCAGATTGAAACAGGCGACACTCTGCCAATCAATATCTTCGACCTGGAGCTCTGCCCGGAATGTCTTAAGGATGACGAAATTGAAATATCGAGCAATGGTGGCTATGAGATATTACCTGGCGAAATACAATGCGACAACGATACGCGGCTATTCAAATTTCCGCACAAAGGTGCGTGGCGGTTCTCATCCGACGAGTCGCATATCATTCTGAATCCTGGAGAGCTTGACTCCACTATAATGGTCATCGACACCCTGTATGAAGCCGAACTGCAACTCACCTACTTCGACACTATTCCGCAGCTGCTATTCAAAAACGATTCGGAGGTTCACCCCATAACAATATTATACAGACATTAATCCACTATCAACAAAGCAAATATGAACATCAGCGGATTCATACTGAACCTTTTCGGCTGGCGTGTGATTGACAAAGCCCCCGCCGACAAGAAATTTGTAATCATTGCACTTCCGCATACCAGTATGATGGACTTTGTCTGGGGCAAGCTGATTTTTGCAGCATCAGGATTCTCGCCAAAGATTTTCATCAAAAAAGAGATGTTCTTCTTCCCTGTCGGATTGTTGCTCAAGGCTTTAGGTGCGGTGCCAATCAATCGCAGCCGATCGGCTGGCATGGTTGAACAGGTTATCGCTTACTTCAACAAGCACGATGAGTTTTGCGTCTGCATCACCCCCGAGGGAACGCGCAAACTCACCAACAAGCTGAAACGCGGCTTCTATTTCATTGCAAAACAGGCTAATGTGCCAATCTACCTGAGTGTTCTCGACTACAAAAACAAGACCGGGCTCATTGGTGAGCGTTTTATGCCAACCGGCGACATTGAGGCCGATATGGAATACATTCACCAATATTACGTGGCGCACAACCCAACGGCCAAGCACCCCAAACAATTCACAACCGACTGCGTCCGCGTATGACCGACCTGCTGAATATTGCCTACGTCCAGCCCGACATCAAATGGCACGACATTGAAGGCAATCTGCGCCAATACGACACTATGCTCGACGGTATTTCCAATGCCGACCTGATTGTGCTGCCCGAGATGTTTGCCACCGGATTCACAAACCAGCTCGACGGCACTGCCCAGCCAATGGACGGACCGCTTGTGAATTGGATGCTGCGGAAAGCGGCTGCAAAAAACGCAATGGTTGCCGGAAGCCAGATTATATCCGACGGCGGACGATATTACAACCGCTTGCTAGCTGCCATGCCCGACGGCCGGTTGGAATGGTACGACAAACGGCACCTGTTTCGTATGGGATGCGAGAACGAAACACTTACAGCAGGCAATCAGCTGAAAATCATTAATTTCAGAGGCTGGCGCATACGGCTGTCGGTCTGCTACGACTTGCGCTTTCCCGTTTGGCTGCGCAACACCGGCAACAACTACGACCTTCTGCTATGTGTTGCCAACTGGCCCACTGCGCGACACGACGCATTTGATACATTATTGCGCGCCCGCGCCATTGAAAACCAATGCTATGTTGTTGGCGTGAACCGCGTGGGAACCGACGGCCTCGGCATCGAATATTCGGGTGGAAGCTCCGTCATCGACATCTACGGCGGCGTGATGAGCCGGCTGCCCGAAAACACCATCGGCATTGGCCGGGCGACCGTCTCTCTCAGCAAACTGAACGCTTTCCGCGAAAAATTTCCGACAATTTTGGATGCGGACGGGTTTGAGATTAAATTTTAACGGACGAACTTAAATAATTACCAATCTATACTTTTCACCCCCACATTTGGTAAAATATTTTTGCGAGGTAATACGATAACATCCCCATACGCAAAAAACATTTTCTTTTTCCAAACCGATTTTTATACATTTGTCTTGCCTTGCGATTTGTCTTGCTAAAGGCTAAATTGCTGGACAGGCATTATAGAAAGACGTTGACTTAACGTCTTATCTGCGGCGTGTTCGAATCTCGCAAATTCAGCAGTCTTCCGCACGATAAGGCAATGGCCAATGTCCATTTGTGTGTTATTGATAATATCAATTGACATACAACGTGGGCTTCGGCATTGCTTATTCTCGGAAGATGGGCAATGCGAGAGCCTGAACACGCAGGATAAGTGATGAGTATGATTCCCACGTTTTTTAATGCCTTTATCAAAACATTTTAAACCGCTTGCATCGGGAATCAGCAAGCCTAAAACTATATTAATTATGAAAAGGTTAATTGCAATCTTAGTCGGATTCATACTTGTAGGGCAAGCATTGGCACAGACAACTTTTGAGATTGGTAACTTAAAATACACTGTTACCGATGAAGAAAACCATTATGTTTCGGTTAGTAGAGGTTCAGAATACCCAATTGGTGACCTTGTTATTCCAGAAACAATCGAAAATGAAAATGTAATATATACTATAACTAACATTGGCAATCAAGCGTTCATTTTTTGCAGAGACCTTACATCGATAACCATTCCCGAATCGGTAACCGACATCGGCTATGGAGCGTTCTATGAATGCTCCAGTCTTACTTCTGTTACCATTCCAAACTCAGTAACGAGCATCAGCACTAATACGTTATGCGGTTGCTCCAGCCTTACTTCTGTTACCATTCCCGAGTCGGTAACGAGTATTGGTAATAGTGCGTTTGCTAATTGCACCGGCCTTATATCTATTACCATACCCGAGTCGGTAACTAGCATCAGCAGCTATGCGTTCAGCTGTTGCACAAGCCTTAAATCGATTACCATTCCAGAGTCGGTAATGAATATTGGCTACATGGCGTTTGATAATTGCACAGGCCTTATATCGATTAACATACCAAAGTCGTTAACATACATTAGTTCCATGGCGTTCAAGAACGTTAAAAACATCATCTACGGTGGCTCTGCCACAGGCAGCCCGTGGGGTGCGCTCACCATCAACGGCACAATTGACGGAGACTTCATTTACGCAGATGCTGAAAAAACGCAACTAACTGCATACATTGGCAACAGTGGCAATGTTACCATTCCAAACTCAGTAACGAGCATTGGCCCCTATGCGTTCAATAATTGCATCGGTCTAACATCGATAATCATTCCTCAATCTGTAACTAACATTGGCGACCATGCGTTCTTTGGTTGCAGCGGTCTTACTTCTGTTGCTTTTCCAAATTCAGTAACAAGCATCAACAATGGTACGTTCTCTGGTTGCACTAGCCTTACTTCTGCTATCATTCCAAACTCGGTAACGAGCATCGGAGAGAGGACGTTCGAAGGTTGCACTAACCTTATTTCGGTTACTATTCCAGACTCGGTAACAGAAATTGGCCTATATGCGTTCAAAGATTGCAGCAGTCTTACTTCTGTCACAATTCCAAACTCGGTAACGAGCATTGGAGAGAGAACATTCTCTGGTTGCACTAACCTTATATCGGTTACCATTCCAAACTCGGTAACAGAAATTGGCTTATATGCGTTCGAAGATTGCAGCAGTCTTGATTCTGTCACAATTCCAAACTCAGTAACAATCATTGGCCACTGCGCGTTCGAAAATTGCTACAACCTTACTTCTGTTACCATTCCAAACTCAATAACAGAAATTGGCATCCATGCGTTCAATAATTGCAGCAACCTTACATCTGTCACCATTCCCGAATCGGTAACGAGCATTGGCGAAGGTGCGTTCGGTTTTTGCACCAGTCTTATATCGGTTACCATACCCGAGTCGGTAACTAACATTGACGGCAGTGCGTTCCGCTATTGCACCAGCCTTAAATCGATTACCATCCCCGAGTCAGTAACTAACATTGACGGCGGTGCATTCAGCTATTGCACCAGTCTTAAATCGATTACAATACCCGAGTCAGTAACGAGCATTGGCGACAGGGCATTTGAAAATGTTAAAAACATCATCTACAATGGCTCTGCCACAGGCAGTCCTTGGGGTGCACTCACAATCAACGGTACAATTGACGGAGACTTCATCTACGCCGATGCCGAAAAAACGCAACTAACCGCATACATTGGCAACGGTGACACTGTTACAATCCCAAACTCAGTAACGAGCATTGGCGGCCGTTATGCGTTCGAAAGTTACCGCAACTTTACTTCAATTATCATTCCAAATTCAGTAACGAGTATTGGCAACGGTGCGTTCAGCTATTGCACAGACCTTACATCTGTTACCATTTCAAACTCGGTAACAGAAATTGGTGACCTTATGTTCTATGGTTGCATCAGCCTCACATCGATTACCATTCCAAACTCGGTAACAAAAATTGGCTTACATGCATTTGAAGGTTGCAGTAGCCTTACTTCTGTTAACATTCCAAACTCGGTAACGAGCATTGGCAATGGTGCGTTCTACAGTTGCAGCAGTCTTACATCAATTATCATTCCTAAGTCAGTAACGAGCATTAGCTACGGAGCCTTCTATGGATGTACCGACCTGACAATTTATTGTGAAGTTAAATCGCTAGATTGGAATTATGATTGGGAAAATGATTGGAATCTCTGCGACCCATACAACTATTGTCCTGTTGTTTGGGGATACAATACTGAAAACCAAGGTGGTAATGAGCAAGGCACAGAGAATCAAGGCGGCAACGAACAAGGAAATGAGAATCCAGGAGGTAATGAAAACAACCCAGGGACAGCCGTCACTGAATCTGCTGCCAACGCCATCAACATCCACACACTAGGAAAAAATATTGTGGTTGAGAACGCCACCGATGAAATCTGCGTTTATGATGCAATGGGCAAATTGATTTGTAGGGACGTGGCGTGCCGCGTCCACGCTGAAATAAATGTAAATACCACAGGTGTGTACATTGTAAAAACTGGCAATGTGGTGAAACGTGTAATGGTGAATTGAGAATTGTAAATAATTGAGAATTGTAAATAATTGATAATTTGGTAGGGATGTCATAATATGGCATCCCCACATTTTTTCGGTTAAATTTGGATTCGTTTGGTTTGTGCACAAAAAAAGGCGTGTTGCCACGCCTTTTATGCTAATCAATCGATTTTCATTTAATCGTCTTCCTCAACCGTAACGTTCATCATCTTGCGCAGATTGATGAGCGCATAACGCATCCGGCCCAGAGCCGTGTTGATGCTGACGCCCGTCAAGTCGGCTATCTCTTTGAAACTCATATCATAAACGTAGCGATACTTGACAATTGCGCACTGCTCGGGCGGCAAATTGGCAATCATCTGCTTCAAATCGGCATGCGACTGCTTAGCAAGGCATTTATCCTCTGCACTCTCATCGAAAATGCCGATGGTTTTGAATATGGCCTTTTCCTCGTCATCACCCGAAACAGTGGGCAGATGCTTGTCTCGGCGGTAAAAGTCGATAATCAAATTGTGGGCGATGCGCATCACCCAGGGGCAAAAACGGCCGTCGTCTTTGTAACTGCCGCTGTCGAGCGAGCGGATAACCTTGATGAATGTGTCCTGGAAAATATCTTCGGCAAGCTCACGATCCTTCACCACCATCATAATGTATGAAAAAACGCGATTCTTGTATCTGTCAATCAAAACTTCGAGACATTCCGTCTGTCCGCCAATATACTGCCTAATCAACTCATAATCAGACTGACTATGTAGGTTCATAACTACCTCCTTTTTTGTTTGTTTGAAGTAATTATTTCTCGATAAGCAGTTCCTCCCTTTATTAGTTTGACATTATTTTAACACGACAAATATATGAAAAATTGATTCGCGACACCTTTGCGGCGTTTTTTTTTGGACATAGGCGCGCCACGAAGGGGTAAATGGCTGGAAAAATGCGCCGTAAGCGTTTTTTTCGTTGACAAAACCGAAACCTTATTGCGGAAATCCGTAAACCGGACTAAAATATTTTTAGAAACAATCGTATTTGGTAATTTCGCACCGTCAAAAAAAGTTGCTATGCAGAACGAAGTGACAGTCCACGACAAAAAGTTCAGAGTATCGGTCAAGGCCGAAGATATTCAGGCACGTGTGGCCGAGATTGCCGGCCAGATGAACGCCGACCTGGCTGGCAAAGAAGTTGTGTTTCTAGCCATTCTGAACGGCAGTTTTGTTTTTGCCGCCGACCTTCTGCGCGGAATCGAGATGCCGTGCCGAATCAGTTTTGTGAAGTTCACATCGTACGAAGGCGACCACTCGACAGGCACTGTCCGCGAGCTTATCGGCCTTAACGAGAATCTGAAAGGCAAGACAGTGGTGATTATTGAAGACATTGTGGACACTGGCCAGACTATGACCGACCTGCTTGTATATCTGAAACAGTTTGAACCTGCCGAAGTGCGCATCGCCACACTGATGTTCAAACCTGAATCGTGCTGCAAAAACTTGAAAATCGACTACTTTGGTTTTGCCATACCAAACGATTTCATTGTAGGCTACGGACTCGACTATGACGGCTTGGGCAGAAACTTGAAAGATATTTACAAGGTGGTATGATTATTGTAGTAGGCGATGGCAAACGAGGAAAACAAAAAATGAATGTATAAAGTATAACAAATTATA
>CAMHPA010000075.1 GCA_946186925.1 uncultured Bacteroidota bacterium | reverse complement strand
CCTTTCGGGCCCTGCGCGCCGCGCTCGCCGTTGCCGCTAACCGCAAAATATGCGTACGGAACCGACTGCAGCTTGGTCAGCCCCATGTCGGTGTAGCTGGTGCCGCCGTTGGCGTCCATCTCAACACGCATCCACACGTTGCCGCCGGCCCAGTCGACGCTGTCGAGCGTCTGGCCGCTGGCTGGCACGCCCGCGCCCACTGTCACCGACAAAACGCCATATGCGTTGGTCTCGGCGGTCTGCGTCTCACGGTACATCACCTGCTCCCCTTTATCGTCAGTAAGGGTTATGCGAAGATTCACTCTGGCGCTGCTCACAAGCTCGCCCTGCGCGTTTCGTACCACGGCTTGGTAATTGAAGCCGTTGGTTTGCGCTGAAGCCACAGCTGCTGTCAAAATCGCTGCAGCAATAATCACTGTCTGTTTGAAAAAATTTCTCATGTTGTATAAATTTAGTTACTTATAATTTGCTTGAAGTCTACTTTAAACACTTCTCCATTTGACCCTTTACTTATAAAAGGTTGCTAAAACATCTGGTAAATAATATCGTACAAATATGCAAAAAAAATTATTAATACTATCATTGTATGTTGACATTTATTTATGAACCACAATTTGTTACATTTGTAAAAAAACATATGTGACATGAAAAAACATCTATTTACAATAATACTTCTGGCTTCATCAGTGGTTATTACAAACACCAGCTGCGACATTTCCGATGACGCACTTGAAACCCCAGCAACCGAAAACAGCTCAACTGAAGGCAACACTATTGCCAAGAATGCCACAAAATACTTCACTATTATGCAGTTGGATTCTGCCAATACTGCCAAGGACGCTAAGTATCTGACTGATGCCGAGAAATTGGTAATTCAATACTGCAATTTGGCTCGAATGAATGGCTCTGCGTTCAACAATGCCTTTATTGCCGACTTGTTATCCTCAAATAACAGTTACGAACAATCGCTCGTTGACACACTTAAAAACATAGCAGACAAACCGCTGCTCTACCCTAATGAACAACTCTGCAAGGCCGCCGAATACCATGCCAATGACATCGGCCCCGAAGGTAAAACCGGTCATAACTCATCCGACGGCACCAATTTTGCCGTCCGTGTGCGCAGCTTTTACAATGGTGGATGGGTGGCCGAGAACATATCATATGGTCATGATAATGCACTTGAGATTGTGCGCCAACTACTTATCGATAAAGATGTTGCGTCTCTCGGGCATCGAAAGAACATTTTAAACGAGAATTACTGCAGGATTGGCATTGCCATCCGTTACCATAAAACCTACAAGCACTGTTGTGTGCAGGATTTTTCGGACGACCAAGGTGATTGATTTTCAAACACTTGTGATTAAAATCAGAAAGCCTCGTATTCAGCTTGCGTCATAACTGTCTTGTACAAAGTGGCTTCCTTAAAATCTGGGTCGAGATTGTCTATTTCCTTCTCTTCGCCGCCTTTGGTTTTTGCATACAATTTGTCAACACCATCAATAGTGGCATCGCGATAGGCAATATTTTTAGCCTCAAAGTATATGTATCTTGTATCTTCCTCAAGATACCTGCCGAATTCTGATGTTGTCAAAATGACCATAAAATTTGATTTTGGTATGCAAATTTAGCAAGCATTTCAAATGCTGGCGCAACCAATGTTGTTTTGTTATCAACAAACCGCTTATTACAACTATATTACTTTGACTCAGTTAGTTTTGGGTTGCCTGCTGATTCTCCATAACAAACATTAAACGATTTTGCTCGGTTTGCAATTCAACGCCCGGAATTGAGCCAATCAGTTTCGACAACGATGAAAACCCATAGTCTGACGGGCGAAAATCTGGTGCTTCAATTCTGATTTTCTTGCCGATAACATCGAGTGGATATTTGTTTGGCGCCACCTCTTCTCCTTCAATGGCTTTTTGCAGCAATTCGGAGACAAAATGCTCTGTATCAGCTTTATGTCCAAGCGATTTCTGTTGCAGTTTCTCCTTCGTTTTCTTTAAATCGCCGTTGCGTTTCTGGAGCTTCTCATTGGTTCTTTGCAATCGGGCTAACTGCGCCTCAAGCTTTTTATTTGCACTGACCGATGTGCGCAACTCCTTCTTCACCGAAGCCAGCTCCTTCTTCAAATCGGTCATTGCCTTGTTCTTCTCCTTCATCTTGTCGCGCTGCGTTTTAATGGCAGTGTCGCGTTCCGCAATCTTCGAATTAAGCGTCTCCACCATATTTTTCAGCCTGTCGGGGTTCGATGTGCCAACCGACGACGACAGCTTGTCCTGATTGATGAACATATTGCAGATGGTGATGAAGTTGTAATTGGTTTTCCGCCGTCCCACACCTATTACAAACTTGCCTTCGTTACGTATTCTGACGGCCAGATTGCTGAAATCGCCGTCGCTCGACACAATGACAAAAGCATCGTACTTGCCGGTGTATAGCAAATCCATAGCATCGATGACCAAAGCAATGTCGGATGTATTCTTCTGAGTGCTGTGAACGTAATGGTGCATTGCCCGCAAAGCGCACACCGATATGGTATCGTCCCACATCTGCAACTTTTCCTGCGACCAATCGCCATAAACGCGCCGGGTTGTTATTGTTCCCAACTGTCCGATACGTTCCAGAATACTCTCAACTTTCAGTCGGTCAACGTTTTCGCCGTCAATCAGAACGGCCATCGATGAAAATTTGTAATCCGGTGCCTGACTTTTTTTAGTTGCCATTACATACTACGATTTCAGACGGCAATAATAAGCGTTTTTATGTGAATGAGAAAGTTGATATGGTTTAGTCGATGAAACTCTGCTTTACAAGTCCGGCGATTTTCATTAGCGTATCGGCAAATTATTTATTTTAAAGACTTTCGCTTAATTAAAAAAGTTTAGAAAGTCAAGAAACCTAACCCTTCTCAACTTTCTAAACTTCTCACCTCTAAACCTCTAACCTTTTTACATTATCGATTTATCAAACAATTTCCTTTCGCTGAATTCCTGACGTTTGCCGTCGTTCCATTGCTCAATAGGGCGCAGGTAGCCAACGATTCGCGAATATACTTGGCAATCAGTCTCTTGTCCTTCGGCCTCGCATTTCGGGCATTTGTGGTGCTCGCCGTAGATGTAGCCGTGCTCGGGGCAGATGCTGAACGTCGGCGACAGCGTGATGTAGGGCAGATGGAATGTCGATGTCACCTTCTGCACCAACTTCTTCACAGCGGCGCTCGAGAGTTGGCTCTCGCCCACAAACGTGTGGAAGACGGTGCCACCAGTGTATTTCGTCTGTAGGTCGTCCTGCAGACGCAGAGCCTCAAACAGGTCGTCGGTGTAATAGACGGGCAGTTGGCTCGAGTTGGTGTAGTACGGCTTGGCACCGTGGCGCACGTGCTCTTCGTTGGCTGTAACGATGTCGTTGTACTCGGCCTTGTCGATTTTTGCCAAGCGGTACGATGTGCCCTCGGCCGGTGTGGCCTCAAGGTTGTAGATATTACCCGTTTCGGTTTGGAATTCAGCAAGTTTGGCGCGCATATGCTCAAGCACCTTCACAGCAAACTTGTGCCCCTGCTCGTCGACAAGGCTCTTGCCCAGGAAGTTCAGGCAGCACTCGTTCATACCAACAATTCCAATAGTCGAGAAGTGGTTTTTCCAATAGCGGCCGGTGCGCTGCTTGATGTTGCGCAGATAGAAACGTGAGTACGGATAAAGGCCTCTTTCAGTCAGATTTTCAATCACTTTACGCTTTGTCTCAAGGCTCTCTTTCGACAGTTCCATAAGTTTGTCGAGACGTTGGAAGAACTCGGCCTCCGACTTCGATTCGTAGCCCAAACGCGGCAGATTGACCGTAACAACGCCAACGCTGCCCGTGAGCGGATTGGCGCCGAACAAGCCGCCACCGCGCTTCTGCAGTTCGCGCTTGTCGAGACGCAGACGGCAGCACATACTGCGCACGTCGTCGGGGCTCATATCAGAATTGACAAAGTTCGAGAAGTATGGAATGCCGTATTTGGCCGTGATTTCCCAAATTTTGGCGTAAGCCGGATTGTCCCAATCAAAGTCCTTGGTAATGTTATAGGTTGGAATCGGGAACGAGAAGACGCTGCCGTGGGCGTCGCCTTCCGACATAACGTCGGCGAAAGCGGCGTTGAAAATATCCATTTCCTTTTGGAAATCGCCGTAGGTCTCGTCCTGCATTTTTCCGCCGATAATCACCGGATGGTCCTTCAAGTTGCCCGGCACCTTCAGGTCGAGTGTGATGTTGGTGAACGGTGTTTGGAATCCGACGCGCGTCGGCACGTTGATGTTGAACATAAACTCTTGCAAGCACTGCTTAACACCCTCGTAATCAAGATTATCGTAGCGAATAAATGGTGCCAGATAGGTGTCGAAACTCGAGAATGCCTGTGCGCCGGCTGCCTCGCCCTGCATTGTGTAGAAGAAGTTGACAATCTGTCCCAAAGCCGTGCGCAGATGCTTTGCCGGGCTGCTCTCAATCTTGCCCGGAACACCCGTGAAGCCAGTCATAAGAAGGTCTTCCAAATCCCAACCAACGCAGTAAACGCTCAAGAATCCCAAATCGTGAATGTGAATATGGCCCGATTGGTAAGCCTGCTTAATCTCTTCAGAATAAACACGTTCCAGCCAGTATTGCGAACTGATGATGGTCGCAATATGCTGATTCAAACCCTGCAGCGAGTACGACGAGTTGGCGCTCTCCTTTATCCGCCAGTCATTCAGGTCGATATACTTGTCGATGATATCCATATTCGACAGCAACTCCTTGGTATTGCGCATACTCTCGTGCTGCTTGCGATAGACGATGTAAGCCTTTGCAGCATCGAATAACTTATTGTCGAACAGTACTTTCTCCACAGTGTCCTGCACTTCCTCCACCGTCGGGGTATAATCGAGTTTGTCGAACAAATTTAGTTTCGTGATTACCTCAAGCATTAGGTCTTCGGCCAATTGGCGGTCGGGTTTGCCAACTGCACGCAGAGCCTTGAAGATTGCATAACTGATTTTTTCGGCTTCAAAATTGACAATGCGCCCGTCGCGCTTGCAGATTTTGATTGACGGCAGATTTAATTTTGCTTCCATTGTGGTAAAATATTACGTTTTGTTATAGTTGCTGATGGCCATAAAACCGCACCAATTCTGAATTGTCAGCCAATGTTTTGAGAATCGGAAAGTGGTTTTGTGAATCACCCTTATAAAGGAATGAAACAACCGAAAATGATTTTACACTGATTGCCGGCAGTTGTGAACAACGGGGTGTTTATTTCGGGAAAAACGTGAATAGGAGACTGAAAATCAACAAGCTAAAGGTTTGAAAATTCAGATTGCTGAAAGCCTTGCCAAATAATCATAGTGTGGGCCGGCCACTATTTTTTCGCACGAGAGTCCGCATTTGAAGGCGGTTTGTTTCAGAGTGTCGAAATCAACAAACAACCATTTGAATGGTTGTGAGCGTAAATGCTTGTATCTCACCTTGAAAAGCATCTCGCCGTAGTAGTCGCCGTTTAGGTCGATAGCGCAGCTGCCGTCATCTTCCATATATAAATAAATCAAATCGGATGAATCAAGAAGAACTTGTCCGCCGCTGGCTAACAGTGACTTGCATTTTTTAAGGAACAACGGCAAACGGTTGATGGTGCCGCACATTCCTGCGCCGTTCATCAGGAAAAGAATGGTATCGAACGGCTGCTCTGGCTTGTAGTCGAAAAAGTCGGCTGCTTCGGCCTTTAAACCTCTTGCTTGCATTACTTCAACCGACAGCAACGAGTTGTCGATAGAGGTGACATCAATGCCTTTTTGCTGCAAATAAGCGGAATGCGCCCCCGCAGCCGCACCAACATCGAGAACACGACCGCGCGCCGAATCAACAGCAACGCGCTCAATTTCAGGCATTTCGTCGTAAGAACGGAAAAGATACTGAACAGGCAACTCGTCGTAGGTTGTGAGGTGAGTGCAAGTGTAGAGCTTGGCCGTCTTGCGCTTGTTGTAGAAATCGCTGATTGCCAAACCCATAGGGTCGTTTTCCGGAGTAATAATCATTGATTGAAGGATTGAAGGATTGAAGGATTGAATGCGTGAATAACAGATAGACTGAATGTATTTCTAACTCCTAATTTCTAACTCCTAATTTCTAACTCCTATTAATCCTATTTCCTTTTGCCATACTCCTTTTTTGCCTTTTCAACCAGCTTGCTGAATTTGGCATCGGCGTGAAGGTGCGCCACAACGCAAGCGGCCATAACGCGACTTGCCTGAACATCGCTTGCGTAGTTGTATCCGGCAATGACGCGGCTACGTCCGTATTCAAATCCGCGCGTGAGAATCTCGTTTTGGTGTTCCGGGACTATTTCTGCGAGCAAAAGAGCCAGTCCCCACCCAACTTCGGCTGTGACCGACAGATAACTCGACGTTTGCGCCGTGGAATCTTCGGCTTCGGGAATGAGCGTCGGCTCACCGAACTGCACATAGGGACGCTTGCGGAAAGCGGTGGTTTTCATTTGGTTGGCATTTGCCGATAACGATTCCTGTCCCATCTGCAACATTGCGGCAAGCGCCGGAGTTGCCTTTTGGCTAATCTCAAAACCGGCAGGAACGCTGAACCCGGCCAGCAGAGCATCGATATTGCCATCGGCATCGGCAATGGCCTGACGGCCGCGCTCGGTGCCGCGTTCGGCCTTCGACTGCCAATACTGCGCCACATCGCCGTAAAAGCGGCGGCTAATAGTATCGACGGGCGAATCGAGAATTTTCTGTCCGTCGGGCATTGCGTTTGTTATTGGCGTGGTTTTCAAGCCTTTAATGCGGTTATATTCAGCGCAGGCAGCCTGCAAATCGGCCAGGAAGAACGGACTTGTGTGAATGCTTGCCACACCCGCCGAAGCCGCCAGCCGACCGGCTTCAATGTCGCTCTGATAGTGCGCCCCCACAATCACGCGGCTCTCGGCATACTGATAGGCGCGCCGCAAAATGGTGTCTTGCAGTTCGGGCACCATCTCGGCAAAAACCAGCGCCATCGACCACGATAGCGACGTGTGCCCCGACGGGTACGAGCCGTTATGGCGCAGCTCTTCATCGTCGTCGAATTCCGACCACGTGTGCTCGTTGAACTGTGCGAACGGACGCGTACGCATATATTTCCGCTTAGCCTTCGTAGTGCTAAAATGTCCTGTGTACGAAGCTTTTACAAGCAATTTCCAAATAGCGGGCGTGCTGTCTTCGCAGATTGTGAACCCAAAAACGCCCGAATAGATTTCGGCCATAATCTCGTGCCCCCACTTGCCGTCGCGGTTGGCCATTGCGCCACGCGGCGTATTGCGGACGGTCTTGCCCCACTGCCACTGAATCACATCATCGGCATACTCAAGGCTCGACGTGTCGGGCGGTGCAGGCAGATAAATGCCGGCATCGGGCATATTCTCAAGAAATGTGTAAACTTTTGAAGTGTCGGCCTGCGCCGATGCACTTATGTTACTAAATATCAACCCGATTGCGGCAATCGCATAAAATCTGAAATTCATAGCCGATTATGTTTTAAGTTATAAGTTTTTGAGTTATAAGTTTTTATAAGAAGCGATTGTGCACTATGAGAATAATATGAAACAACTTTTCACCTCTCACCTTTCACCTCTAAACACTAAACGCTTATCATTCATACTCATACGTCCGTTTCACGCGCCTTGAAATGCCTGTCAGCACTTCGTACGGAATGGTGTTCATCCATTCGGCCACTTGCGTGATGGGCAGGTTCTTGCCGAAAATCTCAATCGGGTCGCCCTCGTGCGCATCAAGGCCTGTGACATCGACCATACAAATATCCATACAAATGTTGCCCACAATCGGCACCAAACGTCCTTTGTACCAGAGTTTTCCGTTGCCATTGCCCAGGCAGCGGCGCAAACCGTCGGCGTAACCGATTGGCACGGTGGCAATGTCAGAATCGCGCGTCAGCTTGCCACGACGGCTGTAGCCCACGGTTGTTCCTGCGGGAAGGTGCTTTATTTGCGCCAATGAGCTCGTTAGTGTGGCAATGGGCTGAAGTTGCGCACCTGCCACACTCAGGCCGTAAAGACCGATTCCAAGGCGCACCATATCGTACTGCCATTTGTCGGCAAAGCGCTCAATGCCAGCCGAATTCAGTATGTGGCGCTTGATTGGATAGTCCATCTTAGCCATTATGGCGCTACTCATCGTCTCGAAAGTGTTCAACTGCGACAGCGTATAATCGTCTTGGTCGTACTCGTCGGCTGTGGCAAGGTGCGAGAATATCGTCTTGATTTTCAAGCCTTTTGCGTTGTGAATGGCACTAATCACATTATCGGTGTCGTCGGGCATAAAGCCGCTGCGGTGCATACCCGTGTCGAGTTTCAAGTGGATTGGATAATCGGTCTGCCCCGCATCCAAAACCGCCTGATTGAAAGTATTGAGCGTCACATAGTTATACACTTCAGGCTCAAGCCGATACTCAATCATCTGCGCAAAACTGTCGCGCTCGGGGTTGAGCACCAGAATTGGAATGTGGATGCCGTCGCGGCGCAACTCAACGCCTTCGTCGGCGAAAGCCACAGCAATCATAGCAACTCGCTGATACTGACACAGATTGGCGATTTCGTGCGTACCGCTTCCGTAGGCAAACGCCTTCAGCATACAGCACATTTCGGTTGTTGGCTTCAGCAAACTCTTGAAATAGTTCAAGTTATGTTCCATTGCCGAAAGGTCGATGGCCATCACCGTTTGGTGCGACTGCTTCTGCAGAACCGACGAAATACGCTCGAAACTGAACGACCGCGCGCCCTTCAGCAGCACCGACGCGTTCTGTATCTTGCTGAAATCGAAGTGGTCAAGAAAATCCTGCGTGGTGGCGAAGAAATCCTTGCGCAGGTCGAAAAAGTTCGAGAAAGACTTGATATCCTGACCGATACCAATCAGTCGGTCAATGTTTTTCTGCCTGATGAGCACCGCAATGTGGTGATAAAGGTCGCTTTTGGTGTAACCGCTCTGTTCTATATCGCTCAGAATCAAAACTTTCTGCGGGTGCTGATTCTGCACGCTCAGGTAGTCGAGCGCAATCCGCAGCGATTCCATATCGCAGTTGTAACTGTCGTTGATTATTGAGCAGTTGTTGTTGCCTTCCTTCAGTTCAAGGCGCATAGCGATTGGCTCAATGGTGGCCAGCCGCTGCACAATTGTCTGATTATCATACCCAAAGACCAGCATCAGCGACCAGACCTGCAAGGCGTTCTCAACCGAAGCCTTGTCGGCAAACGGAATCTGCGCCGCAAACCGCTCGTTGTTGTACATTGCGTGGATGGTGGCGCTTGTTGGCTGATAATCAACCGATTCCACATACAGATTCACATCGGGTTGCGTGCCCCAAGTGAAAAGTTTTGTCTCAGGATTGACGGTTGCCTTTATCTTCTCGCGAACTAACTGATTGTCAGCGCCAAAAATCAAAACTTTGGCGTTTTTGAAAAGTTTCAGTTTCTCGGTCAGTTTCTGCTCAATGCTTGTAAAATTTTCTTGGTGGGCGTCGCCGATATTTGTGAAAATGCCAATGTCGGGGCGGATGATGTTCTCGAGCGCATCCATCTCGCCAGGCTGCGAGATTCCCGCTTCGAAAATGCCCAGATTGTTGTCGGGCTGAAGCAGCCAAACCGACAGCGGGACACCAATCTGACTATTGTAACTCTTTGGATTTCGGGCAATTAACTTTTCGGGTGCAAGACATTTGCAGGCCCATTCCTTCACAATCGTCTTGCCGTTGCTGCCCGTGATGCCCACCACAGGCATTGTCATCTTCTGACGGTGCCAACTGACAAGTTGGTGAAGCGCTTTCAGCGTGTTCTCAACAACAATGAAGTTCGCATATTGGTAACTTTCAACATTTTGCGGCAGATGGTCCACCACAAAATTGCGCACGCCCGACTTGTAAAGTTCGGTGATGAAGCGGTGCCCGTCGTTGCGGGTGCCTTTGAGCGCGAAAAACAGGCTCTCGCGGGCAAAAACCACCTTGCGGCTGTCAATCAGAATGTGAGAGATGTTGCCGCCCGAGCCGCGTGTCAACTTGCCGCCAACCACAGCGGCAATGTCGCCTATAGAGTAACTTGCCATATCAGTCAGAAATTTTTCAAATATAGGTGCGAATAACTGACAATGCCTAAAAAAAACGTCGATTTATGCACATTGGGCGGTTTATTTGTCGCTGAGCGATGGAAACTGATTCTGAAAAGGTGAATCGGTGGTTATTAAGGTATTGAAAGGCTAACCGTCCCCACCCTAACCAGCAAAACGACTAAACTCTAACTTTTATTTGCATATTCAATTTATAAAAGTTAATTTTACTTTTAATTTTAATACACGTAAAAACAACTTTTTATGAATCGATTCACAACATTGCTCTCTGCAATAATTGTTGCTGCCACGGCAACAGCGCAGACGGCTAACAACATCAACCTCGGTTGGCAGTTTGCGCTCAACAACGACACCGCCAACGTGCCTACTTCGTGGCAAAATGTTGACCTCCCGCACGATTGGAGCATCTTGAAACCTCCGTTCCAAAGCGCACCTTCGGGCAACGAAAACGGCTATTTTGAAACCGGCGTTGCTTGGTACAAACAAAACCTCAAAGTGCCTAAACTCAATGAAGGCGAGCGACTTATAATGGAGTTCGACGGCGTTTACCACCACGCCACAGTTTTTGTAAATGGCAAACGCGCCGCTTGGCACGGATACGGCTATACGCCTTTCAGTGTGGACCTTACGCCATACCTCAATCCCACAGGCGACAACGTTGTTACCGTCCGCGTCAACAATTCCAATCAGAAAAACTCTCGTTGGTATTCGGGCAGCGGCATCTACCGCAACGTTAATTTGCGTAAACTTCCGGCTGTTAGCGTAAAACCCACCGACGTGCAAATCATCGCCTTGGAAAACGGCAAGGTAACAATCAACGCCATCGTGGAAAACAACAGCAACCAAAAACGCACTGTAAATGTGAAAGTTGCGGCAGGTGGCGTGGAGACTTCCAAGTCCGTTGAAATCAACGCCAAGTCTAATGCCAAGGCTGCGTTGGAACTCAAAATCAACAACCCTAAACTTTGGAGCAACGATTCGCCAAACCTCTATGAGGCAGAGATTTCCGTTGACCAAACACTCAATTTGAAACAGACATTCGGATTCCGCACCATTGCCTACAACGCCGAGCAAGGTTTCGCCCTCAACGGCAAAAACGTGCTGATAAACGGCGCGTGCGTTCACCACGACAACGGACTTTTGGGCGCATCTTCCTACGACGCCGCCGAATACCGCAAGGTGAAACTGATGAAAGATGCGGGCTTCAACCTTATCCGCACAAGCCACAACCCGCCGTCGGAGGGTTTCCTCAACGCCTGCGACCAACTTGGTATGATGGTTATCGACGAGGCTTTCGACGGATGGCGCACACAGAAAAATCCGTTCGACTACTCAATCCTTTTTGATTCGCTCGCCACCGACGATGTAAAGCGTATGGTACTCCGCGACCGCAACCACCCCTGCATTGTGGCGTGGAGCATCGGCAACGAGATTATCGAGCGCAAGGACATCCGCTGCATCTATACCGCACGTATGCTCAAAAAGGCGATTCTTGAAGAAGACAACACCCGTCCCGTTACCGAGGCTCTCTGCGCTTGGGACCGCGATTGGGAAATCTACGACCCTCACGCCGAAGCACTCGACATTGTTGGTTACAACTATATGATTTTCAAGCATAAAAGCGACCACGAGCGCGATCCAAAACGTGTGATGTGGCAGACCGAATCGTACCCCCGCGACGCTTACCGCAATTATGAAACCGTTGCCAACAACTCTTACGTAATCGGCGATATGGTTTGGACGGGTCTCGACTATCTTGGCGAATCGGGCATAGGCGGATGGCGCTACAAGGCTTGGCCTCAGGGCGAAAGTTGGCAAAATCCCCAATGGCCTTGGCACGGCGCTTATTGCGGCGACGTTGACATCACCGGTTTCCGCAAGCCAATTTCTTATTACCGCGATATTATTTGGAACGGCAACAAGGCATCCTCGAAAATCCATCTTGCAGCCTGTGAACCAAACGGTTACGTTGACTCCATCAAAACCACAATGTGGAGCACTTGGCCCACTTGGGATTCGTGGAATTGGGAAGGTTGGGAAGGCAAACCAATTGACGTAGAGGTATATAGCGCAGGCAAAACCGTTAAACTCTACCTCAACAACCAACTCATTGGCGAAAAACCCGTTGAGCAATGCAAGGCTCGGTTCACGCTCAACTATCAGCCCGGCACTCTCAAAGCCGAATCGGACGGCGAAACATCAACCCTCATCACCGCCGGCAAACCCGCCAAAATCGCTGCCAAATCCGACCGCAAATCTTACAAAACCGACGGCAACGATGTGGCTTTCATCGACATAACTCTCACCGACAAGCAAGGCAACCCCTGTGCAATGTCGCAAGACGAAATCACCGTTGACGTAAAAGGCGGCGTACTTCTTGCCCTCGGCACCGGCGACCTCCGCGATTGTGCCAATACCCGCGACAACACCCACAACGCTTGGCACGGCCGCGCCCAAGCCATCGTCCGCATCCCCAAAGGTGCAAAAGGCGTTACAGTAACAGTCAAAGGCAAAGGATTGTCGCCAACAACGGTAAAAGTATTGTAATTAATTTATAATCAAGCGGAAAAGAGCGTCTGGCATTATGCTGGGCGCTCTTTTTGTATTATTTTTTGAATAAATATCAGTTGTGCTTACATTTATAGCCAACATAATAAATTATAGTATGACAGAATTTGAAAAAATGCGCAACGAAGAGTTCTATGACTTTACAAACGAGAAATGCTTGGCAAGTTACTATAGAGCCAAGCACCTTTGCGCAAAATTGCAAACCATGACAATCGAGGATGAAGATTACAGGAAGACGATAGAGAGCCTGATTCCCGGTATTCCCGAGTCATCCACCGTATCACCACCATTTCATTGCGACCATGGGCATGGCATCAAACTGGGTGAAAATGTTTTTATTAACTATAACGGTACGATGCTCGACGGTGGCATTATTACCATAGGTTCCAACACTCAAGTTGGACCTAACTGTCAGTTTCTGACCCCGAACCATCCTATAAATTATGTTGAACGTCGCAAACCTATTGAACGATGTTCTCCGATAACCATTGGAGAAGACTGCTGGTTGGGTGGTGGCGTAACAGTATGTCCTGGAGTAACGATAGGCGACCGTTGTATCATTGGGGCAGGAAGTGTAGTGGTTAAAGATATTCCTTCCGATTCAATGGCTGTCGGCAATCCCTGCCGAGTTATCCGCAAGTTATGAATAAACTCTTATAAATCACCAATTTATCAGTTACCGCATCTTCCCAAACATCGCCTTCATCATCTCCCTGTCCATCGGCCGCATAGTGTTGAGTTTGAGCGATTTCACCATTTTGAGCGTACCTTGTTTGTACTTCTGGAAATGGTCGGTTTTTAGGTGGGCCTGATAGACGGCGTCGTTGGCGTAGATTTCGAGAATGCGAATCTGGCACGAGTCGGCTGGGTCCTGCATTGGGAACAGGCAGATAACGCCTGGCTCACGCTCCACCGACAGACGGTCAACTTCTGAAGCATACGCAAGATACTCGTTCAAGTATTCGGGATAAATTTCGATTTCGGCAATGCGGACAATCAATCCGTCAGAGCTTTGCGCACTGGTAACTTTCTGTGACATAACCATTTCTGCTGACATAATTAAAAATATGAATGCGAGTAATTTTTTCATTTTCAAGTCTGTTTTGCTGTTAAAAGACATTCCTCCAACTCTTCAACACGATGATGATGTTCATGAATGTAATCATTGGAAATATGGTTGTGCTTATGTGTATGAGTGATGGTGTGTGAATGTGCAATACCGTTGTGCATATGTGTAAACGTGTGCTGATGTTCGTGCGTGTGCGTGAAGGCCATCTTCGTCTTCTGCCTGAAATGCCAAATCAGCAGAATACAAGCTGTATCTGGTCAAATGCTGGCAGAAGATACGGGCTACTTCAGAACTATGAGCACCTTGTTCCTTACCCCAGACTCCCGCTGCCATCTTTGCAACGA
>CAMHPA010000074.1 GCA_946186925.1 uncultured Bacteroidota bacterium | reverse complement strand
CTCGCCCGTCAGGCCCGAATACTGGCTGGCCCAATCGGTGCCGTTCCAAATGGCGGGGTTCAGGCTTGCGCCGACGGCTGTCTCTTTGATATACTGCGCTTTAAGCGAATCGTCGGGAATGGCGTCGAGCAGCCCCGTGCCATAAACGCCGATTGTCGATTCGAGTCTGATACCAACGTCGCAGATATCGATATTGACAATCTCGCCGCCGCGTTTGGCCTGGATTGGCACGTAGAACGCGCTGGCGGGAATCTTCACTTCGGGATAGATTAGTTCGTATTTCTCGCCGTCATCGAACTGGTTGCCCCACTCGTCGGTGTAGGTCAGCCAATCGATTGTGATTTGGTCTTCGTCAATCGGCGCTTTGAACGGCGCTACGGCCAATGTCTGCGGCATTCCTGTGACCGAAGTCAGATAACCGTCGGTCGTAACGTCGTAGAGCACAAGTAGATAGCCGTTGCCCATATCGGTAGCCTTGTAGCGCGTCTGGCGCTTGCCGTGGCCGTACGACGGGTGGCAGTAAAGGCAGCCGTTGCGCACCATCAGCGGGCCCAAACCCTTGAAAGCGCTGTTGGTGTCTTGTGTGAAATCGCGCTCAAAAAAGTACTCGCCCAATTTGAACGCTTGCGCGAAATTGCCTGTGTTGCAGGCAGGTGTGGGCTGTTCGTAGGCCGACGCGCCCGCGTTGAAAACCGTTCCCAAACGGCCGCCCGCATAGTACTCTTCGCTATCGACGGCCACTGGTGTCGGCTCGTCTTCGCCATTGTCGCGGCAGCCAATCAAAACTGTCGTTGCTGCCAATGCAAGTGTCAATAAATCAATGTGTTTCATATTCAGATAAATTTAGGTTCCATTATGCGCAACAAGCACCAACGGTTTTCCCGTGGTGCCCATCGCATTCGACTTTAAAATCAATATATCTTTTTTAGGCTTTTCCGTTTTTTTGGGTGAATCGGTGAACTGGTGAATTGTTGAACTGAAACTCAATCAATTAACCGATTCACCGATTGACCGATTCAACATTATTCAATTTTTCCCTTCAGTGCGTCGAGTGCCTCGTCCAAATCCTCGAGCGCCTTAATGGCCTCGCCTGCCGAAGCGTCGGTGTAGTTGAGCACGAACGGACGTTTCATTTTGTTGACCTTGTCGAGAGCGGTCTCGAGAGCCGACATTGCAGCGTTGGCCTCGCTTGCCGCAACGCTTTGCAGATATGCCATCAGCGACTTCTCGGCTGGCACTGCGCCCGAAACGCCCAAACCGCCGTAAAGTGCGTGTTTACAACTCATTACGTTGTCGTAGAAGTCCTGAATCGAGTTTTGTGCGTTTGGCGATTCAATGTAGTTAGCGTCCTCGCCTGTATGCGGTGCGCCGATTTTCGAGTGAGCCACCTCGTCGATAATGTCCTGGCAGCCCTCAATTATTTGAATGGCAGCCAATTCGACGGTTTTCCAACGCGAGCCTGCGTTTCCTGCCGTGCGGAATTCCTCGCCAAAGAAATCTTCGGGTTCCATTTCGTTGTCTTCCAAAACTTTAGCCTTTGCAGCCGTTACATTTTCAGTTCCTGCCCAAGCAGCCTCAAGACGGCAGGCCGAAAGGAACAAATCGGCGGCCACAGCCTGGCAGTAGTAAACCTCGTCGGCGGTCAGGTCGGCAGCGGCGCGCGGCTGTCCGTTGCGGAAAATCACATACTCAAGTGCGTGAAAACCTGTCAGATTCTGGCCTGTGGCAACGTTCTGGTCAATCACTGCGGCGTCGTCCTCGCTGGTGGCAGGGTGGTACTTGCTCATCAGGTTGTCGAACACCGTGACATCGAACGGCCAAGTGTCGATATGCGGGTCGATTCCGTAGCCCGAAGCCGCACCGAACAAAAATGCCTCTGACCATTCCCAATACTGACGCGAAGTCTTCCATAAATCGCAGACAGTCTTTAATTTAGCATCGCTCTTGTCGGCAGCGAAAGCATCAATGGCGTCCTGCATTTTTGCACACTCATCGGCCAATCCCTTGTATGTTGGGATAACCGTCTGGTTTACAAACATTTCGTTCGCCGTTTGCAACTCGCTGTTCAGTTTGTTGTCGTCTTCTTCATCGTCTTTGCAGGCCACAAACACCGTTGCAACCATCGCCAAAGCAATAATGCTTCTGAATTTCTGTTTCATCTTTTTTTTTGTTTTTAAATTATTGATTATTAAAATGTTTAGTCGCTTCGCTGTTTAGAAGGTTTAGTCGCTTCGCTGTTTAGAAATTCTCAACCTTCTCAACTTTCTCAACCTTTATTTAAACCACCCGCAATACGCCACGCCCACAGAAACCGACGGTTCGTTGTTGTATGGCGATTGGTAGAATCTTTCGGAATATTCGGCTTTCACAACAATCTCGGGCAGCGGGAAGTAGTTCACACCCAACGCGATACGCTGCTTGCCGCACCACTCGTAGGCGGCGGCGTTGGTGCCTTTCAGCATCGAGTCGTACCACTCATATCGTCCGAAAACAATAAGTTTCTGATTTTCATCCGCAAAGCGACCGATATGACCGAAAACATTGTAGCCGATTTCGCCACCCGCTGTGGCGGCATCGCTGGCCACGGGCTGGTGCTTGCTGGGGCTGCCGTCCTGCCCGACGTGTGTTGGGAAGTTCTTGTTGAAGGCCGTAATCTGGTCGGCATCAGACAAATGCGCCCACAAGGCGTTGCCGCGGACGGTCAGATTGGCGGTGCGGTACTGAAAATCGAAAGTGCCAATGGCGAGCGCGCCCTCAACACCGTCGTACTTCGCGCCAATGCTTTTCTGCGTGTTGCGGAAAGTGAGTCCGTAGTAGCCGCTCACCGACAGCCGCAAGCCCGCAACCAACTGATTGTCAACGCGTGCCGCAACTGCGTATTTGTTTGCAATCTTAAATTCGTAGGGGCTGCCCGCGCCGTATTTCACAAAGCAGTCGGCGCCAAAACGCTCGGCATCCAATCCCGACAGAAACTGCGCCTCGTAGCGCCAACCATCGGCTTTGCCCCAAACGCTCACGCCCGTCTGGTGCCACGTGCAGGGAAGCATAGCGCTCTCACCTTCAGGACGATAGACGGTGAAAAACTCAATCGGCATATGGTGCTGATTCACGGCGCCCACAGGCACAACCAACTCACCGACGCGAATGTTCAGCGCCTTGCCGAAACTCTTCTGCAACCAAAACTGCTCAAGCGCAACCTCGCCGCCGCGCTCAATCTCGGCCTCGTACTCACCCGACTCGTCGGCGTCAATCTCAACAGCCGACTCGGTTCCGCCGTGCTCAAACTCAATTTCAGAGCCCATCGTCCAGCCGCGGCCAAAATCGTAGCCAATATTAATGACCACGTGCGGTAGGTCGAACTGCCCGTGGCTGCCGTCGTCTTTGTGCTGCTCGGGGAAGCGGTAGCGGTTGAAATGGTCGCTGTAGAAGTTGCGCGTCATCACCGCCTCGCCGTATCCGCCAATGGTCAGGCGGCTGAAAGGTTTGGCTGCAGCGGTGTCCTGCGCTTGTGCCGCGCCAACCGTCAGAACGGCGGCCACGGCCATTATCATTGTTTTGTTTGTCATCATCATTTTGCCGAACAACGTTCTTTTTTTCGACTGCAAATTTGATGACGCCGCGTGTGGCGGTCAATCCCTACAAATTGCCATTTTGGTAGGTCGGCGGTAGTTGTTTGTTATTAGCTAAAAATGGGGATGCCGTGAGGCGAAAAATCACTATTTTTGGTGATTGATGGGGGATTGATTTCGATGCTGGTGTGAATCTAAAAAAATGTATATTTGAAATTGCTTCGCCTTGCGGGCGGGCAGTGAGTTTTGGTTAAATAAATTGACAATTGATATGATGTCCAGAGTTTTCCGTAAATTGCTGGTTGTATTGCCGATGTTGTGTTTTATGATGGCTTCGGCAGCCGATAGTCTGGTCGTTTATTCGCAAATAAACATCTATCCGTATTATTTTGATAGTGAAGAAGGTAACATTGGCGTTATGCCCGAAGTGCTGACCGATATGTTAGGCGACAAGTATGGGATGAACTATTACACGCTCACTTGCGAGACTTGCGACGAAAATTTTCACCCTGACATTATTTGTTGTCCGGCTGACGAGCCAGTGCCTGAAGACTATGTTAAGTACGAAATTCCTCTGCAAATTAACTACGTGGTGTGTTTCCGCCGAAACGAGCCCATCGAGTCAATTTTCAGCCTTTCCGACAAGAAAGTCATAATTATCCGCAACGATTACCCTTTTGAGGCGCTGTACCGTCACCGCACGGCTCACATCTTGAATGTGGCCACAGCCGATGATGCATTGCGTTCCCTTTCGAGCGGCTATAACGACTGCGCTGTGTTACCGTTGACTGAGGTTCTTTCAGCTATTGATGATGGCAAATACAGTAATATCGATTTTCTGCCTACGCCATACATTGTCAAGCCTTTAGCGTTCGCTGTGAAGAGAAGTTCGAAGTCGCTTGACAGTATGCTGAATGTCAATTTGCAGAAGGAACTTACAAGTGGCAAGTTCGCCACTATCAGTGAGCGGTGGTTGCGATACGGCTTTCACAACCGTGACGGAGTTTCGGCTTGGTGGTGTGTGCTCGTGGTATTGCTGCTGATAACGGTGGTGGTAATGTCACTTTGGATACGCACCCTCTACGAGGAAATTAATGATTCATCGCGCGAACAGATTAACAATATGATACACAACCCGTTGTCTCCGCTTGTGATGCCAGCCAACAATCCATTACTGAGAAAAATGATGTCGAGCGCACCTTTCTGGTTCGCCATCAGCAATCAGGACGGGAAAATTGTTCGCGCCAGCCGGGCTTTCCTGCATGGCGTGGCTCAGATCGACATGCTGCCGCCCGACGGTTTGAAATGGATTGATTTGTTTGATGAATCGACGGCTGAGCAGTTGCTTGAGGCTGACAATCAAATTTTTAAAGGACAAGTGAATTCGGTGCTGAAAACCATTGAATATAAATCGAAATATTTCAATACATCGTGCTGGACAATAAAACATCCGTTCAAGTACGATAATCGCCCCGAGATATTTGTCATTACAGCGGTGGTATCACCGGTATTCGATTCTAACTTGTTCTTCCATAACATGTTGCCAGAGGCAATGATGCAGGTTGTTATAGATTCAACATCAGATCTTGTCTATCTTAAATCGACTGACGGCACCTATTTGCAAGTGAACAAAGCCTTCTGCGAACATTATGGAGTGACATCTGAAAATATTGTGGGAAAGACAGATGCGGATATGTTTAGCGAGAAGGTTGCCGAACAGAACCGCGAGTCGGATCACATTGTGCTTGAGTCTGGCGACGCTTGGACCGAACAGGCCTGGCACGCCGATGTGCAGTGCATCGACCATAAATTCGAAAACCGTAAAATGCCGCTACGCACTACCGACGGTCGGATATTCGGCATTGTAGGCATTGCGCATGACATTACCGATGTCGATCGGCTTACAAAACAAATAAAGACAGTCAACGACAAACTGCAAGAGTCTGATCGTCTAAAACTTTCATTCCTTGTCAATCTTGGCCACGATATCAGACTGCCAATCAAGTCGATAATCGAGTATAGCGATATGCTGGCAGACAGCGATCTTACTTACGACCAACGTATTGAGATAATTGAAATGGTTCAGGCGAATGGTAACTTGCTGATTGACTTGGTTACAGATATGCTCGATTACTCGAAAATAGAGGCGGGATTCATCCAGATCAAATATTCCGATTTCAACCTCAACTCAGTGGTGGCTGATGTCTATAACATGGCCAATAGCAAGAAGATGCAGCTCAACAAGGACAATATGTACATTTCGCTGCTCATCGATACTATTGAGGACGATGTTATGATTCGCAGTGACTCGTTCCGGCTGATGCAGATCTTGAAAAACATGCTTACCACAATTATAAAATTCGCAAATACCGATTGCATCTATTTTGGTTATCATACGGCCGCCGACAAGGTTTATTTCTTTGTCAACACCGACCGTGGCGATATTTCGCGCGATGAACTTATGGCATACTCTAACACTCATGAGGGTACCAACATATCAATCTCGCAAATCGAAGAGTCATATGGTATTTCGATTATCATCGCTCAAAGCATTTTGGCAATGATGGGTGGCAAGCTCTGGGTTGAGAATTTGAATTCTGGTCATCCTAGTTTCATCTTCTATATTCCTTATAATCATGAGGAAACGATGTCAAGCATTATGTACGACTCGCGGAACAATGAGTATGTGATTCCTGATTGGACGGGCCACACAATGCTTATTGCCGAAGATGAGGAGCTGAATTTCATCTTGCTGCAAGGCTTGATGCAGCGCACTAAAGTGAAGATTATCTGGGCGAAAAATGGTGTTGAGGCGGTTCGGCAATACAAGGACAACCCCGACATCGATGTGGTGCTGATGGACGTGCGGATGCCCGAAATGAACGGACTGGAAGCTTCCGAACTCATTTTGGCGTACGACCGCAACGCAGACATCATAGCGCAGACGGCTTACGCCATTCCAGAGGTGGCCGAGCGCTGCCAGAAAATCGGCATCCACCGCTTGCTCGAGAAACCAATCGACCAGGGCGAGCTCTTTGCCGAGTGCGACAAATATATGCAGCACAAGCACGCTGCCAATGATAATGAATTGATGGATTGATCTTTACGTTGAACTGTTGAATCGTTGAACTGGCTAATCGTTGAATCTGCAAGATTTCGATTATCCGATTCACCATAAGCGCATTTTATGGATAGGATAGATTATTTAAGAAAGGAACTTAACCGCCATAACTACCTTTATTACGTCAAGGCCGAGCCTGAGATTGACGATTATGAGTATGACCAACTGATGAACGAGCTGATGGCGCTCGAGAAGGCCAACCCCGACCGTTTCGACCCCGACAGCCCAAGTCAACGTGTGGGCAACGACATCAATCAGAATTTTCAACAGGTTTACCATCGCTTTCCGATGCTCTCGCTGGGCAACACTTATAATAAGGAGGAAATCATCGAGTTCGATGAGCGGGTGCGTAAAGCGCTGGGCCACAGCGTGAAATACATCTGCGAACTGAAATACGACGGCGCTTCAATCAGCCTGACATACGAACACGGGCGGCTTGTTCACGCCGTGACGCGTGGCGATGGCGAGAAAGGCGACGATGTGACGGCCAATGTGCGCACAATCAAATCGGTGCCGTTGCGGCTGCCCGAAGGCAACTATCCCGACCTGTTCGAGATTCGTGGCGAGGTGCTGATGCCGCGTGCCGTGTTCGACAAACTGAACGAGGAACGCGAGGCTTCGGGCGAAACGCCGTTTGCCAATCCGCGCAATGCCGCCGCGGGCTCGCTCAAAATGCAGAATTCGGCGCAGGCCGCCAAACGCCAACTCGACTGCTGGCTCTACTTCCTGTTTGCAGCCCAACTGCCCACCAACTCGCACCTTCAGAATATGGAGTGCTGCCGACAGTGGGGCTTCAAAGTGCCGACTTTTGTTGCGGAATGCTCGTCGATTGACGACATTCTTGCCTTCATAAACCATTGGGACACAGAACGTCACAATCTGCCGTTCGATATTGACGGAATTGTTATCAAGGTTGACAGCATCAGCGACCAACGGGAGTTAGGCAACACCGCAAAAACACCGCGCTGGGCCATCGCCTACAAGTTCAAGGCCGAGCAGGTGCAGACCAAACTTTTGTCGGTGTCGTTCCAAGTCGGGCGCACGGGTGCCGTCACGCCTGTGGCCAACCTTGAGCCTGTGCAACTGGCAGGAACCACCGTCAAGCGGGCAACGCTGCACAATGCCGATTTTATGAAACTGCACGACCTGCACGTTGGCGATATGGTGATGGTGGAGAAGGGCGGCGAGATTATCCCCAAAATTGTTGGCGTGAACACCGATTTGCGTCAGTCAGATGCTGCGCCCGTCGATTTCATCGAGTGCTGCCCCGAGTGCGGCACACGGCTTGTCCGCAACGATGGCGAGGCCGCCTGGTATTGCCCCAATGACGCCGCTTGCCCGCCGCAGGTGCGCGGCCGAATCACGCACTTTGTCAGCCGCAAGGCGATGAACATCGACACTCTTGGCGAGGAAACCATTGATATGCTTGTGTCGAACGGCCTGATAACCAATGCCGCCGACCTTTACGATTTGACTGTCAGTCGTTTGCTGCCGCTTAAAAAGGACGGCCGAGTATGGGCAACCAACATTGTGAACGGCGTTGAGCAGTCGAAGCAGATACCGTTTGAGCAGGTGCTGTTCGCCATTGGAATCCGCTTTGTGGGCGCCACGGTAGCCAAGATTTTGGCGCGTCAGTTCGGCTCAATCCAAAACCTGATGCAGGCATCGTTCGACGAGCTAAAAAACACCGACGAGATTGGCGACAAGATTGCGCAAAGTATTATCGACTATTTTGCTGAAGATGGCAATCGTTTGTTTGTCAATCGGTTGATTGGCTACGGGCTGCAGTTTGAGATGAAGCGGCAGGAGGCCAAAAGTGCCAAACTTGCGGGGCTGACCATCATTGCAAGCGGCAAACTTGAGCATTTCAGCCGCGACGAGATTAACCGAGCCATAGAGGAGCACGGCGGAAAGCCTGTCACATCAGTGTCGTCGAAAACCGACTATCTGATTGCTGGTGAGAACATTGGCCCCAACAAACTTGCCAAAGCGCGAGAGTTGGGCATTCCAATCATCACCGAGGCGGAGTTCTTGCAGATGATTGCCGACGATGGCGACACATCGCCGCAACCCGATGAACCACAAGAAGAAAAGCCCGCTGAATCAAAGCCGAAAAATGACGGGCCGGTGCAGATGAGTCTGTTCTAAAGGCTTGATGTTTAAAGGAATGGCGAATATTTGGCTATTCTATTGTTGTTGAGCCAATTCTTCAGCTGTTCTTTGGTGTTTCCACCGTCTGTGCGACCATACCCAGTTCTCAGGCGCTTCGCGTATTGACGTTTCGAGCAGTTGATAGAAGCGGTCGGTGATGTAATGCTCGGGGCAGGAGTTCGGCGTTTCGGTTATTAAAGTAACGCGTGTGTCGAACTTGCTGAATCCCAGTCGTTTAATCTCGCAGTAGAGTACCGCCATATTGAATTTTTGGGCAAGTCTTTCCGAGCCGATGAACACCCCGGTGTCCTGATTCAGAAATTGCAACCAGTAGTGGATTTGGCTGCGTGTGGGTGTTTGGTCGGCAACGCTCAGAAGGGCGAAACGGCGGCCGCTGTCGCGCATTTCAACCATCTTGCGCAGGGTGTCGCGCATCTCAATCGGCTCAACGCCCGTTTTCGAGCGCATTTCCATATAGAACCGTTCAAAAATCGGGCTGCTCAATCGTTTGTAAATTGCCGTCGTGCGGATGTCGAAATTGGCAATCTTGGCGCAACCATATTCCCAGTTGCCGTAGTGTCCCAAGATTATCAGCACGTTACGGTCTTTGTCGATGAGTTGTTGGAACACTTCTGGATTTTGCACGCCCATACATTTTGCAATGCGCTTACGTGGTGAAAATCTGAGATTTACAGCTTCAATAATCATATATGCCAAGTGCCGATAGTAGCGTCGAGCAATGCGGTTAATCTCTTTTTTGCTTTTTTCGGGGAACGATTTTGTCAAATTGGTGATAATCACTTTTTTGCGATAGCCTATTACGTGTGCCACCAGCACGTAGATTATCAGCGCAAGCAATTGTTGAAGCGGTTTCGGCAAAATCCAGACGACCAGAAAAATGGTCATTGTCAGGTAGTAGCCGATGAGTTGCAGAATTTTCATTTTTTTTCGGTGAATTGTTTTTGATTACGTACAGTAGAGACGCGGCGCGCCACGTCTTTACAAAATAACATCCGTTCGTAATTCGTAATTCATAAATCGTAATTCAAAAATCAAAAATCAAAAATCAAAAATCAAAAATCAAAAATCAAAAATCAAAAATCAAAAATAACTTACAGTCCTTCAAATATTTCCGCATCGTTTTGCGCCGGCTCACCGTTAGCGAACAATGCGTTTCGCCAGCCATCGTTCTGCCGTTCGCAAGGCATATTGCTGTGCAAAAGCGTGAGAGCATCGCCATTGGGCGTGAATACAAACTTAATGTTGGTTAGGTTGCCGATTTTGTAGTAGTGCCAAACCACAAACGGATTGGCGGCGTCGGTGCGGTCGACAATGGTGTTTGGAATGCCGTAGCGCAGCATCAGCAGCTTTTGGTCGGGGCTGCACTGCTGAAGGTTTGCGGCATTGGCGCGGCGCACAAAGTTGGCCAAAGCGTTGTCGGGGTCGAACTGGTTGCGCTGAATCCAGAAATCGTAGAGCGTCTGCTGCATCACAATCATATCGGCCGACGCCACGGCTTTGTCGATGGTGCCAAGTTCGGTGCTGTCGGCAATCAACTTCATATTTTTCAGTATGTTGGCCACTGTGTCGGCATTGGAGTACATTGACGCGCTGCGCAGAGTTTTCTCGGCCGAAGTGTAGCTTGGCGCCGTTACGCCAGGGTTTTTGCGCTCAAAATATTTTGTTGCCGAGCCAATGGCCTTGTCATACCGGTCGCGGATTTCAATGGTTAGAAAATACTTTCCGGTAGGCAGCCGCTTAATGTCGATTTCTTTCATAAACTGATAGTAGTTCAGCGCTTTAACCTTTGTGGTCGATGAGTGTCCGGCAATGGTTTTCTGCGTGTGCGCGTCGCGGATGCAGGTGTGGACGTTGCAGTCGCCAAGACCGTCAGTTTCGGTGGCAACGTTGTAAAGTTCGACGTAAAATCGCAGATATTCAGCATCTTGCGGAATTGTGTCGCGGCAGTAAGGAATGCACTCGTTTCCGTTTTTCAGATTGATTGTGCGCTCAAGTTTCGGCGTGAAACTTTCAAGAAGTTCTATTCCGCTGAGAGCCACCTGTTTCTGCGGAATATCGATGGCGATAATCTCGTGTCGGGTGATGGTTTTCTGATACTCTTTCGGCGCATTCAAATCTTTGATTTTCAGTTCGAAATTATAGATTCCCTGCGGAATGAAAATCCGTTGCACATCGGTAAAATCAGGAAAGACATCGGTGGTGTCGGGCAGGGGCGGATTGCCCACGATAAAGTGGCGGAATTCCACCAGGTCGTCGGCGTTTTTGAAAATCATTGTAACATCGATTTTCGATTCCAGATTAACGTCGTTTATAGTGTAGTTGACTGATTTTCCGTCGATTAGCAGATAGGTCTCAACATACGAGCGTTTGTCGGACAGCATATAAACCGCATAGTCGAAATTGACGTTAAGTTGCTGGCTATTAGCTGTGAATTGCGATGCTAAAGCCAATGTTATCAGTAAAATACGTTTCATATCAAGTCAAAATTTGTGAGCGTAAATGTAGTCAAGATATTTAAAGTTTAGAAGTTTAGATAAGGTTTAAAATTGAAGGCGGAACAAGCGCGTCTTTTCAGCAAAGCACAAAAAAAGCCGGAGAATTCCCCGGCTTTATTTATTTGTCTGGCAGATGTTTTATTCTACAAGTGCCTTAACTGTTGCAAAGTTGTCGAATGTCTGGCCTTCGCTGATAATGGTTTGCCATTCACCATTTTCATCTTCTTTTTCAAACGCATCTATCACTTTCACATTTCCGCCGTCGCAGTTCGAGTAGGTGTCGCCCGTAATGCTAACGTTCTTCATTGATGTGGCGTCTCCAATCTTAATTCCGAACCCTTCAGTCTCGCTGAATGAGCAGTTTTCCATAGTCAGTTTCGTGCCATTGTAAAATTCCAGGATTGCGGCATTCTCGTCGCCCTTGCCTGCGTTTTTGAAATTGACGTATTTTATTGATGAGTTAGATTTTTTTGATTCATACCATACTGATTCCCAATATGATTTTTCGTTTTCAAAACCGCTAATCTCGATTGGTTCGGTTGCAGTTCCTTCGGCAATAAAGGTTACATCTTCTCCTATTTCGATACCAATACTCGATGCCATTTTAATTACTGTGCCAGCCTCAATGGTGAATGTTTGCGAACCACCCAAACGAAGGGTTTCTTTCAAATAATAAGGCACAGGCATTTTCTTGAGAGTGCTTTTATCACTATTTTCAAATGCCCAACTGCCATCGGAAATGGCAATTGTATTGTTGCCGTTGGTGGCGAAAATGTTGTTTGCGTTTAGAGTGGTCACCGATTTCCAACTGTCGATAAAAATAGGATTCTTGGCGCAGTTGGTTATGGTGTTGCCTTCAAAAGCGGCGAAAACAGCATTGCCTCTTACTATTATGCCATTAGCAAGCGAACCGTCGATGATGCAGTTTTTCATCGAAACCTTTGCGTCGGGTTCAATCCAAACAACGGCACCATCTGGGGTTGAACCACCATTCTTGAATGTCACATTTTCCCAGATGTTTTCAGAACGGTTCGATGCGATTGAGATATAATCCCAAGCGCCAACATTCTGGTTGTTTGTCGGACCAGTAAAAATGATTGGTTTTGTGGCAGTTCCCACCATTTTCAGGCCAGCGTTTTCGCCTACGCTGATGCCGCCGTTGGTACCAGTGAACATAATAGTCACACCCGAATCAACGGTTACAAGAGCGTTGCCTTCGAGGTAAATTAAGCCGTCAACAATGTAATCCACAGGCAGACCAAGGTCTTTCCAAGTGGTGTTCTCGTTGATGGTTCCGCTCAAGGTGATTGACTGCGGGTCGCTTGTGCCGCCTCCGCCAGGGTTGCCGCCATTGCCTTCGGCAAAGTAGGCAATCAGCGACTCGTTTTTGGTAACAACCAGTTTGAGCGGATTGTCGGTAAGTTCGTTGCTCCATTTCACAAAGTGGTAACCTTCGTTCGCCGTTGCGGCAAGAACAATTTCGGTTCCTTCGTCAAACTCGCCGCCGCCCACAACAACGCCCCACTCAGGGTTGTTGGCCGTTGCGGTCACGCTAAACTTCTCGTCTTTGTCTTTTTTGCAGCCCGTAAACAATACTGCTGCGCCAAGCATCATAATGCCTGTGGTTTTCAAAATGCCTTTCATAGATTATTGATTTTGTGGATTCCATTGGTTAAAAATCTTCCGCAGCCAGCATTGGAATCCGTCAATGCCAGTGCGAAATATGTTTTGCGTAAATATTTGCTGATGAATGTGTTGTGACAAATACACGAAAGGCGGTACCGACATATAGCCCGTATCGCCTTCAGAATGTTATTTTCGATTGAAGAAACAACTATCCACCCAATTCTAAATTTTTGAGCAGGGGGGGGTAATTGTTGATTGTCAATCATATACATAATTATTTACGTTTCCTTTGCCTTAAAACAAAAACAAATATAGTTTTTCCCACAATTGATGCGCCTAAATCAGTGCAAAAAAATGAAATGATTTGACGAATAGGTAAATTGATGAATTGAAAATCGGCGAATCGTTTAAAGTTTAACGGGTTTATCCCGATAGCTATCGGGGGCTTCGCTGTTAAACAGGTTTAACAAGTCCCAAACACCCAATACCCAACTTAAAACTTATAACTTCAAAAACTTAAAACTCTTACATCTTCGCTTTCAAAATCTCAAGCAGCCGCGGATAAACATTCTTGCTTGCCGCAAGTATCTCGCCGCCAAACAGATAGTCAGTGCCGCCACGGTAGTCGCTCACCTGTGCGCCAGCCTGTTGGGCGATGAATGCGCCAGCGGCCACGTCCCACGGGTTCAGACCGTACTCGAAATAGCCGTCGAAGCGGCCGCAGGCAACGTATGCAAGGTCCGATGCAGCCGAGCCCGTGCGACGAATGCCCTGCGAGTGCAGCACAATCTCTTTCACGGTGGCAACGTGTCCGTCGAGACGGCTGTATTTGCTTATCGGAAAGCCAGTTACAATCAAACTTTGTTCCAAGTCGGGAGCTGCCGACGCGCTGATGGGCTTGCCGTTGCAGAACACGCCGTTACCTACAGAGTGGAACAACTCGTCGCGGCCGAGTTCGTAAACAATGCCCAGCGCCAGTTCGCCCTTGTGCTGCAGCGCCACGCTTATGGCAAACGGATAGACGTTGTGAAGGAAATTTGTGGTGCCGTCGAGCGGGTCGATAATCCAAATGTCGTCTTCGGTTGAGTGCCCCGCAGTGTTCTCTTCAACAATGAAACCGCAGCCTGGTAGAATGCGGCTCAATCCGTCAACCAGTTGGCGCTCAGAGCCTTTGTCGACGTACGACACATAATCGTGCAGTCCTTTATGCTCAATTTTGCTTGCATCGAACTGTGCGCGCTGTTCCTTTATGAATCGGCCAACTTCACGCACAAGGTCAATGGTCTGTTTTTCAATTCTTTCTATATCAATCATTTGGGTTGTGATTTAATGTTGAACAAATAAAAAACATTTTATGTTTCAAATTTTAGTATTTTTAGAAAAAAAAGAAATGAGCGAATCAGTAGAAATTTTGACCAAGAAAAAGATTGTTCCAGACGATTTTTTTAATGCTTTAGTGAAGTTAGGAGAAAGATTTTGTGTGACATCTAACGAGTTCCCTTGTTTGAAATTTGGGACGTTATATAAGTCATTGCGAGGTGTAGAGGTAAATCAAGAAGATGACGGATACGAAGTTAGGATTTGCTCTTTTTCAACATACGATGATTATAGGCTGTTTCGTGTGTCTATTGATGTAATGAAAGAACTTACGGGCGGTAAAGTTTCATATTTGGAAGAGATTATTGATTCAAGCGATTATTTTGATGACAAATGGATTGAAAGTGAGATGGATGCAGGTATTAGTACTGTGACGGTTTTGGCAAGACACGAGAATGAAACTATTACACTATATGGAATGTTTGCCCCATTTTGTTTCGGTCCGAAAATGTTAGATTTTTTTGGCCTTTCAGATGGACATATGCCAGATAAATCCGAAATGT
>CAMHPA010000073.1 GCA_946186925.1 uncultured Bacteroidota bacterium | reverse complement strand
ACGAACCAAACTTCTGCTGTAAAAGGATTTTTTCCACCAAAAGGCTTTTTAAAAAGATTGCTTAAAAGTGGTAGGTTCTCTGTATTCAACGTATGCCTTCCTGGTCCGAATTTTCCCCTTAATTGTCCCTCGTGAAATAGGAAAGCATCTTCTGACTCGTGAACAATCAGTTGCGCATTAGTGCTCAAATTTGTTTCTGGAAACCGTTGGGCAAAAACAAACTCTCGTGAATTACTATAGTCAGATTGGACAGTATCAATAAACCTCATAGTATGTTGTATTAAATTTCTCAGCATAAATCTAACCATCATAGGCTATGGGTAAGTCCTTATTATGTAGCATACCTTGTTCAAAAGTGTCGTAAATTTTGGACGAATGTGTATTGAATTTAGGACAAGAAAGGTGAAACCGCTTTGCATATACCCAAATGCAAGCGGATACGGGTTTTATAAATGGTTGTTATTTCTGGAATTAGCGTCTTGTGATAATTCCTCAATGTAGAGTGCGAAAAAGTTGCGCCGCAAAACACGCGACAACTGTAATAGCGTTTGAGTGTCAATGCTTGTTTTATCAAAAATGGAATATATGGTACTGCGGCTACAGCCCATTTTGGTGGCAAGCCACGAGACCTGCCGTTCCTGTGCTTGCAACTCCTTCCGTATTTCTTGTCCTATGTTAATCATCGGGGTGGCGGTTTGGCAATAAATTAGGCGTGAACTTATTCGCTGCATTCTTTTGTGTGTCAAAAGAAATGCTTTGTCCTACACCAAGGTAACCGCCAAGCAACCATATCAAGAAGACAAATGCGAACAACTCACGCCCATATCGGACGCGAGCCTCAACATACGCTCCCTCTTGATAGAAATATAATTGGCGGTATTTCTGGTGTAGAGAACGACGGCTAAAGCCCATCGCTTAATTTATGTTTGTAATACTTTCTGTTTCTTGTCTACGTTTATATATTTTAAATTGTGTTATAAATTCCAACCATCAGGTAAAGGATTTTTCAAATATAGAAATGAAAAACGGAAACCGACAAAAAAAAGTGATGTCCGATTCATTCACTCTACTCGTAAATGATTGTTTAATCGCCCATTATTTCTCCTCATAATAACGAGTAGTCGATTCCTTTCATAAACAGTTCTCGGACATCGATTTTGTTGGTGAAAGCGATACCAATAATTGTTTGATAGCCGTGCCATCAGCAGCGGCAAGTTTCAGTTGGTTAGTGGCACTAACCAACTGGGGATTTTCCTTTTTCAGTTTGGCTTTCAGGCACTTCCAATAATTACAATTTTTCTGATAGTCGTCTTGATTATTCAGTACGCCAATAATGTCGAGCACGGAAAACCACCATTTGGCATTCTCATCATCCCAAATTGCACGCACTTCGTGGTCGTTGTAAAAGCGAATCGACGTCTTCATCATCCAAATCGGTATTTTACTAATTATCAGTTGCTAATGCAATTGATAATTTTACCGTAAATATACCATTTTCATCGTCAATTTGAAGTGTGTGCCGATTATTATAGAGCAGTTCGAGCCGTCGGCTGATATTTTTCAGGCCAATGCCGCTGGCTTTGGTGGGCACGGGCGCAACGGCGGGTTTCGAGTTTTGGCAGACGAACGTCAGCAAACCATCTGCAAGACAAAAACTTATGTTCACCCACGAGCCGTTTTCGCCATCGCTGTTGTGCTTTACGGCGTTCTCGACAAACGGAATGAAAAGCAGCGGCGGCACCTCAACGCCGTCGGTAATGCCGTTAGTATCAATCTTATAAGTGAAGCCCGTGCGGCGCACCTGCTCAAGGTCGAGAAAATCGCGCAGGAACTGTATGTCGGTCAGCAAGTTGACGCGCTCGCGGCGGCTGTCGGCAAACTGGTAGCGGATTAGGTCCTCGAGCCTGTAGAGCAGCGCCGACGCCTGCGCTGGCTCGCGGCGCACAAGCACGTTGACGTTGTTTATCATATTGAACAGAAAATGCGGATTTATCTGTTGCTTAAGCATTTTCAACTCTGTCTGCGCCGTGGCGGCCTGCAACTCGCGGTTGCGTAGGTTCTGCAGCGCCGTCCGTCGGAACAGCAGTAGGCTGGTTGGCGCCACCGACAGCAAAACCATCGACAGAAAACTCGACGCCACGTTTATAGAACTTATAATCAGTAAATTATGAACAGCATAATTCACAAAGACTTCCGACAAAACCTTCAAAACGCCGAACGGCAGCGAAAGCAGAATTGTGGAAATGGTGAATTTCAGAATCTTGTCTTTGAAGAAGAATCGCGGCGTTAGTATGTAAATATTTACGTACCAACACGTTAGCAGATAGGCGTACATTATCAGCCACTGCGGCACATTCTGGCGGCTGAAATCGAAAATCCGTCCGTCGGCGGCACCGAATGCGTTGAGCGACATCATAAATATCGGTAACTGAAACAGCAAATGTCTGACAATCCGATACTTGCCACTGAAAAGTACTTTGTTGAAGAAACTGTCGAAGGTGGCCATAACTAACTGATTGGGATTGTTAGACAAATGTGTTTGGGGCTGATTGTCAGCGAGTAACGGTCGTCATAGAGCAACGACAAACGCTTGCGGGCATCGGCAAAATCGGCATCGGCGCGACCATCGGCAAGCGTAAACCGCAGATTATCAGCATCTACCGTGAACAGGCAATCGATATTGCCAACTGGCTGGCTGTACTGCATCAGCGACGTGAAGACGAGCGGCGGCACCATAACGCCCATTATCGAGCCTTCGACATTGATTGTGAACGTTTTACAAACGCCATCGAACTGCAGGACGGCGAGATATTCGCGCACAAAATCAATCTCGCTTTTGAGCAGCGACCGCTCGCGGCGGCTGTCGTAGAGTTGGTAGCGCAGCACCTTGCTGAACTGCAGCAGCGCGGCCGACGTGGCTTCGGCATCGCCTTGCGTGCGCTGTCCGCAGGTGTGAAGCGTGGTGCAGAGCATTTCGGGCGAAATCTGCTGCTTTATCAGCGCCGACTCCATCTGCGCCTGCTCCGCCTGCTGCTGCTGGCTGCACTGCTTCTCCTGCGCCATTCGCTTTATGCAAAGTCCTAATAATACGCCAATTACGACTATGAACCACTGCATATTGAGCACCATCGCGTCGAGCGCAATGTAGTGCAGCGGGGCCGTGTAGCGCGACGCAATGTGGCATTGGGCGCAAATGCCGCCTTCAATCACGTACTGCAGCACCACAAACACCGTGGAAACTGCTATCAGCGTAATGGTGAACAGCCCGTAGCGGCCGCGGTTAAGAATGCGCGGCACAAGCAACTCGACAAGCGCCCCAAGCAGCGCCACCTTGCAAAGAAAACAATTGCTAATCAGCAATATAACAACAAATCGGTGGGCCGCGTCGCCGAGCAGCATACTGTAGTTGAACGTTATCTCGGAAATGCTGAAAACGAGCATCGCAACGCACAGGCTGGCGTACCGCAACCAATGGAAGCGGCGGTCGAGAAGAAATTTGAAAACCAATGAGTTGTGTGTATCCATTTCTATTCGTTATAACAATCCGTTTCCCATTTTGCGGGATTTTGTTCAATGTATTCGGCTATGCGGTTCATTTCGTTCTGGTTGCGCACAATGCGGTCGTGGAAGCGCGGTTGCCACGCAAAGGGGATTCCGTTTTCACGGGCGAAACGGGTGACGGCGGATTTGAAACGACCGATTATATGCGACAAACGTCCGCAACAATTCGCCCTACGCTGCATTTCCAATTTTATTCCGTTTTCCGTTGGTTGCGGCGCTGTAGGATTTTCGCATTGTGGCATTGTAGGGCTGTCACATCGTGGCAGCCGCCCATCATCACCACGGCTGCCGTAATACGACAGCCCTACAGCGGTTTGCAAAATTTGATTGGCCGCATCGGGTTTGTCACCATTAATAATCACAATCAAATGAATATGGTTAGGCATAATGACGTACAATGGAACATCAACATCCTGATTTATTTCACTGATTTTTTCAATGCATTGTTTGGTGTATTCCCCCACCGCCGTCAATCGCGTCTGGCCATTGCGCACGTCGCCGAAATAATGTTCACGGCCGCTGGTGCAAATGGTGACAAAATATTCCGCACCATTGTATTTGTGCCATTTGGCGCGGGGCGTATGACGGACGGGTAATGACATTGGTGTTTATTTTTCTATTAGTTTATCCCATAATTCTTCAGGCAACATTTTTTTGAATTTTTCGGTGGTGCCTTCGGGTATTATGATTTGTTGCAAAGATTTGCACGACGCAAAAATCCAATCGCCAATGCTCGTTACCGAATCGGGAATTGTAATTTGTTGTAAAGAGTAACAATGCGAAAAAGCCTCTTCTCCAATACTCGTTACCGAATTAGGAATGACTATTTGTTGTAAGGATTTACAAAACGAAAAAGCCTTATTTCCAATACTGGTTACAGAATCGGGAATTGTAATTTCTCGTAAAGATTCACACGACCTAAAAGCCGAATTCCCTATGCTCGTCACCGAATTGGGAATGGCTATTTGTTTTAACGATTCACAATCAAAAAAAGCATTCGCCGCAATGCTAGTTACAGAATCGGGAATAGTTATTTGTTGTAATGATTTACAAAACGAAATAGCGCCAATTCCAATACTCGTTACCGAATTGGGAATGGCTATTTGTTTTAACGATTTACAATCAAAAAAAGCATTCACCCCAATGCTAGTTACAGAATCGGGAATAGTTATTTGTTGTAATGATTCGCATTTCATAAAAGCCCCATCCCCAAGGCTCGTTACAGAATCGGAAATGATTATTTGTTTTAAAGATTTACAAACCTCAAAAGCAGAATTCCCTATGCTCTTTAAAGAGTCTGGAATAATCAAATATTTATCCGTACCAAAATACGATATTAATCTGCGTTCGGCATTGTCGATTAATAATTTATCTATTATGGCATAACGTTTTGAATTGCTTTTGAGATTTAAATTGACACAACCCTTAAAAGCACATATTCCAATGCTAGTTACAGAATCGGGAATAGTTATTTGTTGTAATGATTCACAATACGAAAAAGCATCATCCCCAATACTCGTTACAGAATCGGGAATGATTATTTGTTTTAAAGATTTACAGCACCAAAATGCCTCGTTTCCAATGCTGGTTACCGAATCTGGAATGGTTATTTGTTGTAATGATTCACAACAATAAAATACCGATTCCCCAATACTCGTTACTGAATTGGGAATGGCTATTTGCCGTAGTGATTTGTGAGAAGCGAAAACACAATCACAAATAACTACGGTTTCTTTCTTAATGATATAATATTCAATATTTTTGTTGGTGCAGTCCAACAGCCTCTTGCCGTCTTTGCTATAAACTACGCCAAACTCATCTTCGATACCGTTTTCAATATCCTCCGCTGTTACTACGGTTGACAATTTTTCGTTTTCAATGCTTTCCATAATCTTTTGCATTTTCAGTTTGTCTCAAAGTTAGGCAAATCTTTGAAGTTTGTTGCGCTTTTTTGATTTTGGCAGCGGCGTTGGCTTGTTCGGGGCGACGGGAATGGCGCTCGCTCGACGGACAAACGTTGACAGAATGGCTTGTGGCAAAAATCTGTGTTGTCTGTGTCATCTGTGCGAAAACAATTCCGCGCATCATCCTAGAATTCAATTTTATAAGCAATATTCGGCAGTGAGAGTTTCACGGTGTACGGCTCAATTTCGTGGGTGCGCAGGTTGTAGACGTGGTCGTAGTAGCCTTTGTTGTTGGTCATATCGATAACGAAACTGTGCGAAACGCGGCGCTTGTTGATTGTGAGACGGGCCGAATAGTTGTAGGCGATTGCCGTGCCGTACTGTTCGCTGAAGGCGCGGGTCTCGTCAAGGCGGGCGGCGCCATCCACAGAGTGGATAATCTCGTAGGGCGTCACATCGTCGGCCACAGGCGCGTGGCGGTCGCCACCCTGGACGGTGACTTTCGCGCTCAGCGCAAAAACGTTCTGTTTCTCGCTTCCGAACATCCATTCCTTGCCGCCTAACACATTGATAACGTAGTTTCTATCGTAGCGCGAGTGGTACCAATGGCCGTCGCCGCCGCGGTAGCGCGAACTGAAAATCGAAGCCGTGGTCATTCCGTACCAACCGTTGTTCAGGTAGCGCTCAAGGGTGACATCGACGCCGTAGTTTCGCCCCAAACCTTTGTTAACCAACGCTTTGTCAATATAATACTCGATATGGTTGAGCACCGAGAACGACGTGCCTTCCTCAACTGGAACATCGAACAAATGCTGATAGAACGGCTCGATTTTGAGCAGCGAGTTTTCGGTGAGTTTCAGGCTGTACGACAGCATAAAGTGGTGTGCGCGAGTGAATTGCAAATCATCGTTGACAAGTTCGCCGCCGATTTTCACGAAATAGACATCGGTCTTCTCGCGACGGCTGTGAAGGCCGTAGGCGGCGGCAAAAGTTGAGCGCGCGGTCGGCTGCCAACGCAGTCCCACGCGGGGCTCTAGGCTGACGGCACCGTTCAGACGCAGGCTCTCGAGATTCAGCCCTGCGGTGAGCGTCAACTCGTTGCTCAAACTCAACTGGTGGCTGGTGTAGGCCGACAGCAAACCCGACGCGCCATCGGCTTCAAACACAGTGTAGAGCGGCTGTCCGATAGTGTCGCCGCGCTGCATCTGAATGTCGTACAGAAAATGCGTGTAGTGAACGCCGTTTTTCATTGTGTAGCGTGCCGAGACCTTGCGGCTATGTGCCACATCCACAATCAAATCGGTGTACGTTGTCGACATTTCAACTGCAGGAAGGTCGTAGGCGTTGGTGCTGAAATTGTACGCTTTTCGGTCGGCTTCCATTGTGTTGGCGGTGGCGGCCAAAGTGGTTGTGAGTTGCCCGCCGCGCGGCAGTAAAATATGGTGTTTCAGGCCGATAGCACCCATTTTCTGTTTCGATTTGCCTTGGTTTATGTCGAAACTGGTTTCCCATTCGGCGGTGTCGGAAACGGTTTTCTCATCGCTGTCGATAAGCCCCGTGCCCCAAACCGAGAACGTTCCCGCCGATTTTGTGGGCAGATTCACCTTGAAGTTTATATCCTGATAATCAACCACTTCGCCGCCCATATCAACCCAATTCATATGCGACGCCAAACCGAGCGACGAATATCGGTAATTGATTATGTATGAAGCGTTTCGGTCTTTGCCGATAGGACCCTCCGAAGCAAAATCGATACCCAACGTGCCGAACTGGAAGGTGTGCTCATACTTCTCGTTGTTGCCCTGACGCATTTTCATATCGAAAACGCCCGAAACAGCGTCGCCGTACTCGGCAGGGAACGCGGCTGTGAAGAAATCGGAATTACCTAATACAAAAGCACTTAACGACGACATCAGTCCGCCGCCTGCCACCGAAATGTCGGCAAAGTGGTTCGGGTTCGGAATCTCGACGCCCTCAATGCGCCACGAGAGCAGGCGCGGCGCGTTGCCGTGGATTGAAATGCCGTTGGTGCAGCCGTCTTGCGACACGCCCGCAAACGAACTTGCCAAGCGCGCGGGGTCGCCGAAACCGCCCGCATAGCGGCTTGCTTCCTCAATCGAGAGCATCCGCGCGCCCGTTGAAGCCATCTTGTTGAGCGGCTGCTGCTTGTTGATTTTGGGGCGGACGGTCACCTCGCCCAACGTTGTCACCGACTCGTGCAACCCCGCCTCAACGTACGTCTCTTTTGCCGACGACACCATCAACTCTTTCATTATCAGCGGTTCATAGCCAACTGCTTGTGCCACAACCGTATGGCGGCCAACGGGCACGTTCTTAATCACAAACCGTCCGTCGGCATCGGCTGCGGTGCCCTGCGTAGGCTGGTCGTCAAGGAAAACCGTGGCAAACGGCACAGGACCGCCCGACGCCGCGTCGAAAACCAAGCCTCTAATGTTCTGTGTGAACGACTGTGCTTCAACCAACTGATTCTGAAGCAATAAGCAAACTGCAAAGATTAAAATCCGTTTCATATCCAATTGTTTTTAAGTTTCTGGTGCCAAAAGTAGATTGGCCGCCATCACCAATTTTTAATTGTATACGAAACGGGGTGTGCTGTATACGAAACGGGGGATTTTGAGAGAAAGTCAGGAGTTGGGTGCTAGTGTTTGCGTCAGGCATAAGGCATATGCGAACAAGTGATATTGTCAATCGCTTGATTACCTACAACTTAAAACTTTAAAAACTTAAATCTTTCGCCTCACTTCACCGCTATCGCCACAACGGCCAGCAAAAGCAGAATAACCACCATCAGGCAGGCCGCATAAAGCAGTCCGGTTTTTATTGTGAGCAAGAAGCTGCGTTTGTAGCTGACACCCAGAATTTGGTGATAATCAATCATAAGTACCAGCATTGTGAGCAGAACGCCCGCATCCAACGAGCGGCCGAATGTGAAAAGCATTGTGAACATTCGCAAAAAGCAGACCTGGCATAGCATATAGCCCGCCATTGAGGCCGCCGCCGCCAGCCTGACGCCGTATTTTCGGCGAAGACCGACAAAAACAGCCATCCACAGAAGCAGCAAATCGCCAATGAACATTGTCACTCCCTGGTTGCGCATTGTGGCTTCGAACGCCGCCAGCGACGCCTTCCACCGCGTATCGACTTTGTCAGGATACTTGTCGAGATGCAAAAGCTGATAGCCGTGTAAAAACATCTTGCCGGTGCGGTTTCCCCAAGCACTGATTACTGTGTCGGTAACAGCGTCATCGCCGCCAAGGTCGAACGAGAATGTATAGTCGTGTTTTGGTGCGGTGTCGTTTGAAATTCCCTGCGTGAGATTAATTGCGACAGTGTCGTCATAGACGATGGTTGTGCTGTCGGTTTTGACTTGCGACTCGGCCTGCTTAAAATCGGGATTCACCACCGCCGACACCATCGTGAAAAACGAGTAAAAAATGATAAGCGAGGCAATGGGCGCCATATAGATGTCGTGCTTGCCGCTGATGTAGTCGCGAATCATATAGCCGGGGCGCAGCACAAGGTGGATGAACGTGCGTTTGGCGTCGTCGTTGAGGAACGGAATGCTGTCGAAAGCGCCGTGGAAGATGCCTTGCCGTTTGCGCTCGCGCTCGGTGCGGGTGTTCACCCAGATGCCGTTGCCGGTTTTCTGCCAGATTTTAAAGGCTCGCAACCAGGCTGATATTTTGTCTTTTATCTTCATCGATAGTATAGCGTTTGAAATGCCAAATATAATTGTGTAAGGCGAAAGGTGTAAAGCGTGAGACGCAAAAAAGATGCGGAATGTTGATAAGAAAATTCCGTAAATGCGTGGCCCTAAGCGTTGAGGCGTGTGTGATTGCAATAATTTTGCCGAGACAAAAATCCGGAAACGGAACAAATACGAACCTTAAAACGAAAGAATTATGTGCGGAATAGTAGGATATGTGGGGCCGCAGCAGGCTGCACCGATTTTGATGGACAGCCTTTGCCGGCTGGAGTACCGGGGCTACGATTCGGCGGGCATTGCAGTCCGCGACGGCGACGGCCACACAACGGTTGTCAAGGCCAAAGGGCGGCTCAAGGTGCTGTCGGAAAAAATTGACGGCGGACGCACGCTGAAAGGCTGCATTGGCATTGGCCACACACGCTGGGCCACTCACGGAGAGCCGAACGAAGCCAACGCACACCCGCACATTTCGGGCACGGAACCTGACGATTCGGCGGTTGTGGGTGTTCACAACGGCATTATCGAAAACTACGCCGAACTGAAGGAAAAACTTGTAAAGGCCGGCTATGTGTTTTATTCACAGACCGATACCGAAGTCGCCGTCAAGCTTGTCGATTACTACTACAAAAAATACCCGACACCGTCGAAAGCTATCGCGAAAGCGATGATGCGAATCCGCGGCTCATACGCTTTGGCAATCCTTTTCAGCGACCACCAAAATCAGATTTGGACCGCACGCAAGGACAGCCCGATGATTATCGGCGTGACCGAAGGCGAGACTTTCATTGCGTCGGACGTGCCGGCAATCTTGAAATACACGCAGGACATTTACTACGTGGGCAACTGCGAGATGGCGTGCGTTGAGGCCGGCAATGTCAGCTTTTTCAATATCGATGAGGAACAGCTCGAGAAGGAGACCGTTCACATTACGTGGGATGCCAACGCCGCCGAGCGTGGTGGTTTTGAGCATTTTATGATTAAAGAGATTCACGAGCAGCCGAAAGCTCTGCAGGACACGCTCAACTCGCTGCTGAACGACGGCCGGCTCGACATTAGCAAAAGCGGTATCACGCCCGAAATCGCGCGCGGCATTTCCGAAATCAGCATTGTGGCTTGCGGAAGCGCTTGGCACGTGGGAATGGCGGCCAAATATGTGATTGAGGACATTGCGCGAATCCCCGTCAGAGTCGATGTGGCGTCGGAGTTCCGCTACCATTGCCCGATTCTGCAGGACAACGCGTTGGTGATTGTCATTTCGCAGTCGGGCGAGACGGCCGACAGCCTTGCCGCTTTGCGCGAAGCCAAATCGCGCGGCATTCGCACCTTGGCCATTCTGAACGTTTTGGGCAGCAGCATTGCCCGCGAGGCCGACCACGTGCTCTACACCCTTGCCGGGCCCGAGATTGCCGTGGCTACCACCAAAGCCTACAGCGCGCAAATGCTTATCGGATACGTGCTTGCGGTTGAATTGGCGTTTGAGCGCGGCGTTATCGACGAGGAGAAATACAAATACTACATTGCCCAACTGCAAACCCTTCCCGACAAGGCCGAGGGCCTGCTCGAGGACAAAGAGCGCATTCAGTGGTTCGCGTCGAAATTCTCAACCGCCCACGACGCCTTTTTCATTGGCCGCGGAATCGACTACGCCGTGGCGCTCGAGGGCAGCCTGAAGATGAAGGAGGTTTCGTATGTGCACTCTGAAGCCTACGCCGCCGGCGAGCTCAAGCACGGCACAATCAGCCTGATTGAGGACGGTACGCTGCTCGTGGGCATTCTCACGCAGAACAGCCTGTACGAGAAGACCGTTTCAAATATGGTTGAGTGCAAGACCCGCGGCGCCTACCTGATGGCTGTGGCCACCGCCGGGCACTACGACATTGAGGATACCGCCGATTTCACCATTTACGTGCCGAACATTGATGAGCATTTTGCCGGCAGCCTGACGGTGATTCCGCTGCAGCTGTTCGGCTACTACTCGTCAGTCTCGCGCGGCCTTGACGTCGACAAACCGCGAAACCTTGCCAAAAGCGTGACGGTGGAATGATTTTTTGGTGTTAGGTGTTGGGGATTGGGTGTTAGTTAATTACGAATTTTGAATTACGAATTACGACCACTGTCCGAATTCTGTTGTCTGAAGTCTGTTGTCTGAAGTCCGTTGTCAAACAATCGATTCACCGATTCACCGTCCCGTCACCCTTTCGTCTTTTCCGTCAGCGATTTGAATCCTTCGCCCAGAATCTCGTTGGCTTCAATCACGGCCACAAACGCGTTCGGGTCGATTTTGCTGATGTGCTCTTCAAGAATCAGCACTTCGCGGCGATCCACAATGGTGTAAATCACCTTTTTAGGCGTACCGCCGTACATTCCTTCGCCGTTCAGATAGGTGCCGCCGCGGCCAAGGTCGTTGAGCAGGCGCTCGCGGATTTCTTCGTGATGGTCCGATATTATGAGCAGCATTTTCTCGTGCCCGGCGCCTTCCAGAATCATATCCACCACCTTGCCCGTGATGAAAATCACCAGCCACGAGTACAATGGTATCTTCCAATCGCTGAACGCGATAAGTCCCAACAATGCAATGGCGCTATCCACATAGATGAGCAGATGGCCGATGGGCAGGTGAGTGTATTTGGCAATAATGGCCGCAATAATGTCGGAGCCGCCCGATGTGGCCTTCGACTTGAACACAATGGCCAGCCCGATGCCGATGATGGTGGCGCCGAACACCGATGCCAGCAGCAGGTCGTCGGCAAGACCGAGCGGGTCGTTCTCACCAATGAAGGCAGTGAGCGTATCCATAAACACTGCCGTCGAGATGAAGCCCAGCACCGTTTTGAAGCCGAAGCGCGGCCCCAGAATCTTCGTGCCGATGATGGTCAAGATGGTGTCGAGGCAGGCCGACACAAGACCGATGGGCGTGCCGTCAGGGAACAGGTCGAACATTCCCTTGGTGGAGTGGTGAATGACAATGGAAATGCCGTAAACGCCGCCCGGCACAATCTTGTAGGGGTTGATGAACAGCACAAAACCCAGCGACAGCACAAATGTGCCCACCAGAATATAGACGACCGCCTTTGCCGCGTCGCGCCACGTGCCGCCGCCTGTCAGTTTATTCAAATCGATAGCCATAATGCGATAAATTTGTTGTGTCAAAGGTAAAAATTTTGGACAACAGACATCAGGCTAAAGACAACCGGAATCATATCGCTTGAAGTCTGTCGTCAAAAATCAAAAAAAATCCCCCGACAAGTGTTACATTTGAAAAATTGGCGCGTCATTTATGGTGTAATTTGATAAGTGATTTTGGAATCGAACTACGTAGATATTAACAGTCGACTCATTGATGAGTGCCGGAACGGGAGCAGCAAGGCCCAGTTCGAGATATACAAACTGTATTACAAGGCGATGTACAACACCTGTCTGCGGTTTGTTCGCGACTCGATGGAGGCCGAAGATGTGATGCAGGAGGCTTTTCTTGCGGCGTTCCGGAACATCGACTCGTTCCGCGGCGAGGTGAGTTTCGGCGCGTGGCTGAAGCGCATTGTGGTGAACCGGTCGCTCGATGCGCTTCGGAAACGCAAACTCGACCTTGACCCGCTCGAGGAAGGACGCACTGTTATCGATTCCGAGCCCTACGACGACGGCGAGGTCGACTACAAGGTGGGGCAGGTGAAGTTGGCCATAGGCTCGCTGCCCGACAACTACAGAGTGCTGCTCACCCTGCATCTGATTGAGGGCTACGACCACGAGGAAATTGCCCAGATATTGGAAATGAGCAACGCCGCCGTGCGCACGGGCTACTCACGGGCCAGAAAAAAACTACAGGAACTTTTGGAAACGAAAAAATTCGAGATATGGATGAGTTAAAGAAATTTATTGAACAGAACCGCAGCCAGTTCGACGATTGCGAACCAATGGACGGCCACTTCGACCGCTTCATGCAGAAACTCGAGGCCGAGCAGCGCCACACCATTGGCCGCAACCGCACCCAGATTCTGAAGATTGCCGCCGTGGCGGTGATTGCGATAGTGTTGGGCGCAACCGTGGTCAGCACGGGCATCCACCGCGGTGTCAGGCTGATAGAGGCCGAGATGGCCAACGCCGACCCCGATGCACCAATGAAACTCATTGAGCGCACCACAAACTACGTGAAGGCAAAGGTTGAGCCCGAGTACAGCGAGACGCAGAACTACTACATCAACCTTGTCGACAACCGTCTCGACGAAATCCGCAAGACTGAAACCGTTGACGAGCAACAGAAAGCCGAACTGCTGAAAGAGATGTCGGAAATGGACGAACTGTTTGTCAATCTGCAAAAAGAGCTGAAGGCCAACCCCGACAATCCCGTGCTGATTGACGCGATGATAAATCACTATCAGACAAAAATTGAAGTGTTGAACCAAATAATTACTAATCTGAATAGTATCAAACAATTAAATACGAAACAAGATGAAAAAGTTGATTTATAGTTTGATGGCGGCGGCCGTTCTGCTGATGACCTTACCAGCCCAGGCCGCTCGAAAAGAGTTCAAAAAGACAATCCGCTACGAGTTCAGCATCGACCAGAACACGCTGCTCGAGATTGTGAACCGCAACGGCAACATTGTGATTGAGAACACCGACGACGACCGCGTGACCATTGAGGCCGTTGTCACAGGACGCGGCGGCAGCGACGACGAGGCCGAACGCACATGCTTGAAAATCACGCCATCGGCAGTGATGGCCGACAACAAGATTTCGGTGAGCGCCGAAGTGCCCAACTCGCTCAAATACGAAAACTTCGACTTGAGTTACACCATTGTGATGCCAGCCTACACCAACATCAATCTGTCGAACAAGTTCGGCAATGTGATTATTGACCGACTGAACGGCCGCACAAGCGTGAAGGTTGGTTACGGCGACTTGAAAATCAAACAGTTGAATGACCTTACGGGCGGATTCCCAGTGATTGATTTGGCCTATTCGCGCGAATCGGAAATTGGCGAGATGAACATTGGTGGTGTCAATTTGAGTTACTCGGGCATCACCATCGACCGCGGTCAGGCAGTAGCCGTGTCGAGCAAATACTCGAAAGTCACTATCGGCACAGCCGTAACAGTGGCCATTGAGTCGGCCTACGACAACATCAGCATCGCCAACACCGACAAAATCGACGTCTCGACGCGCTACACCAAACTTCAGTTGGGCTACGTGGGCGTGATGGCCAACATCGGCATTGAGTATGGCAATGTGTCTATCAGTGGTGTTGGCCGCGATTTCGCAAACATCAACATCAACGCCAAATACTCTGATTCCGATATTGATGTGAAGGACGTACGCAACTACTCGTTCGACCTGAAAACCAAATACGGCAACATCAGCACGCCGAACCACAACCTTGTCTATCAGGAACAAGTGACGCGCGACAACGACAAATCATCAAAGGGCCGCATGGGTAACGCCAACGAAGGCGGAACAATCAAGGTGTCAGCAAAATATGGCAACATAAAACTGCGCGACAACTACTAACGCCGCTTCATATCACCCAAAAATGAGACTGCGAACGGGCTTCCGCCAAGGGGGCTCATTCGCATTTTACCGCAATTGCTTTTATCTAATTTTTATTAATTAGAAAAAATATATCTTTGACATATCGACGCCCCTTATATAAGGAATGAAAAAGGTGAAAAGTTTAATTTCCAATACAAAAGAGGCTACTTAACAGGTATAAAAGCAAAATAATATGAAAAACACTATATTTTTAATCGGTATCTGCTGCTTGCTTTTTTCTTGTCAAAAAGAAAATGAAGATAGAATAATAAGAGGTTATTTTCCAACACCTGTTGTAACGTTCTCAATATTGGATAAGGATGGCAACGACTTACTTAATCCTTATAATCCAAATAGTTATAAACATAACGATATAGCCTTGTATAAAGATTCTCTATGCACAATAAAAAGATGTGAAAATTATGACATTAGGTATTATACA